>JAJSAC010000032.1 GCA_024274915.1 Thermodesulfobacteriota bacterium
AGGACTTCCCCCAGTTTTACCCTTAGGGATAAGGGCGGGGCGTTCCGAGCGCAGAGATGATAGCTCATAGTTCATAGCTCGTAGTTCATGGTTCATGGCTCACAGTTGCTATCAGCTATGAGCCATCAGCTATCAGCCATGGGCAAGGGAGGGATGCCCCGCCCTTTCACTTGTTGGAAAGAAAAAATCCAGGATTCTGAACATGATGCCTTTACCAGGAAGGGAATTTTGGGGGAAGTCCTGGAAGGTGGCAAGTTGAAGTGGCGGGGGCTTTTGGGTTAGATAGGGGTTGTTTTTGATTATGAAGCTGTGAGGAGGGGCATATGCATGTCTTAGGAGTGATAATACGTTATCTGTTGGGGTTGGGCTATCTGATAGGGGGGTTGGGTCTGTTGGCTGTGGGTGGTCTGGCTCTGTGGGCAAAAAACTGGAAGGTGGGAGGGGTGAGTTCCCTCATAGGTCTGGTGGCCCTGTTGGGCGCTTACGAGTCGTTTACCATGGCAAGCCCCTTTCTCTTTTGGCTCATCTTTGTTCTCTTCGTTCTACTGGCCGTAGCGGCGGTTCTGTATGTGACGGAGCCCGACCTGGGTATCGTCGACCGCTTCAAGTCTCCCCAGAAGCTTCTTAAGGAAGGTAAGAAGGAGAAAGCGGCCATAAAATTCAAGAGATGTGGGGCTTACAGGGACGCAGCCAGGATCTACGAAGAACTGGAGTGGTACGCCTCCGCTGCCCTTTGCTACGAAGAGGCAGGCGATTGGGACAGGGTGGCCCAGCTGTACCTCCAGATGGGTGAGAAGGAGGGTGAGGACGGGGAGTACTATTTGAGGAAGGCCCGGGAGATCTTTGAGGAAAAGCTGGAGAATTTTGTCAGGGCTGCCCAGGTTTTGGAGAAGCTGGCCCTTCTAGAGGGCTGGTACTGGGAGGATGCCGCTAAGAATTGGGAGAAAGTTGGAGATGGGGAGGCTGCCCGGCGCTGTTGGGAAAAGGCTCTGGAGTACTATAGGGAACGGGTGAAGGAGGATGATAGGGTGTTCCTAAGCGATGTGGCCGACATCCTAGAGCGTCTGGGTCGTAACGACGAGGCTGTTGATGTGTATAAGGAGTTCCTGGCTTATTGCCGGGAGATGGTGGAGAAAGAGGAGAAGGGTTGGCTCCGCCACGTGGTGGAGACCCTCTATGCCATGGCCAGGATCACCGGCGATGAAGAGTTCAAGGAGGAAGGGGACAAGGCCCTTGAGGAGTACAAGAAGTACCTGGATGAGGTGATCAAGAGCGAGGAGTACAAAGAGGAACTCCTGGACGAGGTGAAACGCTGGCTTAAGGAGAGGATGGATAGGAGACCTTGAAAAACTTGGCTCCTTTTTACCCAGGCTATTGACCTGGGGTTTTCCTTTGCCTATATAGAGGCTTGCCCGTTTTGCCGGGGCGTAGCGCAGGCTGGTTAGCGCACCTGCCTTGGGAGCAGGGGGTCGGAGGTTCAAGTCCTCTCGCCCCGATAAAAGATGGGCGCCTGTAGCTCAGCCGGATAGAGCAGCGGACTTCTAATCCGCTGGTCGGGGGTTCGAGTCCCTCCAGGCGCGCCAAAATGGGATCATTGACATGGGTAATATGGTGAGTGTAGCTCAGCTGGTTAGAGCACCGGACTGTGGCTCCGGGGGTCAGGGGTTCAAATCCCCTCACTCACCCCAGTGATTGGCCCGCTAGCTCAATTTGGTAGAGCAACGGACTCTTAATCCGTGGGTTCCAGGTTCGAGTCCTGGGCGGGTCACCAAATAAAAACACCGGTTTTTTTGGTTATCGCTGGGTTGGGCCTTTTTATTTTTGTTATTTATCACTAAAATGATAGTAATAATGATATTGGAGGTGGGACTGAAATGAAGCTTTCTACAAGAGGGCGTTACGGGGCGAGGGCCATGTTGGATCTGGCGTTACATTATCAAGAGGGGACGGTGCTTCTTAAGGACATCGCCGTGAGACAGGGCATTTCTCGCAGGTATCTCGGAAACATAATGGCGACTCTTGTTTGCAGTGGTTTGGTCAAAAGCATGAGAGGGCAGAAAGGAGGGGTGACCCTGGCAAAGCCCCCGGAGGAGATAAGGCTGAGTCAAGTGATAGAGGCTGTGGAGGGTTCCATCGCTCCAGTCTTGTGCGTGGACAACCCCAAGTTATGCGAGCGGGCGGCCAGTTGCGTCACGCGTGATATCTGGAAAAGGCTTAAGGAGGTGATATGGGAGGAGCTTAACTCGATAACGTTACAAGATATGGTGAGGATGCAGAGAGACAAGATGAGAGGTCAGAAAACCCCTATTTACCACATTTAATTAAAAGGAGATACAAACATGGAGGTGGTCAGAGTGAAGGGCAATGATTTTAGGTTCGAAACACCGCATGCTGTGCTGAAGTGGGCAGTGGAAAAGTACAGAGACAAGGTGGCTTTAGCGTCAAGCTTTGGGGCAGAAGATGTTGTTTTGATAGATATGCTTTCCAAGATCAGCCCTGGAGCTAGGGTTTTCACTATTGATACGGGAAGACTACCTGAAGAGACCTATAACACAATGGATGAGATAAAGAACAGATATGATATCAGATTAGAAGTTTACTTTCCTGATAGCGATCTGATCGAAGACATGGTGGAGAAACACGGGTTCAATCTGTTCAGGAAGAGCATTGAACTGAGAGAGTTGTGCTGCGAAGTCAGAAAGGTTAAGCCCTTAAATAGGGTGTTGAGTGGTCTGGATGCATGGATATGTGGGTTGAGGAGGGAGCAATCAGTTACGAGGATGTGTATCGAAAATGTTGAGTTTGAGAAAAGGGTTATTGGTGGAAACCCGAGGGAGATAGTTAAACTGAACCCCCTTATTGATTGGTCAGAGGATCAAGTATGGAACTATATAATAGAGAATGAAGTACCTTATAATGCCCTTCATGATAGGGGGTATCCAAGCATTGGGTGCGATCCTTGTACAAGGGCTGTTAAGCCTGGAGAGGATGTGAGAGCTGGTCGCTGGTGGTGGGAACCCTCTGATAAGAAGGAATGTGGGCTTCACTGTAAAAGGCAGTAGTGTAGTTTAATAAACCATTAGAGGAGGCAATTGGTGATTAAGGCCCATGGAGGAAGATTGGTTAACCGCATTGCGGAAAATGAAAGGAGAGAGGAGCTTATAAATAAAGCTCGGTTCTTGAAAAGTTCCAGGAAAATCGAGCTTGGTCCAAGGGAGATATCGGATCTGGAGATGATCGCCATTGGTGGGTATAGCCCTTTGGAAGGGTTTATGACCAAGGAGGATTATGAGAGCACGATAAAAAATAGGAGGTTGGCCTCTGGGTTGCCATGGACCATACCCATAACCCTGGCTGTCTCCGAAGACGAGGCTAAGGGGTTTAGGGAGGGTGAGGACGTTTTCCTCACCAATGGAGGGGGTGATCTCCTGGCAGTCCTTCATCTTGAGGAGAAGTTCGAGTACGACAAGAAGATAGAAGCAGAGCTGGTCTACGGTACTAGTGAAGGGGACCATCCGGGGGTTAAAGCCCTCTACAAGCGGAGTGGCGTTCTCCTGGGTGGAAAGGTCACCCTCGTCAGCCGGCCGAGATCCAATCCCTTCCTTCAGTACAGGCTCGACCCGGCCCAGACTCGGAAAATCTTCCAGGACCGGGGCTGGAGGAGGGTTGTTGGGTTCCAAACCAGAAATCCGGTCCACCGGGCCCACGAGTATATCCTGAAAAGTGCTTTGGAGGTAGTAGATGGGCTGTTGCTCCATCCTATCGTTGGGGAGACCAAGAGAGACGACATCCCGGCAGATGTGAGGATGAAGTGTTACGAGGCCCTGCTGGGGACCTGTTTCCCAGAGGACAGGGTTGTTTTGGCAGTGAACCCTGCTAGCATGAGGTATGCAGGCCCAAGAGAGGCCATTTTCCATGCCATCATAAGGAAGAACTACGGTTGTACCCATTTCATTGTTGGCAGGGACCATGCGGGGGTGGGGAACTACTATCCGCCCCTTGCCGCCCAGGAGATCTTTGATGAATTATCTCAAGAGGAGTTGGATATAACCCCCTTGTTTTTTGATAATAGCTTTTATTGCAAAAGATGTGGAGGAATGGCTTCCAATAAGACGTGTCCCCACTCGAGTAATGATCGTCTCTCCCTCAGTGGAACAAAAGTGAGAGAATTTCTGAGAAGGGGGGAGATTCCCGCCGAGCTCACCCGTCCGGCTGTTGCAAGTATCCTTGTTCAATGGTGGAGAGGAAGTGCCTGTTAAGGCCTTTCTCCTGCTGGTGGTTGTGGTCTCCTTTGCCCTAAGTGCAGGGGGGGCCAACTTCGCTGCGTCTTTTGGTGCAGCGTGTGGAAGTGGTGTGGTCAGAAGAAAGCAAGCCATATTGCTATTCACCCTTTTTGTCACCCTTGGTGCCGTTCTCCTGGGTAAGTTCGTGAGCAACACCTTGAGTGAAGGGATTATCCCGGTGGAGATTATAAACTTTAATGTCTCACTAATTATTATTATTGCCGCAACCTTGAGTCTCCTTCTGGCCAACGTTTTAAAGATACCTCAATCTACAAGTTTAATCACCGTAGGTGCCATTGTAGGGATCGGTCTGGGTTTTGGTAAGATCAACGTACGCACCTTTTTATTTTTAATTCCTATGTGGATAATTCTGCCATTGGTGGGCTACGGTTTAACCCTGTTTCTGGGTAGGTTTTTCTATCCTCCCAGGCATGGAAATTTGAGACTGTATGAAAAGATAGCTGCTCATGAGGGAAAGCTTAAAACATTTGTGATGGTAAGTAGTTGCTATGATGCTTTCGCAATAGGGACGAATAACGTAGCCAACATTGTGGGGCCATTGTCGGGAGGGGGCATAGTGAGTGCTGGGTTGGGATTTCTTATTGTTGCGCCATTGTTTGGGATAGGAGGGATACTGTTTAAAGGCGCTTTCCAAACTGCAGGTAAAGACATTGTGCCCTTAGGAGTGTTTACCACAGCGTTGACTTGTTTCATTCCTAGCACACTGATGATAGTTGCCTCTGCATCGGGCGTTCCCCAGTCATTTGTCCATTTAAAGATGGCTTCTATTTTCGCCATTGCTAGCTTGAAGGATGGGTATGGTGTCACCATAAAAAGACAAATTGCGAAGAGAACGTTGGCGGCCTGGACAGTTAGTCCAGTACTTTCAGTAATGATATCTTTTTCGTTACTTAAGGCAATAAGATGATTAGCACTGTTAGAAAGTTACTGGAAGGGGCTAAGAGGGAAACATGAAAGGACATAAATTAACAACTTTTAAAGCGGATGGATACATAAAGCAAAAGGATAGCGACCTGTTTTCGGTGAGACTCCACGTCGTTGGAGGACGTATCAAAGGTTATCAGCTATCAAAGCTGCAAGAGGTGTCAGACAAGTATGGTAGAGGGTATATTCATATCACTACTCGTCAAGGGGTGGAAATCCCCCATGTGCGCCTCAAGGATTTAGGCAGATTGGAAGAAGAGTTGAAAGAGGTTGGCCTGGAGATTGGGGTAGCCGGCCACTGTGTAAGAACAATTGTTGCTTGCCAAGGAAAGGTTTGTCCCCATGGGATCATTGATACTCAAGAGTTGGCCCTTGTATTGGATAAAGCTTTTTATGGTAGTGGTGATCTACCTAATAAACTGAAGATTAGTATAGCCGGTTGCCCAAATTCCTGTGCCAAGCCTCAAGAAAACGATATAGGTATTATGGGAATTGCAAAGAAAAGATTCTGTGATAACCTATGCATGCTGTGTGGATTATGTGCGGAGAGCTGCCCGGTTAACGCCATCGAGATGACAGAACAAGGGCTTAAATACGATGAGGAAAAGTGCATAGGATGCGGTAAGTGTGTGTTGTCTTGCCCGGACTATGCCTGGGAAAACGATGAGAGAGGATATAAAATATTCGTTGGTGGGAAGATGGGCAGGAATCCAAAGCTGGGTGTAGTATTATTCGATTATATTGGTGATACAGACGAACTACTGGAAATTGTAGGTGAGTTGATAAGAATCTATAGAGAAGAAGGGCTGTTAGGCGAGAGATTTAGGGACACTATTGATAGGCTGGGAGTAAACTATGTTAGAAACAAGGTGGTTAAGGGAACGGGAGATTTAAAGTGAAGGGCATATTGAATAAGATAAAAAAATTTTTTGTGGCAGGAATTAAGATTGATGATGTCCTCAAAAAAGAAAGTACTGGGCAAGGAAATGAGATTGTTAAAAGGAGAAGAAAGAGCTCAGATGGCAAAGATTATGGTTCGAACAAGGGCGTGAAGTCTATAAGGTATGAAAAGCTTGGAGAACTGTATCTAAAGAAATCCGGAGTTAAAGTGGCTGACAATGTTCTTGAGCTGATTTTTAATACGCCTATGGTGCGGCTAAGGCGGATCACCAATGATGATATGGCTTCGGTTTACGCTAAGCTTGAGTCGTACACTCCGGGAGGGAGTGTAAAGGACAGAATAGCCCTAAGTATGATCGAGAACGCAGAGGAAAAGGGTCTAATAGGTCCAGGATCGGTTATCGTTGAGCCTACAAGCGGTAATACAGGAATTGGACTTGCCATTGTTTGTGCGGTTAAAGGTTATAAATGCATATTGATTATGCCCGAGTCGATGAGTCTGGAGAGAATCTATATCCTTAGGAGTTTTGGGGCGCAAGTGGTGCTTACACCTGCTAAAGAAGGGATGAGTGGTCCTGTGAAGAAGGCAGAAGAAATATTGGGTAAAACTGAGAACGCTTTCATGCCTCAACAGTTTGGAAATTCGGCCAATCCCGAAGTGCACTACCTCACCACGGCCCAGGAGATCATAAACTGTGTGGGTGGAGGGATTGACGCTTTTGTCGGTGGTGTGGGCACAGGAGGGACTATTACCGGGGTGGGTAAGGCCTTGATGGAAAAGTATCCTAATATCAGGATAATTGCTGTGGAGCCCGAAAACTCCGCTGTACTGTCGGGAGAGTCACCCGGAGTTCACAAAATACAGGGTATAGGCCCGGGATTTGTTCCCGATATTTTAGATAGAGACGTCATCACCGAAATAATTACGGTTAAAGATGAAGAGGCTTATAACATGGCATTGAGGCTGGCAAGGGAAGAAGGAATTTTTTGTGGTATATCTTCAGGGGCGGCTTGTTATGCGTCGGTTAAAGTTGCAAAATCTTTGGGTAAAGGCAAGAGGGTAGTTGTCATATTTCCTGATACTGGCGAGAGATATTTTAGCATGTACCAATACTTTGAGATCTAAGAATGAAAAGGCAGAGGAGCATTCAGTGATGATGAAGGAAGTTGAGAGGAAGTGACGGAATGAGAAAATTGGGCCATGTGATCCGGATTTATATGGTTGTTGTAGTGTGCACTCTTGTCATTATGGGATTGTTTAAAAAGGCTTCAGCCAGGGGTATTGTGCTGGCAATCAGCAAAGACAACAGCGAACTTGGCAAAGCTTCCGACATTAAAGATGGTGGTTTAGTCACCCTCGATGATGTTGTGAGTACTGCTCTCATGAACAATCCAGGCATTATGGCTGCCAAAAAGCGGTGGGAGGCTTCACTAAGTAAGCCCACTGTTGTTTCTTCTCTACCAGACCCCGTGCTTAAGGTCACGTACTTTATAGAAGAGATTGAAACGAGGAATGGTCCTCTTGAAGGAGGGGTTTCTATTTCCCAGAGATTGCCGTGGATTGGTAAATTGAGTTTGAAAAAAAAGGTGGCGGAATTAGAAGCCGCCATGGTCAGTGAAGATTATGTGTCTAACCGACTTAAAGTTATCTATGAAGTGAAGAAAGCTTTCTTCGAGTTTTATTGGATTGATAGAGCCATTACAATCACTAGGACTAATATCAATATACTCAAACAATTGGAGGGCTTGATTCGTGTGAAGTATATCACCGGTGAAGTAGCTCAACAAGATTTGTTAAAGGTACAGATTGAGTTGTTAAGATTGCAAAATGATTTGAATACTTTTATAGATATGAAGTCTACTATCAAGGTGAAATTGAATACCCTTCTGGGAAGGCCTTCAAGGGCTTCACTGGGAAAACCGGAAGAGATTAAATTCAAGGTGTTTAACATGAGCCTTGATGAGCTCTACAATTCTGCAAAGGAATCTTCCCCTATAATACGGTTTCGGGAGCGCGTAATTGAAAGGTGGAAGGCAAAGAAACGCCTTGCAAAGCTCGATTACCTTCCGGATGTGACCCTAGGAGTTCAATACCAAAAAATCTCTAAGAGTGATTCTCCCATGGCGCCTCGGAATGGGCAAGATGCCTGGTCGGTGACTTTCGCAATAAATCTACCTATATGGCTGCAGAAGAGGAAAGGGGCCGTGGTTCTGGCTGAGAAAGAGGTTTTGTCAGGATTGTCTAGCTTTCAAGATGAGGAGAACAAGCTGTTTTACAAAATCAAGGAGTCCTACTTTAAAGTCAAGACAGCACAAAGGGAGATTATCCTTTATAAGGAGAGTCTCATCCCGAGGGCCGAGCAGTCTCTACAGATAGCAAAGGAAGATTATAGAGCTGGCAGGAGTGGTTTCTTGGATTTGATAGATTCACAGCGGATACTTTTAAGGTTTCAACTCTCATATGAGCGAGCCTTGACAGAGTTCAGAAAAAACATAGCTAAGCTTGAAGAAGTTGTTGGAGAAGAACTGTATTAAAAGCAACAAAATGGAATAAAGGAGTTATAGATGAAGAGAAGAGAAACGGTTATTGCTCTTGGGTTATCTACGTTTATTCTGGGTTATTTAGTGGGAATGAAGTCCTTCAGTTTCCAAGATCGGAAGTCGACTACGATTTATAAGTTCTCCGTGGTATCTTCCGACGAGAAGAGGCCGGAAGATCCAACCATGTGGACATGTTCTATGCATCCGCAAATTAGACTGTCTAAACCAGGGAAGTGTCCCATATGCTTTATGGATCTGGTACCAGTTGGAGGTGAAGAAGGTCTAATGACGGGTGGATACCAATCACGCCTTGCTATGTCGGATACGGCAAGGGATCTGGCAGCTATAAAGACTGCTCCAGTGGTTAAGAAAGATGTTATTAAAACAATTAAGATAGTTGGTAAGTTCGAATATGACGAAACCCAAGTTTACAGGATCACAGCCTGGGTTGCTGGGCGAATTGACAGGTTATATGTGAATTACACAGGGGCCAGAATCAAGAAGGGAGACCCTTTGATCTCACTATACAGTCCAGAGCTCATTTCTGCTCAACAAGAGTATATCCAGGCCCTTAATAATGCTAGTAACTTGAAAGAGATTTCTGATGGCCTGTCAAAGGAGATGGCCATCTCGACACTAAAAGCCTCTGAGGAAAAGTTACGTCTTTTGGGATTGACGAAGAGACAAATAGAGAGGATTCGAAAGAGGCGGAGGGTGGTGGACCACTTGACGGTTTATAGCCCTGTCTCAGGGATTGTGATCAAGAAGAAAGGTTTCGAGGGGACCTACGTAAGTAAGGGGACCCTTGTTTACACGGTGGCGGATCTCTCGGAGATATGGGCCTTTTTTGATGCCTACGAATCGGACCTGGTGTGGCTCCGATATGGCCAGGAAGTTGAGTTCACGGTGGAGGCGTACCCTGGCGAGGTTTTTAAGGGGCGGATAGCTTTTATAGATCCTCTCTTGGACGATAGGACCCGGACCGCAAAGGTTAGGGTGAACGTTGTAAACCCAGATGGGCGTTTAAGACCAGGGATGTTCATGCGCGGTGAGATAAAAGTTCACTTGCTGAAGGATGGGAGGGTTTTCTCTCCTGAGTTTGCTGGTAAGTGGGTCTGTCCCGTCCATCCTGAAGTGGTGGAAGATGGGCCAGGTATATGCAAGGTTTGTAAAAGAAGGCTCGTTTCCTCGGAGGATTTGGGCTATGCCGCCAAGGAGGATCCCTCGGACATGCCCTTGGTCATTCCTGAGACTGCGCCTCTTCTCACCGGGAAGCGGGCGGTGGTTTATGTTGAGGTCGCCGATGCATCCCAGCCGGTGTATGAGGGTAGGGTGTTGGAATTGGGGCCAAAAGCCGATGGATACTACATTGTGAGATCTGGTCTGAAGGAAGGGGAGCGGGTCGTTGTGGAGGGCAATTTCAAGATCGACAGCGAGCTACAAATAAGGGCCGGATCAAGCATGATGAGTGTATATGGTGAAGAAGAGAAGAGTAAAGCTTCGGGATCGAAATATATCAACTCCTTGTCGCCCATCTTGTCATCTTACATGCTGATTCAGAGGTACCTCTTTAATGATGACTTCCGTGGGGCCAAGAAAGAGATGGGAAATCTGGCCAAGCATGCAAAGTCTATGGGGGAGGGGCCTTCCCCGGATGAAGAGGGCGGGACCTGGTCCAAGTTGCGGCTAGGTTTGATCAGTGCATCTGAGGCAGGAGCCCAGGCATCCAGTATGGGAAAGGTGAGGGAATCTTTTGCCTCCCTATCGAAGATAATGATCAGCATGGTGAAAAAGTTTGGTCAACCGGGGAAGGGCAAGCTCTATGAGATGTATTGCCCCATGGCTTTCGGTGGTGAGGGTGCTTCATGGATGCAGGGCACCGATGAGGTGTCTAATCCCTATTTCGGTTCCAAGATGCCAAAGTGCGGGAGCCAAAAAGCTGTCTACTTGCCCCATGATAATCTCCGTTGAGCCCTTCCAAAGCAGGTGATATTCGATGAAGCTTGAAGAAAGGGGCCTTATTCACAGCACCATCAGGTTCTGCCTCAACAATAAGTTTGTGGTTATTGTTTCCCTCCTGTTGGTTGTCCTTTGGGGATTGTACGTTATGCCCTTTGACTTCGACTCTAAAGGCTTTCCCAGGTCACCGGTACCGGTGGACGCCATACCCGATATTGGGGAGAACCAGCAGATAGTTTTCACAAAATGGCCGGGACGATCCCCGAGGGATGTGGAAGATCAGGTCACATATCCCCTAACTGTGGCTCTCCTCAGTGTTCCAGGGGTGAAGTCTATTCGTAGTTACTCCTTCTTCGGATACTCCAGTGTGTACGTGATCTTTGACGAAGATATCGATTTTTATTGGGCCCGCTCCCGTATCATATAAAGGCTGAACGTGGCTCAGAGGTACCTGCCCCGGGACGCTGTCCCAACCCTGGGGCCAGATGCCACGGCTCTGGGCCAGATCTTCTGGTATACCGTGGAAGGAAAGGGCTTCAGCCTTCATGAATTGCGCACTTTTCAGGATTGGTACGTGAAACCTGCCCTAGAGTCTGTAGCAGGCGTGAGTGAGGTGGCTTCCATAGGGGGCTATGTCAAGGAGTACCAGATTGACGTTAGCCCTGATGCTATGCGTGCCTATCAGGTGAGCATTGCCCAGGTGTTGAATGCGGTGAAAAACAGCA
Organism: Thermodesulfobacteriota bacterium; assembly: GCA_024274915.1. Taxonomy (GTDB): domain Bacteria; phylum Thermosulfidibacterota; class Thermosulfidibacteria; order Thermosulfidibacterales; family B14-G1; genus B14-G1. The sequence goes on from JAJSAC010000032.1 coordinate 11,354, forward strand.
ACATCGATGTGGGGGCAAGAACGGTAGAGATCAATGGTGTGGAGTACTTTATTCGGGGTCTCGGATACATAAAGAAGATTGAGGACCTTGAAAATACGGTTATCAGGGAGAGGAACAACGTACCTGTGTACATCAAGAACGTGGCCCGGGTCACTCTTGGGCCTGCGCCGAGAAGGGGAGCCCTCGATAAGGAAGGTGCGGCGGTGGTGGGGGGGGTTGTGGTGGCTCGTTATGGGGAGAATCCCCTTGAGGTTATAAAGAGGGTGAAGGAGAAGGTTGTAGAAATTTCCCCGGGTTTTCCTAGAAAGGTTTTAGCAGATGGGACAGTTTCCAAGATAAGGATAGTTCCCTTTTATGACAGGAGCGACCTGATTCACCAGGTCTTGGGAACCCTCAAGAGTGCCCTTTCCGATGAGATCGTCATCACCATTATCGTTGTTATAATAATGATGTTTAACTTCACAAGTTCTCTTCTCATATCGGGGCTTTTACCCTTGGCCGTACTCATGTGCTTTATCGCCATGAAGGTGGCCAAGATAGACTCTAACATAATGTCCCTTTCTGGAATTGCCATCGCCATTGGAACCATCGTGGATATGGGTATAATCATGTGCGAAAATATTTTTAGACACCTCGAAGAATCGCCTCCGGAGTCCAATAGACTGGAGGTTATTCTCAAGGCCGCCAACGAGGTGGGTGGGGCCGTTGTCACTTCCATAAGCACCACGGTGTTTGCTTTTTTGCCTGTCTTCACCATGACGGGATCCGAAGGGAAGCTCTTCAAGCCCCTTGCTTTCACAAAGACCTTTGCCCTCATTGCTTCAGTGATTGTGGCCATCATTGTTCTGCCCCCTCTAATCCATCTTTTCTTCAGGAGGCAGACCAGTAACAAGTTCAGGTGGATAGCCAATGCCGCTCTGGCCTTGGTAGGGGTGGTGGTGGCCTTGGGATTTTCGTGGTGGATTGGGCTTTTGATAGTTTTGCTGGTGGTGTGCCGCCTGGCCAGTCCTAGGCTATCGCATGGGACCAGGAAAAAGGTTATGTACCTATCCAACCTTGCAGCGGCGGCCTTGGTTTCTGTCCTTTTGACCCGCCATTGGATGCCCCTGGGAGTTGAAAGGGGAGAGGTAAAAAATTTCCTCTTCGTGTTGTCTGCCATAGGAGGGGTTTTACTCTTTTTTAAGTTGTTTCAGAGCTTTTATGAGCCTATCCTACGCTTCTTCTTGAGGAGAAAGCTCGTGTTCTACCTCATACCTTTTTCCGTGGTCCTTCTGGGTTTGATGGTATGGAAGGGCTTCGATTTCACATTTTCTCCCGTCTTGGTGGTTGGGGAGAAGGTGGGGATATCTAGAAGCACCATACGGGGTACCCCAGCTTGGTCCCTGGCCTCCCACAAGTTCCCCGGCCTTAGCAAGGAGTTCATGCCCCCTTTCGATGAAGGGTCCTTCTTGTTGATGCCTACCACCATGCCCCATGCTTCCATAGGGGAGAGTTTGGATATGTTGAGGAAGATGGACATGGCTATAAGGGCTATTCCTGAGGTGGAGTCTGTGGTTGGCAAGATAGGGAGGGTGGATAGTCCTTTAGACCCCGCCCCCATATCCATGGTGGAGACAGTCATAAACTATAAGCCCGAGTATGGGCCACCGGACCCTTTGACGGGGAAAAGCAGGAGGTTGTGGAGGGAGAGCATTAGGAGTCCGGACGATATTTGGAAGGAGATCGTCAAAGCAACGAAGATCTTGGGAACCACTTCTGCACCCAAGCTCCAACCTATTGCCGCCCGTATCGTTATGCTACAGACCGGTATGCGTGCGCCTATGGGGGTTAAGGTGTATGGTTCTACCCTTGAGGCGGTCGAAGGTGTGGCCCTTTCCATGGAGAAACTCCTGAAGCAGGTCCATGCCGTGGAGCCTTCGACGGTTGTTGCAGACCGGGTCATCGGCAAGCCTTATCTCGAGATCAGCATCGATAGAAAGGCCATAGCCCGTTACGGTGTGAACATACGGGATGTCCAGGACATAATAGAGTATGGAGTGGGGGGACGGGTTATAACTTACACCTTCGAAGGGAGGGAGAGGTATCCGGTGAGGATCAGATATGACCGGGAACTGAGGGACAACATCGAGGACTTGAGTAGGATCCCTATCCTCACCGCTGATGGAACCCAGGTTCCCCTATCCCAGGTTGCTGATATCCTCTATGTTAGAGGCCCCCAGGTTATAAAGAGTGAGAACACCTTTCCTGTGGCATACGTGGTGTTCGATAAGAAGGCTGGGTATTCTGAGGTTGATACTGTGGAGGAGGCCAAGAGGTTCCTATCCGATAAGATTGAGGGGGGAGAAATTTCCATTCCCAAGGGTGTGAGTTTCAAATTCACAGGTTCCTATGAACACCAGATTAAGGCCCAAAAAACGTTGATGATTGTGGTTCCCTTGAGTCTCATCATAATATTTTTCATCTTGTACTTAAACTTTCGCAGTGTGATAATTTCGTTGCTTGTGTTTAGTGGAATCGTGGTGGCCTGGGCCGGTGGTTTTATTCTTATTTGGCTTTATTCCCAGAGCTGGTTTCTGAATTTCTCTTTTTTCGATGTCAGCATGCGGGAGCTGTTTCGAGTCCATCCCATTAATCTGAGCGTTGCAATATGGGTTGGCTTTCTTGCGCTCTTTGGAATTGCCTCGGACGATGGGGTGGTGATGGCCACCTATCTTAAGCAGGCCTTTTCGGAGAAGCCGGTCAGGTCTGTCGAAGATATAAGGGAGAAGGTGGTGTATGCCGGCGTGCGAAGGATTCGGCCTTGTTTGATGACGGTGGCCACCACTATTTTGGCCCTCTTGCCAGTACTGACGAGCAAGGGGCGGGGTGCTGATATCATGATACCCATGGCCATCCCCAGTTTCGGCGGTATGCTGATAGTATTGATCACCCTCTTCGTGGTTCCCGTCACCTATTGCCTCGTTGAGGAGTTGAGGTTCAAGATGGGTGCCCGGGCCGTTGGCCAGGGTGTTCCCACAGGTGAAGAAGAACAGGGGATCGGAGGCTAAAGGGGTCTCCCTTTTAGGGTGGCCGTTGCATAGGCGGCCACCCCTTTCCCCTTTCCCGTGAATCCTAGTCCCTCGGTAGTGGTGGCTTTGAGGTTGATGCGCCGGGGGGAGATGCCCAGGGCCTTGGCCATTTCCTCCACCATCTTCCCCTTGTAGGGGGCGATTTTGGGTTTCTCCAGCACCAAGGTGGCGTCTACATGGACAATCTGGCAGCCCTGATGGGCGATGAGTTGGGCGGCCTCTTCCAAGAACTCTAAGCTGGGTCGGTTCTTATGGCGGGGGTCTGAGTCTGGGAAGAGCTCGCCTATGTCTCCCATTCCCGCCGCTCCCAGGAGGGCATCCACCACGGCGTGGCACAGGACATCGGCGTCTGAGTGGCCTTGGAGACCCACGGGATGGGGGATTTCTACACCTCCTAGGATTAGCGGCCTCCCGGGGACCAGGGGGTGGACGTCGTATCCGAAGCCTATCCGGGTTTCCCAGCCCATGAAGTCTTCCAGCCTTTTAAAATCTTGGGGATAGGTGATCTTGAAGTTTTCTTCCTCTCCCTCCACCGTGTAGACCTCTACTCCCATGGCCTCCACCAAAGAGGCGTCGTCGGTGGCCTCCTCCCCTTTCTGTCGGGCCAGTTGATAGGCCTGCTGGATGATCTCTTTTCTGAAGAACTGGGGAGTCTGGATGGCCCGGAGCCGGGTTCGGTCCAAGGTGGTTTTCACCGTGTCCCATTGGACTTCTTTTATGGTGTCTCTTAGGGGTATGGCGGGTACGGCCGCCCCTTTCTCTCTGGCTTTTTTTAACACCCTGGAGATCAGGTCTTGAGATGCCAGGGGACGGGCGGCGTCGTGGATACCCACCAGCAAGGTGTCTTCTTCCAACTCCTTCAACCCGTTGTATACTGTGTCCTGGCGCCGTTCTCCTCCGGCGAAGGCCTTTTTCCCTTTGTTGGGGGCCCACTTTTCAAGGCAGGCTTTTCCTTCTTCCAGGTGGTCTTTGTCCACTCCTAGGTATAGGGCGTGGATGAGGGGGTGGTTCTCGAAGATCTCCAGGGAGAAGGAGAGAAGGGGCCTATCTCCAAGGGCCATCCACTGTTTTTTGGTGCCGGCCCGAAGGCCCTGCCCGGCGGCCAGGACAATGACAGCTACCCTTTCTTCCATGGGTCATTGGAGACGGGAGTCGCCGTGGTGCTCTTCGGCGGACGGGGCTTTGTGGTCCTTTTGTTCCCCTTTAACCCGGCCGAAGATCATGCGGCCCGAGGAGGTCTGGAGGAGGCTGGTCACTTCTATCTTCACCTTATTGCCAATGTATTCCCGGCCGTCTTCCACCACGATCATGGTACCGTCTTCTAGGTAGCCCACCCCTTGACGGGGTTCTTTGCCCTGGCGGAGGATGAAGACCTCCATCTCCTCCCCGGGGAGGACCACAGGCCTCAGGCCCCCTGCCAGTTCGTTGACATTGAGAACCTCTATCTCCTGGAGCTTGGCCACCTGGCTCAGGTTGTAATCAGTGGTGATAATCTTGCCTTTCATTCGCTTGGCCAGGGTGATGAGCTTCTCATCCACCTCCTTGATCTTGGGGAAGTCCTGGCGTGTGATTTTCACCTTCACCCGGTTGTTCTCCTGGAGCCTTTTGAGTACCTCCAATCCCCTTCGCCCCCGGCTGCGCCGGATGGGGTCGTGGGAATCGGCAATGTGCTGGAGCTCCTTCAAGACAAACTGGGGTATCACCAGGGTACCCTCCAGGAATCCCGTGTCCACCACGTCTGCGATACGACCGTCTATGATGGCGCTGGTGTCCAGGATCTTGTTGTTTCCTCCCCACGCCAGGGGGATCTTGTCCCTACTCACCCGTGGAAGATCCACCACTTCTGCCACCCTCACCCCCAGGATGCCTCCCAGGTAGCCGAAGCATAGGCCTACAAAGATGTTGAACAGGGTCTTGGCCCCTTCCATGGGGAACTTTATCTCCGCTATGTCTATGATGAGGTAGGAGAGGATGAGACCCATGGTCACTCCTATTAGAGCTCCCACCAGGGTTTTGAGGTTGAGTTCCAGAACCTTTTGGACGGTGTAAATAAAGAGGAGTCCCGCTATACAGCCCGAAGCTGCCCCCAGCAGGTAGCCGGCCGGTGAGGAGGGCAGGTAACTCTTGCCCACAAAGAAGCCCAAAAGTGTTCCCGAAATAACTATGGCTAGTCTAAAGACTAACATTAA
>JAJSAC010000033.1 GCA_024274915.1 Thermodesulfobacteriota bacterium
CATAGGATATGGCCAGATCCAGAGCACCCTGGGCACAACCCACCCCCTGGGCCGCCACAAAGGTCCGGGTCACATCGAAGAAATGCATCACCTGGTAGAAACCCTCTCCCTCCTTTCCAATGAGGTTCTCCACGGGCACCCGTACATCCTCAAAGGTGATCTCCCCCGTGTCGCTGGCCCGAATGCCCATCTTCCCGTGGATCTTGGTCCGGGTGATGCCAGGCCTGTCCGCCTCCACCAGGATGAGACTGTGCCGCTTGTGGCGCTTCTCCGCCTCGGGATTGGTGACACACAAGACCACCATAAAATCGCAGATGGTGCCATTGGTTATGAACATCTTGCTACCGTTGATGACGTACTCGTCGCCGTCCCTCACGGCCCTGGTCCTGGTACTCGCCACGTCGGTGCCGGCGTCGGGTTCAGTGAAGGCCCCGGCAGAGATGGTTTCACCCCTCACCAGGGGAGGCAGGTACCTCTTTTTCTGTTCCTCTGTACCGTAGAGGTGGATGGCCTCGGCCCCAAAAGTGGAAGCCAGGATGAGACTGAGACCCATATCCACCCGGGCAAACTGCTCCATGATGATGGCCAACCCCAGCTGTCCAACCCCTCCCCCCCCATACTCCTCGGGAATCCAGGCCCCAATAAACCCCAGTTCGCAGGCCTTCTTCCACAGGTCCCAGGGAAACTTCTCCTCCCGGTCACACTCCTTGGCCAAGGGCGGAAACTCGTTCTGGGCGAACCTGTAAGCCGTATCCCGGAGCATCTTCAACTCTTCGGGAAGTTCAAAATCCATGGCTCCCCCCTCCATTTTTAGTCAGAGGACCCCTTAGGGCTCCGCTAAGTATCACCACGTTTTAGAGTGATTAACCAAAGGCCTAAGTCTTCAGCTTTCCTAGTTCTATACCACTGCTAAACTCCCTTTATCAACACTTATCAAAACCCTCGGCCATCGAGAATGAGACAGAAGACCATGATTTACCGCTACCTTCTAGACCATTACAGAAACCGGTACGTGATATCCCGGCATTCCAGAGAAATATGCAAAAAATGGGGGAGGGAAAAACCCTTTCCCTCCCCCACCCCTGCCTTCTGACTAGAACACGTAGGTTAAGGTCACCGTGATGTTGTGAACGTATCCACGACCCACCATCTGGGCTTCGGGATTTTCGCTCTCAGTGCCATAGCTCTCGTTCAGGTTGTCGCTATCGCCCCAACCAATGATCCTTCTTCCATCGGTCATGGTGAACTGATAGGTGGTATCCACTATCAGCTTGCCCCCAAAGAGCTTCAGGCCCGTACCAAAGGCAAAGGTCCTCTTATCGGCATCGGGCCAGGTGGCGTCGGCCGTCTTCTCAGGAATGGGGGTGGGATCGTAGTAGTAACCCGCCCTCAAAGCCAGCCAATCGAGGAGCTCGTACTCCACACCAAAGCGGTACTGGACAGTGTTTCTCCAATGCCTGGGGAAGTCCTCGTTGTCAGTGGTGATCTCAGAGGCCAGGCTTTCATCAATCCCATTGTCCACCAAATATCTGTAGAGCAGGGGACGATTCCAGCGCACCCTGTAGTGGGAGATCCTGCTCCAGTTGGTCCAGGTGACGTCAAACTCCATATGGAGCTTCCTGAAGGGACTCCAGTAAATGCCCCCCTGGAGCTGGTCAGGATGATCTATATTGGTGTGGCCCCTGACATCCTCCACCCTGTTGCCATCGCCATCATAAACATGGGTTCTGACCCAGAAGCGGGTCTTGGTGAGTCCTCTGTAACAGAGCCCCACCTGGAGGTTGTCCCTGATCTTGTAAAGGAGTCCCACGTTCCAGGACCAGTTGAAGTCGTCCACGGCCGTGGTCTTCATCTTGCCGTCTTTGAGGGTGTTAAGGAGAAGGGCACCGGCAGCCTGCTGAGCCAACACCTGCGCCCCCGGAATAGGAACAAGCCCATTCCACAGTGCATTTATGGTACCTACATTGAGGGGATCAAAAGTGCCACTAAAAGAACCAGAATATGCACCAAACCCGATGGCAGCACCCTGGATATAGGGACTGGCGTAGATCCTCCTCTTCACCCCCGAATGGGAGTTTCCAAAAGTGAGGCCGAAGCCCACCGAGAGCCTGTCGGTGAGCTGGATGGCGAAAGTGGGGGCAGCGTTGACCACCCTGTAGTACCAGGACTCGTAGGTGTTGTAAGCAGCGGCGTTTACCTTGGGGTCGGGTTCCCAGCGGAGCCAAAGACCATAGGGTACATAGGTGCCCACAGCAAAGGCCGCCTTTTTACCAAAGAGCTTGAAGGGATAGACAACACCACCGTGGGGATAGACCAGCAGGTGGGTATCGTCCTTCACGTACTTGCCATCCCGGCGGTCGTAATCATTCCTGAAGTTCACCTCGGAACTCACCGCCGCGTCCACGAAGGATGCCCCAAAAGAGATCTGGGGCCTTTCCAGTTGAACCAACCCGGCGGGGTTGTAATAGACGGCGGAAAAGTCGTCCGCCCGGGCAGTGAAGGCACCTCCCAGGGCCGTGGCTTTGGCTCCAATCCCGTAAGTGTCCACATTACCCGCCCACACTGCATTAGAAGAAAGGAAAAAGGCCAGAAACACTCCAATCCATAAACCCTTCCTTCTCTCCACCACTCCACCTCCTATTAAAGATTTTTATTGAACTTTATCCAAATCCCCCCTTTTAAGTAGCTCCTTTTCTTTCAGTTCTCTTCTCAGTACCTTCCCTATCATAGACTTGGGAAGATCAGTCGCAAATTCTACTTCTTTGGGAATTTTGTAAGGAGCCAACCTCTCTTTACAGAACTCTATCACCTCCTCTGCCACAGCCACTTCTCCTTTTTTAAGAACAACATAAGCCTTGACTATCTCCCCTTTATACTCATGGGGAATGCCTATGACAGCTGCCTCCAATATCTTTGGATGCTCATAAAGAACCTCTTCTACCTCTCTTGGGTATATGTTGTACCCACCGGATATTATCATATCTTTTTTACGGTCCACAATATAGAAGTAACCTTCTTCGTCCATTTTAGCCATATCTCCCGTATGAAGCCAACCATTTCTTAAGGCTTGAGCCGTCTCTTCTGGTCGATTCCAATAGCCTTTCATCACCTGGGGTCCTCTAACGGCCAGCTCGCCCACTTCCCCCTGGGGTAGCTCTTCCCCCGTCTCGGGGTCCACTATCTTGGCATCCGTGTCAGGGAAGGGAAGACCAATGGATCCGAACTTACGTTTACCCCAAACGGGGTTGGCATGGGTAACAGGGGAAGCTTCAGACAGACCATACCCCTCCACCACTTTGCCCCCAGTGAAGCGCTCAAACTCCTGGGCCACTTCCACGGGGAGGGGGGCCCCGCCACTGATACATACCTCCACAGAGGAGAGATCCACCTTGTGCTCGGAAGCGTACTGGTTGATGGCCACGTAAATGGTAGGCACCCCTGGGAACATGGTCACCTTGTATCTCTTTATCAGGCTGACCACCTCTTTCACCTCGAACCTGGGCGCCAGTACCAGGGTAGAACCCATGTAGAACCCCACGTTCATGGCCGCTGTCATGCCATACACGTGGAAGAAAGGCAGAACACACATGACCACCTCTCGGGCATCCTGGGATCTGTAAGTCCAGGTGCGAGTTTGGATGGTGTTGGCCACAAGATTGGCGTGGGTCAGCATGGCAGCCTTGGAGATACCCGTGGTGCCCCCAGTGTACTGAAAGACGGCCACATCCTCTTCGGGACGGACCTCCACGGGCTCGGGCTTTCCCGCCCCCCTGATGAAGGGGAGAAAGCTCACCACCTGGTCCCCGTACTTACCCATGTCCAATTTGGGTTGCTTTCTCACCTTTAAAGGGAAAAGGATGCTGAGGGGAAAGGGGAGAAAGTCTTTCATATTGGCTACCATGAGCTTATCAACAAGTTTCTCCTTCAGGGCCTCTTCGAACTTAAAGGCAAGAATATCCAAGGTGATGGCCATGGCGGCTTCAGAATCCTTAAGAAGGAGGTTGATTTCCCTGGGGGTGTACATGGGATTCAGCTGGACCACAATGGCTCCAATCCTGAGGAGGGCGTAGTAGGCCATGGGATAAACAGGGCAGTTGGGCAAAAGAAGTGCCACTTTGGTACCCTTTCCCACACCCATCCCCTGAAGGGAAGCTGCGAGGGAGAGGACAGAGCGGTAGAGCTCCCTGTAGCCGGTTCTTTTACCAAAAAAGACGAGGGCATCCCTATCTCCGGCAACCTCCACACCCCGCTCCAGGAGATAAAAGGCATTCACCTTAGGATACTCCAGGCGAAGGGGTACCTCTTTAGGATAGGACTTGACCCAAGGTTTGTCCAAAGCCTCTCCCATGACTACTCCCCCTTAAATTCCATGCCCTTGGCCACATTTTTCAAGGTGAGGCCCGTGTTCAGTTTCACGTCCTTGCATACCAGCCTGTAGAGAAGGGTGCCATCCTTCCCATACCTCTCCCAAACCACGGGCATCATACTCTCATCAAAAACCACCTTATCCTTCCAAATGTCCCCGTGGTAAGACTGGCCCTGGGCAGTACACGTCAAACCCTTCCTTTCCCTCCCTTCCAACATCTGACACTCCCCTGCCTCCACGTAGGGCTTTAACTGGAAGAGAATATACCCAAAGGTGGTCTGGTCCACCCGCACTCCCCGGATGGAAGTGACCTTCTTGTCATCGGGGTTCAAGGTGAGGACTATGAAAGAGAAGAATCCACCTTTGTGGCCCCTAACTTTATTTTTCTTGGGGTCGAAAAAGACCTCACCCCCCTTGCCCTTGCCCTTCACCACCTTCATACGAATATAGCCGGGCTTGAGGTACCAGTACTCATAGGTCTTGTACTCCTCCTTGTCGCCCAGCCTGTTGTAGGATTCCATGACACAGGTGTAGTCCTTCACCCCCTGCCAAGCCTCCAGGGCCTGCTGATAAAGCCCCTTGGGATCCTCCTGGGCCCTCAAGACCCCTGGGAACCAGGAACAAAACATTAGGACCAAAGCCAAAGCAACAACTCTCCTCATTCCCCATCCCTCCATCTAGTTATCTTTTATAAATGAATGAGCCTTCATTCATTTACACTGAAGACCTATAAGGAGTCAATGAACCCCCTTTGTCAAAGAACCAGACACCACCTAGCTTGGTAGCACCCTATCACGAGAAAAACCCTTTTTAAAGGGTATCTTTTCCATGGCGTATTCGGCCAGGGCCACTATGGTAAGGGAGGGATTCACCCCCAGGTTGGAGGGTATAACGCTAGCATCCACCACGTAGAAGTCGTTGTGGCCAAGCAGCCTACACTCCTCGTCCACCACCCTGCCCATGGAACAGCCTCCCAGTATGTGGGCTGTAAAAGAGGAGTTGAAGAGGGCCTCGTAGACGTTGGTGAAGGGCACGGCGTCCAGAACCCGGGCCATGGTCTTGGCAAACTCGTGGGCCCCGGGTATGGAAACGGGAGCCCTGTCATAACCCTCGTCAGGGCCGATCCTGAGCTTGAGTTTACCCAGGGCCCCTCTCTTGGCCTCCATTTTCAGCACGTTGTCCACTGTCTGCATCACCAGAAGGATTATACACTCCCTGGCCCAATCCCGGGGCCTGAGGGCTCTCAAGGTCCTTCCAGGATTTCGCCCCAACTGGGACAACAGTCCCCGGATACGGGCCCAGGGCGAGTCGCCCGGGGTGAGGGGAAAAGCCAGGGGCGCTAGGCCGTCGGAGCCCTCTCCATACCTCACCACCTCTACATGGGTCACCTCGTCGAGATAGACCCCTGAAGTAATGGCCAATCCCTCCGAAAAGTTGACGTCCCCCCCAGGCTTCCTCACTCCCAGCAATGATTCGCTGTTGGTACGCACACTCCTTCCCAAATCTGGGCACAGATCAAGTCTCCTCCTCTCCTTCATGGAGAAAAGTAGCTTCAAGGTACCCACCACCCCCGCCGCCAGAACCACATTCCTGGCCCTATAGCGGAACTTCTTGAAAGACAGGGAAGCCAGGGGATCAACGGCCACCAGGGTATAGGCTCCATCCTCCCGGAGGATGTCCACCACCCTCCTCTCAGCCGCGATCCGGGCACCGTACTTCTGAGCGAAATAGAGATAGTTCTTCAAAAGGGTATTCTTTGCTCCCACCCGACATCCTGTCATGCAGTTGCCACAGAAGGTGCAACCCACCCTGTCAGGACCTAATCCAGCGAAGTAGGGATCGGGGGCCTTCTCTTCGGGTTCACCGAAAAAGACCCCCACATCAACGGTGTGGAAGGTCTCATCCACTCCAAAGCGACGGGCCCCTTCCCCCAGGGCCTCATCGGCCCGAGTGCTGATGGGGCATGGGGTAGTTCCCAGCATGAACCGGGCCCTTTCATAGAAGGGTGCAAGCTCCTTCTCCCAATTCCTTCCCGGAGGAAAGCCCTGGAAGAAAGGGGCAGGGGGCACCAGATGGACATTGGCGTAGACCAGAGATCCGCCCCCTACCCCCACACCGGCCAGGAGAGCCAGTCCCTTGAAAAAATGGATTTTGAAGTAGCCTCTCATGAAAAACCTGGGATCCCAGATATAACGAAAGGGATTACGGTTGTGGGGTGGAAAGTCTTCATCCTGATACCAGCGCCCCTCTTCCAAGACGAGAACATTATACCCCTTCTCCGCCAGTCTCATGGCGCCCACGCTCCCGCCGAATCCCGAGCCCACCACCGCGAAATCATAGAGGTCCACGGCCTACTCCCTTCACCTGCCCATGAGGGCCCTCACAAGCCTCAGGGCTCCTTTGATCAGGAAGTCCTTGAGATCCACCCTCTCCCTTACCCTCTTTTTTAGGAGTAGGGAAAGGAGTTCCTTCCAGCGACGGACCAGGGAAGCAGAGAAAAAACCCTTCATGCTGACCTTCATGATGTCCACCAGATCCTTCCCATAAGGATACCACCATAGCCTGGGTCTGTAGCGGTAAATCCTGGCCACAGACTTGGGCTCTACCAGCTCCATGAGACCCGGCAGACCGTGGCTCCTCCCCAGACCGCTATCCCTGAATCCTCCCCAGGGGAGTTGGGGCTCGGCAAAAGTAAAGATATGGTCGTTCACCGTAACCACGCCGTAACGCAGATGCTGGGCGAACCTCTCACCGCATGACGGATTGGTGGTCCACACCGAGGCCGTTAGACCGAAGGAAAGATTGTTGACGAAAGAGACGGCCTCCTCCACCTCGTGGAAAGGAATAACCGAGACCACTGGACCGAAGACCTCTTCTACCATCACTTTCAATCCCCTGGGGGGATTCACCACTATGGCTGGCCTTATGAAAAACCCCTTTCCCTCTGGCGCTTCCCCCCCCAACACCTCCACCCCCGCTTCCCGGGCCTCTTCCAGGTAACCCAAGACTTTTTTGTATTGGGGCCTATTGGATATGGGTCCCATGTCTATATCGGGTTCCAGAGGGTTCCCCACCCTCACACCCCTGGCCTTCTCCGCCAAGGTTGATACAAACCTATCGAAAATGGCACTGTGGACCAGCACCAGCTCTATGGAGGCACAGCTCTGTCCCGCATTCACCATGGCCGCCCAAAGGATACCTTGGACACTGTACTCCATGTCAGCATCGGCCAAGACTATGGCAGGGTCCTTTCCTTCCAGCTCTAGGACCAACTTTTTCAATCCCGGTGATACCGCCTGATACACTTTTCTACCCGTCTCCCGTGACCCTGTGAAAAAAACTCCCGAAATCCCAGGATGGGTAACCAACCAGTGGCCTACCCCTCCACCACCGTGGACCACCTGAACCAATCCCTCGGGTATCCCCTCCACCTGGAAAAGTTCACCCACCATGGCCCCCGACAAAGATGCGAAAGGGGACGGCTTAAACACTACGCTATTGCCCGCCACTAGGGCGCTAGCGGCTTCCAAGAAAGGCACCGCCAAGGGATAATTCCAAGGAGAGACGAGGGCCACCACACCCAAGGGTTCATACCTGATTTCCATCCGGTGGGAGGCAAAGATGGGAGCCCATGGTTTCACCCCCCTAGGCATGAGATACCGCCAGGCTTTATTGACGGCAAAGTCCAGGCCTTCCAAGACCGAGTAAACCTCCAGACTGTAGCTCTCGGGCAGAGTCTTGCCCTGTTCCATGGTGATAAGTCGGGCCACCTCATCCATCCGAGTGGTGAGGGCCTCCAATACCCACCTGAGGCGCTGGGACCGTTCCCGAGGGCTGAAGCCCCCCCACTTCTCCTGGGCCCTCCTGGCAACCTCCACCGCCTGGGAAACCTCTTCCTGAGTGGCCTGGGACACCTCCCCCAACACTTCACCCGTGGCAGGGTTCACAGAAACTATCCTGTCAGCCATCCACACCCTCCCTATGAATAGATGAGTAGTTTAACAATCAGCCGTCGTAAACTGAAAGTTTTCCCCCCAAGAAATCACAAAAATGGGGCCCTCAAAGGGCCCCATAGCCAAAAAAGAACGCGAGAGCGGAGGGATGATTTAGCAGACCCAATACTTCTCTTCCTCTATGAGTTTGTCGGCCACCATGGTCTTCAGATCAACCAGAGCCACGGGAGTGTACCAGCGAGTAAGCTTCCTCAAGACAGAGAGATTGGCCTTAAGCATGTCCCCTTTCTCGATGGCCGCCAGGGCCTCTTGAGCCAACTGGGCCACCCTGGGAAAGGCCTGGGCCACATATAACTGGGTCATGGCCACGTGGTGCCTGGCCTTGTCCTCGCCCTTCTTCTCCAAGACCTTCCTGGTCCTCAACAGGGCGCTCTCCATGGCATAAAGCTCTATGATGATGTCGGCCATGCGGGCCAGAAGCATCTGCTGGTCTTTCAAGGCCTCCTTGTACTTTTGAGCCGCCAGTCCAGCCACAATGAGAGCCACCTTCCGAGCCATCTCCACGGCCAGCTCCTCCTGGGCCAGGGGACCACTGCCCAAAAGGGCCAGAGGCATAAGGGTCATCACCTCTTTGGCCAGCTTCTGAGCGGCAGGCAACAGGGCCAGCTCACCCTTCATGGCCTTGCGCATGAGCATACCGGGGATAAGGAGGCGGTTGATCTCGTTGGTCCCTTCAAAGATGCGGTTGATCCTGGAATCCCTGTAGAATCGCTCGGCAGGGTACTCCTCGGTGTAACCATACCCGCCGAAAATCTGGACCGTCTCGTCCACCACAAAGTCTAAGACCTCGGAGCCGAAGATCTTGATGATGGAACACTCGGTGGCATACTCGGCGACGGCGTCCATGGCCTTTTTACCAAACTCCGGGTCATCGTAATCCAGCTGGCTGAACAAGGCGTCTATGAAACCCGCCGTTCTGTAAACAGCGCTTTCCAAGACATAGGTCTTGGTCACCATGTCGGCCAGCTTCTCCTTGATCATGCCAAAGCTGGAGATGGGTACGCCAAACTGAAACCTCTGGTTGGCATACCTCACCGCCTCCCCCAGGGCCGCTTTAGAGGCACCGGTGCAAGCCACCCCCAGTTTGTAACGGCCTATGTTTAGGACGTTAAAAGCGATAAGATGGCCCTTGCCCACCTCACCCAGAAGGTTCTCTGCAGGCACCTTCACATTGTCCAGGAAGACGGCCCTGGTGCTGGAGCCCCTGATGCCCATCTTGTGCTCTTCGGGGCCCAGGGTCACCCCCTCGGACTTGAGATCCAGGATGAAAGCGGCATGGTGTTCACCGTCCACCTTGGCATAGACAATGCAGATGTCAGCGAAACCCGCGTTGGTCACAAACTGCTTGGAACCATTGAGGATGTAGTGCTTGCCGTCCCCGGACAACACGGCCTTGGTTTTGATGCCCATGGCGTCAGATCCAGCATTAGTCTCCGTTAGGGCGTAAGAACCAATAAGTTCTCCCGTGGCCAGCAGGGGCAGGTACTTCTGTCTTTGTTCCTCGGTACCGAAGTAGACGATGGGCAAGGTGGCGATGCCCGTGTGGTCAGTGATGGTGACAGAGAAAGAACCCTGACCGCTGGAAACCTTTTCCTGGACCAGCATGGAGCTGATCTTGTCCAACCCCAGCCCGCCGTACTTTTCGGGGATGTCTGTCATGAGAAGACCCAGCTCGCCCGCCTGTTTAAAGAGCTGGACGTGGAGCTCGTCGTTTTTGGCCTCTATCTCGTCGCTTTTGGGCGCTACCTCGTTCTTGACAAAGTCTTCCGCCGTCTTGGCAAACATCCGTTGCTCTTCCGTGAACTCCTCGGGAACAAACACCTCCTCGAGTTTAGGAGATTCCAGCAGGAAAGCCCCACCTTTCACTTTCTCCTCAGCCATGCTCATCCCTCCTTCCCTTTTAATCCTGAGTGAACCTTCACTCATTCTTAACGCCAAAAACAAAGGGCCAGGGGAACCCCTGGCCCCACTCCTCACACCCTTTCAAAGACCCCGGCAGCCCCCATGCCACCGCCGATGCACATGCTAACCAGGCCGTATCTGGCATTGCGCCGGGCCATCTCGTAGAGGATGGTGACGGTGAGCTTGGCACCGGTACAACCCAGGGGATGGCCCAGGGCGATGGCCCCGCCGTTTACATTGATCCTGTCCATCATCTCCTCCATACCCAGGATCCTGACGCAGGCCAGGGACTGGGCGGCGAAGGCCTCGTTGAGCTCCACCAGGTCCATGTCCTCAACCTTGAGGCCTGTGATCTCCATCACCTTGGGGATGGCCACCGTGGGACCGATGCCCATGATGTCGGGGTCCACTCCGCCCACGGCGTAGCCCCTGAAGAGAGCTATAGGCTTGATGCCCAGCTCCGCCGCCTTCTTGTCAGACATGACCACCACGGCGGCGGCCCCGTCGGACATCTGGCTGGAGTTGCCTGCCGTCACCGTACCTTTCAGGGCAAAGGCGGGTTTCAGCTTGGCCAGGGCCTCCAGGGTGGTGTCGGGCCTCACTCCCTCGTCCACCTCGAAGACCACTTCTTCTATCTTCTGGGAACCGTCGGGGAACTCCCGGCGTACCCAGGTCCTGATGGGCACGATCTCGTCTTTGAAGCGCCCCTCTTTTATGGCCGCCGCCGCCTTCTGGTGGCTGGCCAGGGCGAAGGCATCCTGGTCCTCCCGGCTCACCTTCCACCTCCTGGCCACCTCCTCGGCGGTGAGACCCATGGCCATGTAGAGCTGGGGGTAGGTCTCCATGATGTGGGGATTGGGGGCCTGCTTGAGACCGCCCATGGGGATCATGGACATGGACTCGGTGCCCCCCGCCACCACGATGTCGGCAAAACCGCACATCACCTTTTCACAGGCGATGGCTATGGCCTGAAGCCCTGAAGAACAGAATCTATTGATGGTCATCCCGGGAACGGAACTGGGCAAACCCGCCCGGGCGAGGGCCACCCTGGCCACGTTCATGCCCTGCTCCCCCTCGGGGAAGGCACAGCCCAGAATCACGTCGTCCATCTGGCCTGGCTCTATGCCGGCCCTCTTCACGGCCTCAGCGATAGCCACCGCCGCCATCTCGTCAGGACGGGTATCCTTCAGGGTGCCCTTGGGGGCCTTGCCCACGGCCGTCCTGGCTGCTGCCACTATTACTGCCTCTCTCATGGCCTTACCTCCTCTATCCTCAAAAACTTCAGTTTCTCAAGGGCTTGCCCGTGGTGAGCATGTGCTGGATCCTCTCCTGGGTCTTGGGCTCACCGCACAGGGAGAGGAAGGCCTCCCTCTCCAGATCCAGGAGCTCTTGCTCCTCCACCCAGGTGCCAGCGGGCACGTCGCCTCCCGACAGAATCCGGGCCACATGGCGACCGATCTTGGCGTCGTGCTCAGAGATGAAACCCGAGACCTCCATGTTGTAGATGAGCATCTCCAGGTAGGCGTACCCGTCCCTGCCGGGCACCCTGATTCTGGTGGGCATGGGAGACCTGTAGCCCGTCCTCACCAGGGCCAGAACTGTCTCCTTGGCGTCGTGGATGAGGTAGTCCTTATTGATGGAGATACCGTCACAGGGGGTGAGGAAGCCTATCTCCCGGGCCTCGTGGGCACTGGTGGCCACCCGGGCCATGCCGATGGTCTCGAAGGCCCGTCTCAGGTATGGGAAGGGATCTATCACCACTCCCCGGGGCATGTCGGCGGGGATGTGGGACAGGTTTCTGATGGCCATCTCCTTGCTGCCACCCCCAGCGGGCACCAGGCCCACACCCACCTCCACCAGGCCCATGTAGGTCTCGGCTGCAGCCCGGATGCGGTGGCAGTGGAGGCAAAACTCGCAGCCACCACCCACGGTGATACCGTGGGGTGCAGCCACCACGGGTTTCTCGAAGTACTTGAGGGCCATGGTGGCACCCTGGAAGGAGCGGACCATCCAGTCGATGTCCTCCCACTCCTCGTTCTGGATGGCCATAAGAAGCAGGGCGATGTTGGCACCGGCGGAGAAGTGCTCCCCCTGGTTCCCGACGACCAGACCCACAAAGTTCTTGCGAACCTCCTCCAGGGCCTCGTGGACCATCTGAAGGATACCGGGGCCAATGGCGTTCATCTTGGTGTGGAACTCCAGGCAGGCCACCCCGTCGGCAATGTCAATAAGGGAGGCCTCGGCATTCTCCAGGACCACTCTGTTGGCCTTTTTAAGATCAGGCAGGACAATGATCCTGGGATTGGGTTCTATCTCCCTGTAGTCCTTGGCCTCAAAGTCGAAGAAGAAGTGCCTCAGGCCCTGGTCTGTAACCTCGCCTTTGTAGAAGGAGCCAAAACCCTTGCCCACCATCTCCTGGACATTGGCGGGTACCTGGAAACCATTCCCCTTGATCATCTCCAGGGATCTCTCCACTCCCAGGAGATCCCACAGCTCGAAGGGCCCCTTTTCCCAGTTGAAGCCCCACCTCATAGCCCGATCCACGTTCACCACATCGTCGGCGATCTCGGGGATGCGATTGGCAGAGTACACGAAGAGAGCCGAAAGGGTCCTGGCGGCAAACTGGGCCCCCTTATCCTTGCCCGACACCAGCACCTTGATGCGCCGGGCCAGGTCCTCTTCCTGTTTGGCCATCTCCAGGCTGGGGAAAGAGGCCTTCTGGATGGGGCGATACTCCAGGGTCTTGTAGTCCAGGACCAGGCGCTTCTTCTTGCCTTCCTCGCCCTTCACCTTCTTGTAGAAACCACCCTTGGTCTTGTCACCAAGCCAGCCCCTCTGGACCATCTCCTCCAGCCACTGGGGAGGCTTGAAAATCTCCCTCCAGTCGTCGTCGGGGGCGTTGTCGTACACGTTCTTGGCCACGTGGTAGAGGATGTCGATGCCCACCATGTCCGCCAGACGGAAGGTGGCCATCTTGGGCCTGCCCACGGCCTTGCCAGTAAGGGCGTCCACCTCTTCGATAGTGAGGCCTAGGTCCTCCATGGCCTTCAGGGTGTACATCATCCCGAAGACCCCGATGCGGTTGGCGATGAAATTGGGGGTGTCCTTGGCATAGACAATGCCCTTGCCTAGGACATCCTCACCGTAACGGGAGATGAAATTCACCACGGCGGGATCCGTGTCCCCGGCGGGGATGATCTCCAGGAGTTTCATGTAACGGGGAGGATTGAAGAAGTGGGTCCCAAGGAAGTGCTTTCTAAAGTCCTCGGAGCGACCTTCTGCAATGGCGTTCACCGAAATGCCCGAGGTGTTGGTGGCCACTATGGAACCGGACTTCCTGAACTGGTCCACCTTCTCGAAGAGCTGGCGCTTGATGTTCAGACGCTCCACCACGGCCTCGATGATCCAGTCCACCTCCCCCAGCTTCTCCATGTCATCCTCGAAGTTGCCTACCTCCACCAGTCGGGAGAAGTCCTTGAGGTAGAAAGCGGCAGGTCTGGCCTTGATGGCCTTCTCCAGGCCCATCCTGGCCACCTTGTTCCGGTCCTCCTCCCCCTCTGGCACGATGTCTAAGAGCAGGACCTTCACTCCCACATTGGCCAGGTGGGCGGCAATGGCGGCACCCATGGTGCCAGCCCCCAATACTGCTGCCCGTTCGATCCGTTCCACCATAGTTTAACCCTCCTTCTTTATTCCCTGGTAAAAGATGGAAAATATCTCCCCTGCCATCTCCGTGAGGGGTCTCTTGCGCCTCAGGACCCACACGGTCGCCACTTCGTCCATCATGCCAAAGAAGGCCTTGGAAGCCACTTTCACATTGAAGTCTCCCCTGAATACACCCTGGGCCTTCCCTTCCTCCAGAACCTCCTCTATCAGTTCCAGATAGGACTTGAGCTCAGGCGAAACCCCTCCCCTCATAAAGACGCTGCAGGCCCTCAGCTCTATCTGGATCACCTGGGCCAGGGAAGGATCGCCCTCCAAATGCTCAAAGTGTTTGTCCACAATGGTTCTGAGCTTCTCCTGGACCGTGGACCCTGTAGCCACAGCCCCCCTCACATCCTCCACGAAGGCCCCCACCCTTTTGGAAAAGACGGAAAGGAGAAGGTCGTCTTTGTTCTTGAAGTAAAGATAGATGGTGCCCTCGGCCACACCTGCCTCCCTGGCCACATCGCTGATCCTGGAGCTGTGAAACCCCTTTTCGGCAAAGACCCGGATGGCAGCATCCAGGATGGCCTCCCTCTTCTGCTCCTTGCTAGCCTTGCTCGCCCTCATACCCTCGGTCCCCCTAAATGAATGAGCACTCACTCATTTACCTCAAGGGGAAGGAAAGGTCAAGGGGAACCCCATCAGGACTTCCCCCAGTTTTGCTCTTATGGGTCAGGGCGGGGCGTTCCGAGTGCAGAGATGATAGCTCATAGCTCGTAGTTCATGGTTCATAGCTCATAGTTGCTATCAGCCATGAGCCATCAGCTATCAGCCATGGGCAAGGAAGGAATGCCCCGCCCTTTCACTTGTTGGAAAGAAAAAATCCAGGATTCTGAACATGATGCCTTTACTAGGAAGGGAATCTTGTGAGAAGTCCTGGTCACACAACCCTTGATGGGTAAAGCGAAACCCTGTAGAAAAAGTCAAACCTATGTCCTGCAGACCAAGCCAAGGGGGTGATCCTTGCCTTTTGTCGTTCACAGTGGGATTCGCATTTATTACGAAACCCAAGGAGAGGGGCCTCCCCTCTTTTTACACCACTCCCTCACTCGAAGTCTGGAAGCGTGGCATGACTTTGGATACTCGGAGGAATTGAAAAAAGAGTATCAACTCATAATGATGGATGCCCGGGGCCATGGCATGAGCGACAAACCCCACAGGCCCGAAGACTACAGGGTCGAGCTCATGGTGGGAGACGTGTTGGCCGTATTGGACGCCCTGGGAATCGGCAAAACCCACTTCTACGGCTACTCCATGGGCGCCATGCTGGGCTTCCGATTGGCCAAGTACGCCTCCAGCCGGTTCCTCTCCCTCACTTTGGGTGGCGGCCACCCCTTCAGATTCCAGAGAGAAGCCGAGAGGCAGTTCTTCCGTCAAATCCAAAAAGCCTTGGAACTGGGCATCAGAGGGGGCATGGAGGCCGTAGTAGCCTTTTTGGAGAAAAGCGCCGGTCCCATGCCCCCAGAGGCAAGGGCCAAGGTCTTGGCCAACGATCCCAAAGCCCTCTTGGCCGTCACAAAAGCCCTTCAGGAGTGGCCCGGGGTGGAAGATCTCCTACCCACCATCACCATTCCCTGCATGGTCTACGCCGGGGACGCTGACCCCTTTTATCCAGGGGCCAAGAAGTGCACCAAGCTCCTGCCCAAGGCCACCTTCCTATCTCTGCCGGGCATGGGTCACACCGAAGCCCTCTACCGAAGCGACCTCGTTCTCCCCAAGGTCAAGGAATTCCTGGCCTCAGTCAACACCTAGCCCCGGCCCGTTGCCTCAAACTGCCGTGGGATTGGGGCTTCCTGGATAGAAAGGACCCTCGTGATTCTTGAGCCTATCCCTCCTGCCAATCTTCCCCTTCAGGGTCAACATGGATGACTACGTCCACTATATTCAAGTCCGAATTCAAAATCTTCTCTCTCAAGAGCTCGGCTATCTCATTGGCTTCCCGAACGGTCAGCTCAGGATCAACCTGTATATGTACGTCCATGGCTATTCTTCCTCCCACCTTCCTGGCCCTCAAAGCATGATAGCCTTTAACCCCTTCAGCGCCTGCCAGGGTCTCCTTTATAGATTCAATCACCCTAGCCCTGGGAGCTCTGTCCACCAACTCTGACAGGCTCTCATATACGATCCTCAACCCCGCAACAAAAAGGAAGGAGGCCAGGACCACTGCCGTGACATTATCCAGAAAGTCCCATTGGGGACCACCATACATGACACCAGCGAGGCCAGCTGCCGTAGCCACAGAAGTGAAGGCGTCCGTGCGGTGATGCCAAGCGTTGGCTTTGAGGGATATGTTTCCCGTCTTCTGGGCCACCCTGACGGTGACATGATAGAGGACCTCCTTGGCAATGATGGAGACTATGGCTGCCATGAAAGGCACCAGAGGCTTCACGTTTTCCTCTGTCAGGCGCAGTCTCACTATAGCGTCATAGGCAATCCACAAAGCCATAACGGCCAACCCAGCACCCAGGATAAGGGCCACCGTGGTGGCTATCCGCAAATGGCCATAGGGATGATGCCTATCGGCAGGCTTTTTGGACACATGAAGACCCCATAGCACCAGGGCATCGGAGCCCAAATCAGATAGGCTGTGGAGGCCATCGGCCACTATGGCATTGCTGTTGAATATGACTCCCGATGCTATCTTCAGGATAGAAAGGAGCACATTGACAAAAGCACCTAAAAGGGTGACACCTTTTTCAGACATGAAATGTTCCATACATCAACCATGGATGAAGTTAAAGATCCACAAATTACCAACCCAAAGACACGCGAACAAAAAACAAGGGGCGCCACCCTCCTCACTATAGCGCCCCTTCAATGAAACAAACCACCCTTTACTCGTACACTATCTCCTCTTCGTCATAATCCGATGCGTCCCCCTCTATGAGACGCTCGTTCTCCCGACCTCGCAGGACTTCTTTATAATACTCACGCTGTATGATGAGGTTCATGATCTCGCTGGTCCCTGTCCAGATCATGATGAGGCGAATGTCCCTGAGGAGACGCTCCACGGGGAAGACCTGGGTATAGCCAATGCCCCCCAGGATCTGCACGGCGTGGTTCACCACCCTCCAGGCCATCTCCGTGGAGAACCTCTTGGCCTCGGAGACCAGCCTCCGGGCATCCTGACCGCCGTCGGCCATCTTGGCCGCCAGATAGACCAGGCCCCGGGCGGCATCCAGATCCATTATGGCATCGGCCACCTTGAAACTCACCCCTTGAAACTCCCGAATGGGCCGACCGAAAGCCTTCCTACGACTGCTGTAACGCACGGCCACGTCCAAGGCCGCTCGGGCCATGCCCAGAGCCCCTCCAGCGGAAGTGAGTCTTTCGGGAATCATCATGCGATTGAAAATGACTGCCGCACCGTTCTCCTCCCCCACCAGGTTCTCCACCGGCACCCTCACATCCCTGAAGAGTATACGCCCCGTACCGCCGCCCCGGGTACCCAAAAGACCATAAACCTTCTTCACCTCCACACCCATGTCTCGCTCCACGATGAAGGCACTCAGGGACCTGTGGCCGGGCCCTTCAGGGTTGGTCCTGGCATAGACAAAGAAGAAGTCCGCCCCTTGAGCCCCCACAATGAAGCGCTTCTGGCCATTGAGGACGTAGTGGTCCCCATCTCTGACAGCCGTGGTGGTGGCCCCGAAAAAGTCCGAGCCTCCCCGGGGTTCCGTAAGGGCCTCGGCAGCGATGAGCTTCCCCCGAAGCATGGGCTTGAGGTACCTCTCCTTCTGCTCCGGGGTACCGAAATTGTATAGGGCCTCCCCCACGATGCTGGGCATGGCAAAGGCACAACTCAAGGCCGTGCCCAGGACCCCTATCTCCTCCAGGGCCGCCAGCTCCCCCGTCCAGCCCATGCCCCGGCCTCCATACTCCCTGGGAAACCTGAGACCCAGGAGTCCCTTTTCTCCCAGCTTCTCCACGAACTCCCGGGGATACTTAATCTCGTCGGCATCCATTTTCCTGAGAAGGTCGGAGGAGACCTCCTCCTTCACAAAACGCCTCACCTTGTCCCTGAGGGCCCTCTCCTCCTCGGTCAAAAGCGCATCGTAGAACATCCCTACCCCCTCTACGGATATTCTTTATCCCCAAAATGAGCCACCGCTCAGTCAAAAGCAAGGAGGGAAAAGCCCAAGCTCACCCACACCCGCCCCTATCCAGCCTAAAAAGAAAAAACCTGTTAGAAAAACCCTTGACTCCCCGATTTTCTCTGTTATAAATTACAAACAATTACTTAGCAATGAGAGATAAACAGTCCAGGAAAAGGATAGATATCAACGCTATGGTGCAAATAAAAGCCAAGGAGAGAGAATTTGGGAGTTTAAAGAAATGGAGCATTTCGAGGGCAAAGTTATGCCTAATGCATGAGTTTGACTGGGCAGCAGAAGTATACACCCATGTCAGCACAAAGAACCTTTCTGGAATAAGGAACCCACTTGATAGCCTTTTGGAAGATGGTGAAACATGATTCAAAGGACAGGAAAGAATGGTCATTCAGGGGGATGTATATACGAACAGTTCGCATATACATCCAAATTTACAGTATATCTGAGCAGTTCGGATACGAACGAGTTGTCCGAAATTGCGAGCCTGCTTTTTAGAAGAGTTATTAAAAGGATGCAGATAAATTATGATGAAAATGAAAAACAAAATCTTGATAACTACCATTGTATTTTTAATTTCGGCATCTGGACTAATTGTGTATGATTGTTATCCATTCAAAATATCCCAAGGAATTACTTCTGAAACAGGAACAATAAAATATATCCCTCTTGAAGGTGGTTTTTACGGAATTATAACCGAGAAAGGAGAGAAGTACCTGCCTTTAAATTTGGCAGAGGAATACAAAGAAGATGGTTTGAAGGTTTGGTTTAAGGGTAAAGTAGGAAAAGATGTTGCAACAATTTATCAATGGGGCAAACCAGTTGAGATTTTGGAAATCAGAAAAGTGGGTAAGAGGAAATGAACTTATTTTGTTAGCCAAAGAGAAATATGTAAAAAGATGAATTATAGGCTCGCAACTCTCCGCTCGTTAACGCTCGCTTCGGTGCTTCCGGACTCTGACACCAAGCGGGTATCTGGCTCCGGCTTACGCCTTCGCCCAAATTCCTCGCTACGCTCGGACTTCAGATACCCGCCATCCGTTAGACATGGCAAAGTACACAACAGATAGGAAAACGAATCAGAAGGGACTTCCCTCCAATCCCCCTACCCAGGAGGCCAGCCTATCTCCTTTAAGCGGGCTTCCACCTGTTCCAGGTCGAACCTGATGTGGCTTAAGACTGCAAAGGTGCCCGTGCCATAGGCCACCAGGGAGCCATCGGCAGCCCTCACTTCCGCCTTGGCCACGGCCAGTCTCTTGCCCTTGTGAATGATCCAGCCCTCGGAGTAGATGTCCTGCCTGTTGGGGGTCTTGATGATGTAAGTGTGAAACTCGGTGGTGGTGACCCAGACCCAGGGGTACTGGGCCGCCGCCGTGAACCAGATGGCGTTGTCCACCATGGCCGAGATGATACCACCGTGGAGATCTCCCATGGCGTGGCATACCCCGGGATGAAAGCGCAGAACAAAATGGGCCCTGGCCTGGTCGTCAAACCAGATATCGCTGTTTAAGGTCTTACTGATGGGCGCCCTCCTATAGACGGACTCCAGTACCTTGGTCCACTCCAGAACACGCTCATCCATATCCACCCCCCATCAAAGTCTCCCCATAATTCCCGCATTGGCATGCTGGAGCTGCTCCTGTTCCAAATCCCAAAGGGGCACCTCCACCACCTGGACAACCCCCTTCAGGTCCATCACGGCAGGAACCGCCATGATCCCGTGAAAACCGTAGAACTCGCCCCTTAGAGCCACGTGTAGCGGTCCAAAAAACCACCCCTTGGTCAACAAATCCTTTAGGATCATCATGATGGCTCCGGCAGGACCGATTACAGTCTTGGAACCGCTGTAATGGGTGAGCCAAGGCCTGATGAACAACCTGTAAAGCATAGGCATCCGGTCCAGCTCTCGAAAGATCTCTACCAGGGGCTTCTTCTTCATATCACTGATGAGACGGGACCAAACCCCCATTAGAGGCTCATGGAACTCAATGGCCAACTCCTTCTGGATCTTGGCCTGAGTAGTCTCCCTACCCCAGCCGGAAACCTTTACAGAGCTCCACAAGGGGACCATGAGAGGACCGTGGTCCCCCAGGACCATGGCCGAAACATCGCCCACGGGAACCCCCCAGGCCCGGGCAATCTCCTTCCTGAACCTTAGGGTATCCAACAAGCAGCCCATACCCACTACCTTGTTGGGACCCAGCCTATCCCCAAATACCTTCACGCCCAGTTCCACAGGGTTCGATACATGAATCACTGTAGATCCAGGAGAAACAAGGTCCGCGTAATATCGAAAGACATCCAGATTGTAAGATCTGAGCCTCTCCCGGGTGAACTCGGTGGTGGGGCTTCGGGGAAAGGTGACCCCTGCCGCCATCACCACCACCTGGGCATCGACCCTTTCAGGATCCAGGCAGACCTCTACGGAAGGTAGAACTCCCCCGAAGGCGTCCCTAAGGTCCTCCAGCAAGCCGTGAATAAGGTGACTGGAAGCACCCGACGAGCGACCCACAAGGAGGAGCCTGTGGTCCTTGGCCAAAAGTCCAGAGCTGACCAAGAGTAGCGCCAGACGCTGTCCAATATCACCGCTGGCCCCGATTATGGCGATAGTCATCCTGGCTCCTCACGCCTCTAAAAGGCTGGTCTCCAGACTCAAGAGCTTGGGGCCCTGCTTAAGCCTAAAGGTCTCCCCCAGGGCATCCCACTCCCATCCCGAGTATCCATAGCCACCCACGGCCTTCACCACGAAGGCCCCCCTCCAGGACTCCGACCTGGGCTCGTTGACACTCACAGTGCCGAACTTGCCAAAGACAATGTCCGGCACCTGGTGCATGTAAGGCTCACCCCTCAATGCCGAGGCCACCCTCTCCGCTTCTTCTTTCCCGTAAACCGTGGCCCTCAGCCCATATCGATTCTGCCTGGCCATGGAGATCACCTCCTCCGGAGTACCAAAGGGGATAACAAAGCTCACGGGGCCAAAGGTCTCCTCCTGGACCCCAAGCATGTCGGAAGTAGCATCAGCCACTATGGTGGGATAGACGAGGTTTCCTTCCACCCGGCCCCCCAAGAGGATCCGGGCCCCCTTTTTCCTTGCGTCTTCCAGCTGCCTCTTTATCTTCTCCACCGCCAAGGGGCTCCCCAGGGGTGTCACCAAGGTCTCGGGATCCCGGGGATCCCCCACCCTTGCCTGCCTGCTTTTCTCCACAAAAGCCTCCAGGAAACGGTGGTAAACGTCCCTCTGGACATAGACGTTCTCAGGGGCCGTGCAAGTCTGGCCCGAGTAAGAGTACTTGGCCTCATAAAGGTCCTGAAGGGCCTTCCCAAGGGGGGCATCATTCAAAACGATGAAGGGATCACTGCCGGGGCCCTCAAATATGAGACGCTTGCCGTAGCTCCGAACCGCATCTCTATAAGGGAGCACGGCCTGCTCGGATCCAAAGACGCAGATGGCCCTCACCCGGGGATTCTCCAGGGCCCAGGTGATGAACTCCCGCCCAGGGCGGTAATCGAAAGAGACATCGTCACCAAAGATAGGGGAATAGAGGGACTCCAAAAAACGGGCTATATCCGGGCCCCTGGAAGAGAACTTCACCCTCACCCTGTTCCCCGCCAGGTAGATGGTGGCTATCACGATGTTAAGCCATGCACTCCCATTGTACGAAAGGGCCAGAGCCACCTCCTCCCCTTCCCCGCAGATGGGCCTTCTGCCCTTAAGAATCTCCCTCACCCTCCAACACATCCTCAGACGATCCCTGGTGACAGAGACCTCCTGATGGTTGTCCCGGTATGAGAAGCCGATGTCTTTGATGGCCAAATCCACCAGCTCGTCCCTGCGGGCTTCCAACTCATGGGCGAGTCTGTAAACCTTTTTCAACCTCTCCTGAAATCCCACCTGTCCCCTCCCTCTTCAAGTTCCAGGGATAACCCACCTTCCCCTTGACGACCTTCACGGAGCGAACACCACCAGCATCTTGCTTCCAGGTCCTCCTCTAAACCTGTGCCTGAACCTGGCATCAAAATAGAGGCTGTCTCCCTCTTCCAACTCCAGCTCTCTATCCCCTATGGTCACCGATACCTCCCCAAAGAGGACGTAGACGAACTCCTCCCCTTCATGGGAAGACTCAGGCAACTCCCATGCCCTTCCCTGGTTAGATTCCACAATGAATGAGTCCATCCTTCCATGTCCATCCCCAGAGGCACGTCTCAGGAAATAGTGGGAACGGGCAGGATAAAAGAGGGGCACCATCTCCCTCTTCACCACTTCACATATGCCCACACCCTCTTTCTCCAGGCTCTCCACCAGGTAGGAAAGCCTGGTACCCAGAGACCTGACCAGCTTCACCAAAGTATCAATTGTAGGGGTCACCAAACCATTCTCTATGAGAGAGAGGGCGCCCGTGGAGAGGCCCGTCAAGCGGGAGAGCTCCTTAAGGGTGATTCCCTTCTTGCAGCGCATCTCCTTCAACCGCCTTCCAAAGTGGTACCTCTCCCTCAGCTTGATCCTCAACTCCGCCCTGGTCTTCAGCGCCCCGCCCATAGTGCTCATGGATTCTCCAAAACCATTCTGGCATCGGCTATGACCAACCTATCACCGTAGCCCAGCACGGGATTGAGATCCATTTCCCGAACCCCTTTACTTTCAGCCAGATAGGAGACCTGGCAGAGGAAACGGGCTATAGCCTCCTTGTCAATAGAAGGGAGCCCCCTGAAGCCCCCGAGAAGACTCCTGCCCTTTACCCCCTCCACCATCTCCAAGGCATCCCTCTCCTCTATGGGCACCAGGCGGAAAGAGACATCTTTCAGGACTTCGACCCACACACCCCCCAATCCAAACATGATCACCCTGCCAAAAGATGGATCAGTAGAAACACCCACCACCATTTCCACCCCAGGGGGCAAGTGGGGTTGGAGGGAAAAGGATGCCAGGGGATCGATGGCCTTCATCCTCTTCTCCATGGAAAGGAAGGCGCCTTCCAGTTCTCCAGGATCACCAATCCCCAACACCACACCACCCACATCGCTTTTATGGACGATCTTATCCGAAGAGACTTTGAGGACCACAGGGTATCCCAAAAGCCCCGCCCTCTCCAACGCCTCACCCAGGGTATTCACCCGGTAGGTCGGATTTACAGGAAGCCCCCCATCTGCCAGGAGGGCCTTGGCTTCCACCTCACCTAAGTAATCCATCTTCTGTCCACCCCAGGGCATCTCCCCCTAAACAGACCCACCAGATGGGAAGGGCACGGCAGGTCCAGAAGCTCCCCGGGCCTGGGAGTAACAGGACAAGCACAGCCCTGGAGGCCTGCGGCGCACAAGGTTCGGCAAGGCATTTAACCCCGCATCCGAATCTCCCCCTTGCGCTCCCAACAAAGCTATACCGGAAGGGAGAAAGAGGGCCTCCATGAGCACTACTCCTCCCCGCCCCTCAAACCTCCGATGAAGAGAGAAGCGTAATAGTCGGCTACATCTTCAATAGAATACTTCCCCCGGGGCGAAAACCATCCTACTGCCCAGTTGCAGGCACCGAAGATGAAAAGGGTGGCCAAATCCTCCCTCACATCTTCAGGCACCAAACCCTCCCTTTTGGCCTGTACAATGGCTTCCTTCATGAGGGAATTGAGGAGATCGCAGATGGCCTCCACCCTTTCTCTGTGTTGGGGGATGAGTTCCTTCTTTTCTGTGAGGAAGATCTGAAAAGCGGGTATGTCAGTCACCACAAAAGAGAGATAGCATTCTATGAACCGCCTGATCCGCTCCAGGGGATGGGGACAATCCTTCCTGATCTTCAGAAACTGGATCTGGATCCTCTCCCCCACATTCAGAAATATGTGATAGAGGAGCTCCTCTTTATTGGTCACGTAGTGATACAAAGAGGCCTTTCTTATGCCCACTTCTTGAGCCAAGTCCTGAAGACTCGCTCCCCTGTAACCTTTCTCCGAGAAAAGCCTGGTAGCTGCACTGTATATAAGATCCAGCCGGTTCATGGCATTTCTCTAACATCCATAAAATGGTTTGTCAAATATTATTTGTTGATAAACAACCTGTCGAAAGGTAACTTTGCTAATCCTCCAGTAAATAGGCCATTTAAGGACTAACATATTATCAATACATGGGAATATTGACACTTGATAAAAAATAGTTTACTTAATAACTACCTTACGAAAGGGAGAAAAGCTTGGAAAGACTCTTCCAGCCAGGAAAAGTGGGCGTGATCGGGGTATCCCCTTCCCTGGAAAACCTCGGCAGAAATATCGTGTGGAACCTCATCCGTTTTGGTTTCCCAGGAGAGGTGGTCTGTTACGGAAGAAGGCCTGGGTGTATTTACGGCCACCGCATCTATGACAATCTTCAACACCTGCCACCAGATATAGACGTGGCCGTCATCCTGCTGCCCGCCCCAAGGGTTCCGGACGTGGTGGAGCACCTCTCCCGGCGGGGAACCCAGAGGTTCATCATAGAGACAGGGGGATTTTCCGAGTATGGAGCGGAAGGGGAAGAAATGGAAAAGGCCCTGAAAAACTTGGCCCAGGAGAGGAAACTTAAGATAGTGGGACCCAATTGCATAGGTGTGACCGACAGAGTCTCAGGGTTGGTAACCTCCTTCATGCCCCTCGACCCCTCTAAAATCCGTCCTGGTCCCGTTGCCGTCGTTGCCCAGAGCGGAGGAGTGGGACTGAGTTACGTGAACCTCTTGTGCGAAGAAGGCCTGGGAATCAGCAAGTTTGTGAGCATGGGAAACAAGCTGATCTTAAACGAGACAGACTTTCTCCACCACCTAGAAACGGACCCCCACACCAAGATGGTCCTCCTCTACCTGGAAAGTATAAGTAACGGCAGGGCCTTCTACCAAGTCTTGAAGGGTATGGACAAACCCGTAGTGGTCCACAAATCCAACGTCACGGAAGCCTCGGCCCAAATTGCCCGGTTCCACACGGCAGCCTTAGCCACCAAAGAAGAGGTCCTTACCGGAGCCATCGCCCAGGCGGGCAAAATCAGGGCACTAAATAACAGCCAGGCCCTGGCGGCAATCAAGGCCCTCTGCCTCCCACCCCTCAAAGGAAACAACCTGGCCATAGTGTCGCGATCCGGTGGAGAAGCAGTACTGGCTGCAGATGCTGCAGGGAGCATGGGCTTCCAGTTGCCTCCCTATCCCCAGCCTTTTTTGCGCTTTGTTAGAAACCTCTTTCGGGCAGGGGTAATCCGGCCAACCAACCCCCTGGATCTGGGAGACCTGTTCGATATTGTAAAATACCCAGAGATCATAGAAGAGATAGCCAAAGAGGAGACCTTCCACGGGGTAGTCTTTCTAATCCAGCTTTTCGATAGGGAGTGGGAACTGGTAGAGCACATCATGAAAAAAACCAGCGAGATCTGCCAAACTTACCAAAAGCCCATCTCCCTCTTCCTGGGGGGAGACCATCAAAGGGTGATAAAGGCCAAAGCCCAAGGGATCCACCCTATCTTCAACTCCCCCCACGAGGCAGTGGAAGCCATGGGATTCCTCCTCACTCCTCCCCGCTCCCCCCGAACCTCCTACTAAGAGGCTCCTACAAGGCTCCTCCCCTCACCTCCATTCCTGGCTCCAGGGGCATGGCAGAAGTCCAGAGGTAACATGTGCAAGTCTCTGGGGTCACCCTAAGGACCACCAGTTTGCCCACCACTAGATCGATTCCCTCAGGGGAATAGACGTTGAGAACCATACCGGGCTTGATACCTTCCTTCTCTCCCAGATTCACAAAGAGAAAATCCATAAGGCCCCCGGCGTCTTTGTTCTCTTGAAGCCTAACGATGACCCCCTTCTTGTCCTTGGGACCAGGGAGGAAAGAATACACAGGAGGAGGCACCTTGAGGGGTACCAGGAGGTCTCCTTTGCGCACGGAGAAAGCCACCGTCTCCACCATGCCCTGGGCCCGGTCCTGGGCCACCTTCTCCACCTTCACAATACCCAGGTTCTGAATCTCCCAGCCCAGGACTTTCTTGGTGCCGGGCACCTTCACCCTGTCCCCATTTCTCACTACCATAAACCTTTCTCCCACCTTGGGGAGAGCCGCCCCTGACTTCCAGAAGAGGCTAACCTCTTCTAGCTGGTTGAATATGGTCTTATCGGCATCATACACGCTGGTGCCCAAGGTATAAGGGGAGGAGAGGCGCTTGGGAGAAATGTAGGCGGCAAAAAGGACCATCTCCTTGCTCAACACGGGTTTTTTCTCCACCGCCTCCTTCCTTTTAGGTTTAGGAGCCTTCCTCACCAGGGCTGCCACTTCTGATGGATGGGGCACGTAGATTTTTTCTCCCGGATAAATCCAGTGAGGATTAGTCACTTCTTCGGCGTTGCTCTCCCAGATGATGGGCCAATAAAGAGGATTACCATAAAACGACTGGGATATGGCCCACAGGGTATCCCCCTTCTTCACCACGTAGTAGGTACCCTTCACAACTTTACCCGGCCCCTTGGCCCATCCCAACCCCACTGCAAAGGAAAGAACCATTATGGCCACCACACCCTTCACGTACCTTTTTGCCCTCATCTTCCCTCCCTTTTGAGAAGGGCCTCAACTTCCTGAGCTCCCAGAGTATAAGGAGACCCCTCCATCACCTTTTCTATCTCTTCCTCTCCCTCTTTTATCCTACCCTCCCCCACTAAAATCAACCCTATTTTTAACCTGGCCTGGGAGACCCTATCCCCATGGGGATAGCCCTCTACAAGCTCCCTCAAAAGGGCCAAAGCCTCACCCTCCTCCCCCCTGCCGGCAGCCAACCGGGCCATGTAATAGAGGGCGTCGTCGGCCAGGGGATGATTGGGATAACGATCCAAAAAGGCTCTAAAGGCATGGGAAGCCCTCGGATCTCCCCTCTCCATCTCCAGGTAAGCCCTGCGGAAAAGGGCGGGAACCCAGGGTTCAGAAGGGAAAAGCCTGTCTACAGCCTCCCCGCAATTGGCAGGGGAAGATGGAAGGGTCCTGTTCCTAGCCTCTTCCAGTTCCAACAGGGTCTGGAGCCGGGCGACCTTGGCCCTTTCCAGCTCCAACTCTTCCTGTAGAAACACCACCTTCTTCTGCAACTCACCCCGTCCCTCGGGCGCAGGGCTACCAGGACGAGGCCCTTGAGAGGCACACCCCAGTAACACCCCCAAAAGGGCCAAAAAGAGAAAAAGTCTCAGGGCCTCACCTCCCCCAAAAGGGTTTCTTTAAGAGCCACCACCTCCTCCACCACCCTATCCAAAGGCACCTCCATGCTCCCCTTCTCCCAACGGAGTTTCAACTCGCATACTCCTTTTTTGATGCTCCGCTCCCCAAAAGTGACCCTGATGGGCACTCCTATGAGGTCGGCATCTTTGAATTTTACTCCGGCTCGCTCTTCCCTGTCGTCAAGCAAAATCTCCACCCCCTTCTCCATTAAGCCCTGGTAGACCTTCTCTGATGCCTCTTTTATGTCCTGCCGAGTCGTATTGGTGGGCAAAAGATAACACTCATAAGGGGCTATGGATATGGGCCAAATGATACCGTCGTCATCGTGGTGCTGCTCAATGGCCGCCGCCGCCGTCCTGGTCACCCCTATGCCGTAGCATCCCATGACGAAGGGGCGCTCCCTACCCCGAGCATCCAGGAAGTAGGCCTCCATGGCTTCACTGTACTTGGTACCCAGCTTGAAGATGTGGCCCACCTCTATGCCCCGGGAGAACTCCAGGGGCACCCCACACCTAGGACAGGGGTCTTGGGGCAGGGCCTTCACAATGTCCCCCACCAAGTGGGGAAGAAAGTCCCGACCCCAGTTGGCGTTCATATAGTGATAGTCCTCCTCGTTGGCACCCACCACCACGTTCTTCATTCCTTCCAGGAGCCTGTCAGCCACCAGCTCCACCCCCTCCAGGCCAATGGGGCCAGCAAAACCCACAGGGGCCCCGGTGATCTCCTCTACATCGGCAAAAGAGGCCAACTCCAAGCTTTCCACACCCAGCAACCTAGCCACTTTGGTCTCGTTCACTTCCCGGTCTCCAGGGATTAGGAGGGCCACAAACCCTTTGTCAGTATGGTAGAGAAGGGTCTTTACCAGACGGGAGGGCAGCACCCCAAGGAACCCTGTGACCTCCTCCACCGTCTTCATGTTAGGGGTATGGACCTTCTCCAGGGGTTTCTCCTTCTCATGGTCTCCAACCTCAGTAACCCGGAACTCGGCCTTCTCCAGATTGGCGGCGTAGCCGCACTGGGGACAGCCCACTATAACATCCTCACCTGTATCGGCCCAAACCATAAACTCATGGGAGACGTCTCCCCCTATGGCTCCAGTGTCCGCCTCCACTGCGGTGAACTTGAGACCACAGCGGTGAAAGATACGACTATAGGCATCGTACATGTCCTCGTAGCTCTTATTGAGTCCCTCTTCATCGGCATCGAAGCTGTAAGCGTCCTTCATGATAAACTCCCGGGCCCTCATGAGGCCGAAGCGAGGTCGGATCTCGTCCCTGAACTTGATGTGGATTTGGTAAAGATTAACGGGAAGCTGACGGTAAGACCTGAGTTCGTTTCTCACCAGATCGGTGACCACCTCTTCATGGGTTGGGCCCAGGCAAAACTCCCTTTCTCCCCTATCCTTAAAGCGAAGGAGCTCCTTGCCAAATCGGTCCCACCGACCCGTCTCCCTCCACAGCTCAGCAGGTTGAACCACGGGAAGAAAGACCTCTAAGGCCCCCTTGGCGTCCATCTCCTGGCGGACGATCTCCTCCACCTTCCTCACCACCCGGTAGCCAAGTGGGAGGAAAGAATAGATACCCGAAGCCAACTTCCGGATCATCCCTGCCCGCAGCATGAGCTGATGGCTGATAATCTCCGCTTCGGCGGGCTTCTCCCTCAAGGTGGGCATGTAGTATCTGGTGAGCCTCATAAACCCCCCTCCTCCCAATCTTCTCCTAAATCTCCTTCGTCTATGTCTTCCACGGCGTAAATGGTATCCAGGGTCCGGGAAAGAAGCTCTCCCATATCCTTCAGAAGCCTGATGTGATCCATCAAGGTGGAGAGATCTTCGGGAATCCCCTCTTTCAGCATAGCCTTACAGGCCGATACCACGTGAATTAGGGACAACTCGGAGTAGAGACCCACCGTCTCTTTCAAGAGCTTCCTGTCCAACATCAGATCCTCCTTTTAAAGAGTCGCTCCACATCTTCCTTAGAAATCCTCACAGCTACGGGCCTCCCATGGGGACAGGTAAGGGCCAGCCCCCTAGACTCCAGAAAGGCCAACAACTTGTTTACCTGGATCAAGTTCAGGGCATCGCCAGCCTTTGTAGCCTCACGACAGGCCAGGGAAGCAGCCCTAGACACTAGCTCTTCCTCCCCGACGACCTCACCCTCTGCCACCCAAGATCGGAAGAAAGAGACCACATCCCCCTGGAACCACTGGGGTACCCCCCTTATTTCACACAACCCCTCTCCTTTCAATTGGAAGCGGAAACCCATACCCTCCAGCACCCCCCTTGTCTCCACCAGCCGGGAGCACTCCACCTCCTCCAAGGGAAACTCCAGGGGCACCAGGAGATGCCTCACCCTTCCCCCCCCATCCCATCCATCCCGGATGGTGTCGTAGATCATCCTCTCGTGAAGGGCGTGTTTGTCCACCAGGACCAGATCGCTATCCATCTCCACCATGAGATAAAGGCCAGCGAACTCCCCTAAAAAACGCCAAGGGGGCAGAGAAAAGGGTATTCTCACCTCCTCCACCTTAGCCCCTCCGAGATGGCCAGGGGGAGGAGAAAGGGGAAAGGCCTCTTCCCCAGACCCCTTTGAAAAGCCCACCCCTAAAGCCCCCACTATCCCTTTCTTCACCAAGGAGACCACCTCACTGGGACGGCGGAACTTCACCTCTCTTTTAGAGGGATGAACGTTAACATCCACATCCTCGGGGGGGAGATAGATAAAGAGCCCACAAAGAGGATACTCCCCCCTCACCAAACGGGTGCGCATCCCCTCCATGAGAGCCCCGGCAATAAACCGATCCCTCACGGGACGGCCATTAACAAAGAAGAATTCGCCCCTGGCATCCC
Source organism: Thermodesulfobacteriota bacterium (assembly GCA_024274915.1). Lineage (GTDB taxonomy): Bacteria > Thermosulfidibacterota > Thermosulfidibacteria > Thermosulfidibacterales > B14-G1 > B14-G1. The sequence continues at coordinate 30,132 of JAJSAC010000033.1, forward strand.
TTCTGGTGAAAGGGGGAGCAGCGAGTACCCCATACAGCCTCATGCTTCCTTCCCGGGCCTCTATGGACAAAACATCTTTGGGCTCAATCCCCCAGAGGGAAGCCGCCCTCCCCTTCAACTCTCCAGGAGTTGCCTCCAGAAGGACCTCCCCCCTCTCCTTGAGGAGAAAATGGATCTCTGGACAGGCCAATATATACTCCCTCATCACCTGGAGGATATGGGACCGCTCTGTGACGGGAGACCTCAAAAAGCGGCGACGGGCCCTGAAATTGAAAAAGAGATCCCTCACCTCAACAGTGGTTCCCTTAGTCCTAGACCGCTTGGAGATAGACTTTAAAACCCCTCCCTCCACCCTGACCACGGTGCCCAGATCCCCCGTACCGGTGAAGAGAGTAAAACGGGAGACGGCGGCAATGGCGTGGAGGGCTTCACCTCTGAACCCCAAGGTGGTGATACAGGAGAGATCCTGAATAGTAGCTATCTTACTGGTGGAATACTCCTCCAAGGCCAGGATGGCATCCTCCTCCTCCATACCCTCCCCATCGTCTACCACCCTCACCAGTCTCAGCCCTCCATCTTCCAGCTCCACTTCTACCCGAGATGCCCCTGCATCTAGGCTATTCTCCACCAATTCTTTCACCACGGAAGCGGGCCTCTCCACCACCTCGCCAGCGGCTATCTTGCTCACCAGGGAAGGGGGAAGGAGCCTAATTTTAGTCACACTCCACCTCCAGATGGAGAGGACACTCATGACAGAGGGGGTTTTTGGCCCTGCAGTACACCTTTCCCAGCTTCACCAATAGGGCGTGATACTCTTTGAAAAGCTCCACATCTGCCGGCAGATTTTCCATGAAAAGGCGTTGGATCTCGCCATAACTCTCTCGCCCTTTTATCACACCCTGCCTTGTGAGGATACGCTTAGTGTAAGCATCCACCACGAAGAAAGGCTTGTCGAAGGCGTAGAGCAGAATGGAGTCCGCTGTTTCCTCCCCAACGCCGTGGACGGAGAGAAGTTTCTTCCTCAGAATCCACCCCGGCTCCCTGGCCATGAGCCCCACGTCTCCCTGGTAATTCTCTATAATGAGGGTAACCAGGGACTTGAGCCTGGCCGCTTTTACCCTGAAAAAACCTGCCGGTCGAATGAGTTTCTCCAAGGTTTCCACAGGAAGGAGGGCCAGGACCTGAGGGTTCAAGGCTCCCGCCTCTTCCAGGTTGGCTATTGCCCGTTCCACGTTCCTCCAGGCAGTGTTCTGGGTGAGGACAGCACCTACCATAACCTCAAAGGGGGTCCGGGCAGGCCACCAATGCTGAGGGCCAAAATGCTTCAGGAGCAGGTAGAAGAGGTGTAACAAGCCAGGATCTCCTCCACCAAAGGCACAACCTTCTTAATGGCTTCCGCTAAGGAAAGTTCCATATCACATCCCGCGGCCGCCTTATGCCCCCCTCCCCCCAGGGTAGCCGCTACGACGGCCACGTTCACCCTACCCTTAGAACGGAAGCTCACCTTCACTCCGTTTTCCGTCTCTCTAAAAAGGAGGGCCACCTCCACTCCCCTGATAGATTTGGGAAAATTAACAAACTCCTCGGTATCTTCGGGTCCAGTACCAGTTGCCTCCATCATCTCCTTGGTCACCACCATCCAGGCCACCCCCCCATCTGCCGCCATGGAGAGGGTATTGAGGGCAAGACCAAGAAGTCGCATCCGGCCTGCAGAATAACTCTCATACACATGGGCGGCCACTTCGTAGGGAGAAGCCCCCAGGGTCACCAGCCTATAGCAGCAAAGGAGGCTGGACTCCGTAGTATTGGAAAAACGAAAGCCTCCAGTATCGGTGAAGATAGCGGTATAAAGGCAAGTGGCCGCTTCTGGAGTGATACCAAGGTCCCACCTCTCCAAAAGGCAGAAGATTATCTCCCCGGTGGCAGCAGCCTCGGGTTCCACCAGGTTAAGGTCGCCCCATCTAGTGTTGGTAGGGTGATGATCAATGTTCACCACCCTTCCCGGAGGCTTTCCCTCGAGGAAAGGCAACCTTCCCAAGTCACTGGAATCAAGACCCACCACCAGCGGATAGAAGACCACCTCGTCTTCCTGCCTCACCCTTCTCACCCTCTCCCATCCCGGGAGAAATCGGTAGAAATAGGGCACAGCGTCCCAGCAATAGATCTCCACCTCTTTGCCTTTGGAGTCCAAAGCCATGGCCAGGGCCAAGGCCGAACCTACAGCATCTCCGTCGGGACTCTTGTGAATGAGTATTGTGGTCCCCGGTGTAAGCTCCATCTCCCGGATGATGGTTTCGTAAAGGTCCAACTATTTCCCCTCCCTGATCTTCTGGAGGAGTTCCCCTATCCTCAAACTATGCTCCAAGCTCTTGTCCACCTTGAAGCGGAGCTTAGGCACCTTCCTAACCCTGATGGTTCGCCCCATCTGGCCCTGGATATAGCCCGCGGCCCTTTCTAGGGCATGGAGGGTCTCTTCTCTCTCCTCTTCAGAACCCATAACAGAGAAGTAGACGGTGGCAAAGCTCAAATCCTTGGTCACTTCCACCCTGGTGATGGTGACGAAACCCACTCCTGGGTCCTTGATACGCCCTTCCACCAACATGCGGGAGATCTCTTCCTTGAAGAGTTCCTGGAGCCTTTCTATTCTGTGCCCACCCTTCATCACAGAATCTCTATCACGTAATCCACCAAGTAAATGTCTCCCTCGGCGTCCACAAAGTCCACCACCTGATCCATAACCTGGTTTGCGTGGCGCCTGGTGTTGGTCACATAAGCCACCCCCAGCACTGCCCTCCTGTGGTTGTCCAGGTCTTCCACCTCGGCTACAGACACTTGAAACCTGTTCCTCAAGCGATCCTTAAGGCTCCTCACCACCATTCTCTTCCCCTTCAGACTGTTGTTCCCGGGAATCTCCAACACCAACCTACAACTACCAATAAACATCTCGACCCTCAGAGCTCATTTCATCGAAGCAAGGACAGCCACCAGGAAGAACTATAGCTTCCTTGGCACCTCCTTGAGCTCGTAAGCCTCAATTACGTCCCCTTCCTTTATATCATTGAAGTCCTGGAGACCTAAACCACACTCGTAACCGGCAGTCACCTCTTTCACGTCCTCCTTAAAGCGCTTAAGAGAAGCTATACTGCCATCATACACCACCACACCGTCTCGCACCAACCTTACCTTGGCGTTTCTGTGTATGACACCCTCCAGAACGTAACAACCAGCCACCTTGCCCACCTTGGGTACCTGGAATACCTGCCGCACCTCTGCCCTGCCCAAGACCACCTCTTCATATTCAGGTTCCAGCATACCCTCCATTGCCTTCTTCACATCGTCCAACAGATCATAGATCACCCGGTAAAGCCTGATCTCCACTCCCTCTCGCTCAGCAGCTTTCCGTGCCTGGGCATCGGGCCTCACATTGAAGCCTATGATCACTGCCCTGGAAGCGGCGGCCAGCATAACGTCTGATTCTGTCACTGCCCCTACCCCGGCATGGACAACGCCTACCTTCACTTCTTCGGTAGAGAGCTTTTTCACCGACTCCTTCAGGGCCTCCAAAGAACCCTGGACATCGGCCTTCAAAAGGATCCTAAACTCCTGGGTCTCACCCTCAGCTAACTGGCGCATAAGTTCCTCTAAAGAGACCCTCGGTCTCTCCAGATGAACCTCCCGTGCCTTCTCCTGGCGCTCCTCGCTAATCTGTCTGGCCTTCCTCTCGCTTTCTACCACCATGAAGGGTTCCCCAGCCAGAGGCACCCCGGCAAGGCCCAAGATCTCCACAGGAACGGAAGGTCCCGCTTCCTTCAAAGGTCTTCCCCGGTAGTCGAACATGGCCCTCACCTTGCCCCAATGAAGTCCTGCCACCAGTGCATCGCCCTGCCGTATGGTACCCTCCCTCACCAAAAAGGTGGCCACAGGACCCCTTTTGTTGTCTAAACGAGCCTCCAACACCGTTCCCACAGCGAGTTTGTGGGGATTGGCCTTAAGCTCAAGCATCTCGGCTTGGAGTAGGATCATCTCCAGGAGCTCATCCACGTTGGTTCCTTGCTTGGCGGAAATCTCCACGAATATGGTCTCCCCTCCCCATTCCTCGGGGATAAGACCGTACTTGGCCAGCTCCTGCTTAACCCTGTCTGGATTTGCATTGGGCTTGTCTATCTTATTGATGGCTACAATAATGGGCACCCCCGCCGCTTTGGCATGGTTGATGGCTTCCACTGTCTGGGGCATCACTCCATCGTCAGCCGCCACCACCAAAACCACTATATCCGTCACCTGGGCACCCCGGGCCCTCATGGTGGTGAAAGCGTGGTGTCCCGGGGTGTCTATGAAGGTGATCTCTCCCTCAGGCAGCGAAACCCGGTATGCCCCGATATGCTGGGTGATCCCCCCCGCCTCTCTCTCTGCCACGTTGGTCCTACGAATGTAATCCAGTAGGGTGGTCTTCCCGTGGTCCACATGACCCATCACGGTGACCACTGGAGCCCTGGGCTCCAGATCCTTCTCTTCTTCCTCGGGGAGTTCTTCGATTCCCTCCCCTTCCTTTCTAACTTCAAAACCAAACTCCTCTGCCACGGCCTTGGCCAAGTCAAAGGGGACAACCGTCCGTTCATCGGCAGCCACCCCTTTCTTAAGGAGTACACCCACAACTTGGGCCACGTCCTCTTGAAGAAGGGCCGCCAACTCTCTCAGGGATAGGGCATCGGGGAGATACGCCACCCCTTCCTCTATATCTACCTTTCCGGGAAGCACTTCCCGCTCTTCCAAAAACTCCTCCTCTCGCCTTTTCCTCTTCTTCCTCTTTGGTCTACTCCTAGGCCTATAAATAAAAGGAGAGGAGAGATCCTTCCCAGGAGTCTCTCGCTTTTTTTTAGGGGCCTCCTTTTTCACCTCGGGTGAAGGCTCCGACTCTGCGGGCTTTTCTTCTACCCCAGCTTCTTCCTGAACAGACACCCCAGCTTCCGCCTCTTCGCCTTTCTCCACCTTAGCCTTTCTCCTGGCTGGGGTCTTCTTCCTGGCAGGTTTCTTCTCCTTCCTGGAAGGGGGAATATCTTTCTTTGGGGATTCAGCCTTGGCCTTCAGAACACTCTCCAGCCGCCGAGCCTCCTCTAGGGTGACAGAACTCCAGTGATTGCTCAACTCCACACCAAGATCCCTGAATTTAGCCAGGACCTCTTTACTCGTGATGCCAAGCTCCCGGGCTAGTTGATAAACCCTGATCTTACCTTTGGCCATGCTCCCCATTCCCCCTTTCCAACTGGCGCAACTTTTCTGCCACAAAAAAGAGCCTACGGGCAAGGCCTTCCTCCGTAACAGCCAAAACCCCCACGGGTTTAACGGAGAAGGCTTCCCCATACTCTTTCAGGGTTCCCACCTCCACCACGGGCACCCCTCTGTCTCCAAACATCCTTTTGCTCCTGGGAGAGAGATCTCTGGCCAAAAGAAGAAGATACACCCTGCCCCTCCTCAGCTCCCTATCAACAGCCTCCCTCCCCAGCACAAGACGCCTCATCTTCCGGCAAAAATGCAAAAGAGAAAAGAACCTATCCCGGTGAGCATCCCTGATCATCTCCTCCAGCAGATCGGGGGTAACTCTACCAACACCCTTCTTCAAGGCCCTGGAGATCCTTCCCTTTTTCAAAGCCTCTCTCATGCATGTCCTCCCAGGACAGAGATAAACTCCCCTGCCCCCAAGTTTTTGATCCACATCCACCAAAAGTACCCCTTCCTCAGGGGCCAGTAGCCTAACCAGCACCTCTTTCTTATCCCTTCGTCTGCATCCCACACAGGTCCTTTCAGGGCTCCTCCTCACCCTCCTCCATCCTCACCTCAGACGCAGGCTTGATATCTATCTTCCATCCCGTCAACTTGACAGCCAACCTCACATTCTGTCCTTTCTTCCCTATGGCCAAGGAGAACTGGTCGTCATCCACCACCACCCTGGCCTCCTGGTTTTCAGGGTCCAGATCGATCCTCCTCACCTGGGCAGGCTTCAGAGCATTGGCTATGAACTTCTTGGGATCATCGGAATACTCCACAATGTCGATGTTCTCTCCCTGGAGCTCCCTCACTATACTCTGGACCCTAGCACCCCTGATGCCCACACAGGCACCCACTCCGTCTATGTCTGGATCTTTGGAGACCACCGCGACCTTGGACCTTTCTCCTGCCTCCCGGGCCACAGCCTTCACCTCCACCAGACCGCTCATCACTTCGGGCATCTCCTTCTCAAAAAGGCGGATGAGGAGACGGGAGTGGGTCCTGGAAAGAACCACCCTGGGGCCCTTACCGGTCTTCTTAACCTCCAAAACGTAAAACTTAAGGGTATCACCCCGGCGATAACGTTCTCCCCTCACCTGTTCTTTGGGCGGTAACACCCCTTCACCCCGCCCCAGATCCACTATGATGTTCCCCCGCTCTTCCCTCAAAATCTGACCGGAGACGATATCTCCCTCCCTTTTCTTATAGGTCTTGTATACCATATCTCTTTCGGCTTCCTTCAGCTTCTGGATCATGACCTGCTTGGCTGTCTGAGCAGCAATCCGACCGAAATCGGCCACGGTGTAAGGGACCCTAATGACATCTCCCAGCTGGACCTCAGGGTTCATCTCCCGGGCCTCTTCTAAGGAGATCTCTCTGTGAGGATCCCCCACTTCCTCCACCACCTTCCTGAGCTGATAGACCTTAGCCTCTCCCTGGGACACATCGAACTTCACTTCCAGATCCATCTCGGAAGGTACCTTTTTCCTGATGGCTGAAAGGAGGGCCGTCTCCAGAGCCTCTACCAGGATCTCCCTGTCTATCCCCTTCTCCTGCTCCAATTGCTCTATAAGGTAAAGCATCTCCTTTTGCTTCATGTTACCTCCCTACATCCCCTCTACCTCCAACTGGGCCCGGGCCACGTCATGATACCTTATCCTCACCTCTCCCTCTTCCGTAAGAAGGGTAAAACCCTCCTCGTCAGCTCCCTGAAGGGTACCTTCTAATGTACGGCCCAAATCCCCCACCCGCTTCAGTACTACCTTGACCAGGCTTCCCACGCTCTTTTGATAGTGCAGAGGTTTTTTTAGCTCCCTGGTGAGCCCTGGAGACGAGACCTCCAAAAAGTAGCGGGTACTTATGAGGTTCTCCACATCTAAGAGGTCACCGATCTGGAGACTCACCCTCTCGCAATCACCAATGGTGACTCCTCCCTCTCGCTCTATGTAAATCCTCAGGTAACTGTAACGACCTGCAGGACTCCACTCCACATCGTAGAGCTCCAATCCCTCTTCCTCCAGGATGGGCTCCAAAAGCTCCGCCACCCTCTTCTCTATCTCCTCCTTAGATCCCATAACCACCCCCAACAAAGAAAAAAGTGGGCCAAGGCCCACTCTAGGCCTCTATATATCTTTCATAAACAAATTATACGAAAAGGGCTTTAGTTGCAAGGGACTTGGGACCAGGACTTCCCCCAAAATTCCCTTCCTGGTAAAGGCATCATGTTCAGAATCCTGGATTTTCCCTTTCCAACAAGTGAAAGGGCGGGGCATTCCTCCCTTGCCCATGGCTCATGGCTGATAGCAACTATGAGCTATGAACCATGAACTACGAGCTATGAACTATGAGCTATCATCTCTGCCGTCGGAACGCCCCGCCCTGACCCATAAGAGTAAAACTGGGGGAACTCCTGTAGCCAAATACGCTTGACAAAACACGACAAAACCAGTAGCGTAGCACAACATTTTAAAATACCAGACCGGAAATTGCCCCACGCTTTCAAACAAATTCCAGGGGAAATTGTCTAAGGCGCTGCAAAACACAAGGGATCCTCAAAAGGAGAGAGAAGAAATGTACCAAGTTAAGAAAATTGCTTGTCTTATAACTTTAGCAATCCTTGCATTGACAGCGTCAACAGTCTCTCCCTGTAAAGGAGACCAAAAACACCAAGGCACAGCGCAATTTCTGCCTACAGCAGAAGAGCTTAAAGCACTGACAGGATTGGAATGGAAAGTCTACGAAAAAACAATAAATTCGGTTGATAGTTACGGAGTAACCTCTTATGTGGGATATAAACATGAGATCAGAACACCTCAACACTACATCTCAACGCTGAAAATCAGCATTTCCTACAGCAGAGACTTGGATATTTCTTCTTTTGTTAAGTGTGATAAGAAGTTGGTATGGTGGACTTGTAACGCCCATAAGGGAGACTACTTCATTCGTTGCACTGGTTGGAGCAGTCATCCCGACAAATATAAAATTTCTTCTATTACAAGAGCTGTCCTTCGTCATATCATTAACAAGATCGGTTCTAAGAAGCCGATCCTCTCAGGATCTACCCAAAAAGATGCCATAAAGTTTATAGATTCATACCCTTCCGATGGCGCGAAGATTTCTGTAAAAAAGACCAAGATCTTCCATTCTACTATTTTTTATTCTCTTGTCTCGGAAGACAGGGGAACAATAAAAGTTCAAGCCATTGCTCTGTTAGAAGGGGGTACACAAAAGGTCTTAGGGGAAGAAGATGTCCCAGCCACTAAAGGACCTAACAAAAAGACAAAAATAAAAATCCCCCTAGATATTCCTCCAAAAACAGAAAAGATCGTTTTCATTGTAAAGCTGATTTTAGAAAAGGGCGGATATACTGGAATCTATGACCTGATTAGTGCCATCCCTTGGGTTCCTGCCAATGTGAAACTCATCACGCCGGACAGGCCAATTGTGGCAAACGGAAAAGAAACTTACCTATTCAAGGTAAAAGTAGAACAAGAAGGAAAACCAATTAAAGGGGTAAAGGTCGAGATCTGGCCCCAGCCTTCCTCCCATGACTTCATGACGTATCCCAAATTTAATAAAGGTGATGGGGTCCTGAATCTGACCACAGATGAAACTGGAATAGCCAGTTTTTATTACACCCCACCCAGGATTTTACCGGACAAGCTACCCGTGCTTCCCAAGAAAATATCTTTGACCTTTCCATTACTTATCAAATCTCCTGGCTTTGCAAAAAGCAGGGTATGGAATGTTCCTTTGTATCCGCCCCATCCCAGGATCAGATCTGTGAGGATTTCAGAGCTGAGTGCTGGCGATTGGCAAAAAGCAGAGTCTATCATTGAGGTGGAAGACCCCGACAGCAACTCTTTTATTTATACCATTATATTTCAAGGTGATATTGGCTGGAAAGAAGGACACAAGAACCACAAGAAGCTTGTAGCAGACTGCGGGAAGACGTTAACTTTCCGCTTAAGACCCATTAAGTTCGGCTTGGACTTACAAAACTTGCCCGATCTTTTCAAAAAGCTGTGGGAAACTAACGTTGATTTTATAAGAAATGAACTTTTCAATTTGACAGTACTCAGGCTCAACAAAAGAGAGTTATTCGAAAAATCACTAAAAGGTTTAGAAATAAGCAAACTAAGTCTTGATATATCTGGACCTGGCAAGGATGTGGCGGGCACAATCACAGCATACAAAACTGCTCCAGCAAATATAAAAAATGCTTCTGATACCTTAGGCTTAACGATAAAAGGTTACAATACCACTGTTGGAGTAATCGACTATATCAATTCATGGGTGGATAAAGGGCCTTACGATCCCTATAGCACAGCACTGAAGTTGATCTATGAAAACGCAAAAGCATTTTACGATGTTTTTGAAGCTCATCGCAGAGTTGCCGAGGCCTACGAGGACGTAATCTTCCTTCCCATCATAGTCAGAGTTAAAGACCCAGACGGATATGAAGACATAAAGATACGGGATGTGGCCGTCCGTTTCTGGAAAAGATGAGGGGGAGAGATATGGGAAAGACTCACAAACGGTTTGCTATTGTGACACTATTCTTCTTGTTTATGGGGCTATCATCAGAAGGTTTAGCATCAGAACACACCAAAAAGAGAATTATAAACACGGTTAAAACTTACTATGAAATATGCAAAGAAGAAAACATGAACGCTTACCTTAACATCATGTACCTGCAAGGAAAGAATGCAGAGAGTCTAGCCAAAGAAGCAAAACTGATATGGAAAGCCGTCAACACCGCCGCATACTCTCTGAGCAACTTCAGCGTCGCTATAAACCGTGGGGGAAATATGGCCATCGTGAGATACACTGTAACAGCCCAGATTACCCAGGAAAATGGTTCTCCCCAAGAGAGATTTAGAATGAAGGCAGACTATATAATGGTGCTCAGGAGAACTGGAGAGCTCTGGAAGGTAGATATAGTTCAACGAAGGGATCTCTTCCTAAAGAATTTAAAAAACCTGTACGCATTTCAAAGCGCTCGGGAATTGATAAAATTAGCAAAGGAAGGTGCAAGAGCACAACAGGAACGACATGATGTGGAAACCCAAACTTTGGTTCCCAGCAAAAAACCGGGAGCCTTTATAAACGGCGATTTCTCCCAAGGGCCTTGGGGCTGGAGCTATGAATCCCACGGCTACAGGAGCTCCCCCGGCTCCCGTGCCACCACCTTAGGACCCGATTCCAGCAGGGGGTATCTCCGAATAGGGGTCTACGGGGGCTACCATACCGCGTCCCAGGAAATCCCCCTTTCTGACCTTGATGCAAACCTGAAAGGCAGATTTAAGATAGAGGGATGGTCTACCTTCCGAGGGCAGAGCGGGGGATGGGCCGCCATTGGTGTCTCCTATTACGACAAAAAAGGAAACCTTTCCGGTTCTATCTATTTCTATCTCAATCCTACCAGCACCTTTGAGAACAAGCCTGGCGTCTACTGGTACAAGCTCGGCACAGGACTGCCAGCGCCCACCGATTGGGAAGATGTGGACGTGAACCTCAAAGAAGCAGCAGAAAATCTCCTTGGCATAGATCCTCTCAATATAGGAAAAGTCAAAATTACCGCTGCCGTATTCGGTACCCACGAAGACAGAACCTTCACCGTCGCAGATTTTGATGACTTTAAAATCGTAAAACAAAGACGAGCACCAGAGCGATATCTTTCAGAAAAAAGTGATGAGAATCTAGTCGCCTACTGGCGCTTTGACGAGGGCAAAGGCAACACCATCCACGACTCATCGGGGAATGGTAACAACGGCATAATTCATGGGGCATACTGGGTCGACGGCATCAGTCAAACCGCCCTCAGGTTCGAGGGGAGCGGCAATTATATAGAGGTTCCCGATTCTCCAAATCTGGACCTCACTACATCCTTTACCATTGAAGCCTGGATAAAGCAGGAGGATCTAGATGCCATAGATCGAACAGTCATTGCAAAAGGAGATCCCGGAACGGGAGTGAGCAATTATGATATCAGAATCTCAAGAGGAAAGGTGAGGTTCCTTTTCAGAAATCCCATGACCTCATGGAAAGCGTATTCAACGACAAATCCAGTGATAAAGGCAAAATCCTGGACCCATATTGCGGTTGTCCATATCTGGGGAAAAGCATCGGTTACCAGGATCTATGTTAACGGTGTAGAAAAACCTGGAGCATGGATTGTAGGAGATGGCCACGAGAAGATTGTTCCCAATCGATATCCCTTACATATAAGTGGGGTAGGACGATTAAAGGGATTCAATGGCCTCATTGACGAACTCATCATCTGGAAGAAGGCTCTAAGTGATGAAGAAATAAAGAAGCACTATAAAAAACTCGCCTTATTACCTAAAACCAAGACATTAGAATCATCCAACATCCAAAGTGGATTAATGGCCTACTTCCCATTCGATGGTTCTGATGAGGATGCAACAGGGAATGGTTATGACGGGATCGAATACGGAAGTATTCACTATGTCCCAGGAATCAAAGGGAAAGCTATTGTTCTCGATGGAATTAACGACTATGTCATAACAAATTTCATCCCTCCAAATGTGTTCACCATCAGTCTCCACTACAAGGCATACCAACAAAAAAACTATAATCCCGCTATATTTTCGACCTTCAGATATGTAAACGGAATTGGTTATGTAGGAATTTACTATTCCATCATAAACAACAGAGAGCGCGTTTGGTACGATGGAAATGGCTTCTTTGAAAGCGATTTTATTCCTAACCAGTGGCACCATCTGGTGGTAAGTAGTGACGGAAGGTATATCTCTGTTTACAAGGATGGCACTAAAATAGGAAGCTTCCCCGGCACAACGTCTCACAAGGATGTTCTTCTCATAGGGGTAAGCCGATACTTCTCTTTAAACAGGCTGGATACTATTCGTAACTTCCATGGTGTAATTGACGAGGTGAAAATTTATAACCGAGCTCTATCGGACGAGGATATCAAGGAACTCTACTACAGAATTCAAAACCAATATTTCAAAGGGTTAGATAGATGAAATGGTATGTTAAATTGAGCCTTGTCTTTGGAGGAATGGCTCTGCTTATTGTCTCTTTCATAGCATATGACCAGTCGATTTCAGGAAAGATAATCGTTAAAACACTAGCAAAAGGAGCACGGGGAGAGAGGCAAGTTTTCAAATTCAAGATCGAAGACTATAAATCCTCTTATACCTTGATAATACATCCTTCAATAAGAAGTGGATGGGGGGATCCCGATGTTTTTATTGAAGCTACATTGGCTGATCCTCAGAATAATAACCTTATCACCATTGGGAGAGAAACAGTTTTTGGCGGAATCAAACCAACTCCTTCGTATATGAGAAGCTACTCCGACTATGAAAAGAGATACACCTTTAGACCTACTCATGCCGGTGAATACACTCTAAGATTAACCGTACTAACAGATCATGTAAAGGATGTTTATATCGAAGTAAGCCAAAAGGAGAAATAATGTGGCCGAAGAAATTGCTTTTGCCTTCATAGGAATTTTAATTTTAGGTGCAATAGCTCTATGTTTGTCCATTAACCTTTATCTAGGTCTTTCCCTTTTGATATTCTCAGTGGTCGTCGTCTGGTGGATATTTGGCGTAAAGAAGAAAAAAGTTGATCGTGCCATGGCTGAACTAGCAAAAGATACAGGTCTTTCCTTCAATAAGAGCTTATTGAAGTACGGAACTGTGACAGGGAAATACAACGGTATTGAAACGGAAATTGGCGTTTACAAAGATGCGAATTCATTTGGAGGTATGGGTGTGATCATTGGCTCTCTTACTGGCGAAGGAGCCCTTGCATCCCTTAACATTCGCAATTTCACAGGCATACGGATGAGACACGATTTAGCTGTATCTGGGAGTAAAATGATATCGGACAATGATCCCTTCATAGGAATTGACAAGGAATGGATTTATTTAGCTTTGCCCCATGTCTCTGAGGATAAAATAGAGATAAAAAATTACATCAACACTCTTTACAGTCTGGCAAACAGCGAACAAATTGTTGAAAAACCATGGGATACCCGTTTAAGCTCTTAGTAACCTTAAGAGGATACATCCTGCTTTTCTCGAAAGGTGTTCTCGTTGGATCAAGTTCAAGAGACTTTAAGGTCATGAAATCTTGCCTTTTATTCCAGAAGATCGCCACCAATGCGCTTTGTATTAATTCCCAACTTAGGGAGGAATTTTGTAACTTGTAAGTGGTTGATTTTCTTGGTGGAGCCGACGGGAGTCGAACCCGTGACCTCCTGAATGCCATTCAGGTGTGCTCCCAACTGCACCACGGCCCCACCAGGCGTCACTCTTTCTAATACTCCCCACCCCCATTGTCAAGGCCCTTGCCTTGGCCAGAGCCCCCCTATAGAAAAGGGAGCCATGGCGCTGAAAATAGCTTTGCTGCTCATGGTAGGAACCATTGCCGGGTTCCTGAACGTCTTGGCAGGGGGAGGATCCTTCCTCACACTGCCCATGCTCATCTTTATGGGCCTCCCACCTACGGTGGCCAATGGCACCAACCGGGTGGCCATCTTCATGCAAAACGTCATGGCTGTGAAGAAATTCCACGAGTTCAAGGTCTTTCCTTTGAAGTTCAGCCTCTTGGTCACCATTCCCGCAGTGATAGGCTCCCTGGCAGGGGCCTACGCCGCCACAGTGATCCCCGACGCCACCTTCAAGAAGGTTTTGGCCCTCATCATGATCGCCATCACCTTGGTCACCATGCTCAATCCCACGGAGAAACTGAGCTCTCGAGACATTTCCTGGAGTAAAGGGCGTTGGACCGCCATTATCCTGATGTTCCTGGCCATAGGTTTCTACGGTGGATTCGTCCAAGCAGGGGTAGGATTTCTCATACTATCAGCCATGGTAGTTGCTGGATTCGACCTCATCCACGGAAACGCCGTGAAGGTCTTCGTCATTCTTATATTCACCGTCTTCGCCCTCGTCATCTTCACCATCCAGAGCAAGGTGAACTACACATGGGGAATCGTCTTAGGAATGGGGAACGTGACAGGGGCCTATCTGGCTACCGTAACCGCTGTGAAAAAAGGAAACAGATTTGTCCAGAAGGTGGTATTTGTGGCCATTGTGATCATGGCCATAAAACTCCTAGTAGGCTAGAGAAAACCTAGAAAGGGTTACAACTCCCTCCAACAAACATAACGACTAAAACTTCCTGGCACCCCCCAGGGGTATCCTCCTTTGGCACAAGTCCCTCTGGCATTCAAGGCTGGCAAAAAAGTGTTCCACACCTTGATCTTTAAGACCCGCCTGGGAAAGGAGAGAGAGCAACCCGTCCTTGCCCCTAACCCTTATTGTTACCCAGAGGGGGTTTCCCGTCCTCTTCATACTGAAGAGCTGGACAACCCCACTCTGAAACTCTGCAGAAATGGAAGACTTCTGGGGAAAGGTGAGCCGTGCTTTTCCCTTAACAATCGCCTCCATAAAAGGAGCGAGGTTCTTCTGTAAAAACTGGATAAACATGGCCAGCCTCTGCTGCTGGGGAAGGGAATTGTCCCTCAGGGATCGCATAAGATCCAGTATGGAAGAGACCAGCCCCTCAGAGAGATTGGTCAACTTCAGCTGAAACTCACCCTGCAAAGGGAGCAGCTTTCCAGGAGCCACCTCTCCCTTTCTCTTTTTAGGGGAAACCATCTTTAGATGGGACAGTTGGGCCTTCAGGTCCTCCCAAAAAGTGTAGGTTGTGTCCCCTCCTCCCCTACTCAACCCGTACTCTACGCTTATATGGCTGAAAACGGCCTTCCCTTTGCCCTTCTCGTCTCCAAGTTCCCTGTAGGCTACAGCCACACTTTTGAGGACAGTGTGGGCACGGAAAGGTTCCCCGGGAGGAACCTCACCCATCTTGCCCAGAGCTACCTTCTGCTTAAAAGAGGCCTCTTCAACAGAGACATCCACCTCTCCACCCTTCTTGTCCATAATAGTGGCGGTCAAACTCTCCAGGTGGCCCCCTACTTCTCTGGTGGGCGCCTTCATCCAGCCCAGAAAACTCCCTATGTCCATGGCAGGAGAGAAAACAACCCTTTTTACTTCCACCTCCAGCATGCCCTTCCTGCCCTTTGCCTCCAAGCCTTCCAAGGCTGCCAACTTGATGGACTCGACCTTCCCTACCTTCGTCAAAGCAGTACCCACCAGGCGCCGTAGTCTCACCTCTCCCCTAGCAGAAGTGAACAGTACGCCCCTTATAACGAAGGAGTTAGAAGGAGAGAGAAAGGGTAGGGGAGAGAAGGAGAGGTCGAGGGCTTTCACCTTCACCTTCACCCTTTGCCCGGGAGGTAATCCTCTGTTAACTCGTTCCTCCCACTGGGACACCTGGGAGAAAAAGGTCTTTTTAATCTGGCTGCGTACGTAAAGATTACCCACCACCACACAAGCCACTAATAGGGCCAAAAATACCAACACAAGGCTACGTAGCCTCATAATTCCTCCTTATGTTTGTATACTAGAGAGGCCCTCTCCCCCTCCATCCTAAGAGCTTATCACCAGATAGAAATGCTATCAAGCAACCTTGCAAACGCGCACTAACGCTCTGCTTACGCCCGCCTAGCCCCTCACCAACGACTACTTCATATCCAGGACTTCCCCCTAAAATTCCCTTCCTGGTAAAGATAGATTTTTTCTTTCCAACAAGTGAAAGGGCGGGGCATTCCTCCCTTGCCCATGGCTGATGGCTCATGGCTGATAGCAACTGTGAGCTATGAACCATGAACTACGAGCTATGAACTATGAGCTATCATCTCTGCGGTCGGAACGCCCCGCCCTGCCCCATAAGAGTAAAAGTGAGGGAAGTCTTGGTTCATATCCCCTTGACCAGTTCCATGACCCTGGCCAGATGGGCCTTAGCAGCTTGGTGGAAAAGGTACCAGTGGCTCCTTTTAAACCCAGACCTAGGAGAGACCCGCACCATGAGATCCTCATCATTTCCCTTGCCCACCAGATCCTCAACCCAATTTCCATCCCAAGAAATGCATGTCAAGGCGTCCCTTATCCACAGGTTCTTGTCATAGAAGGGCACTTCTTCTCCAAATTTCTCCTTCACAAAAAGGGCATTTACCTTTATCCTTTCATCATAGCCTCTAATCTTAATGATCTCCCAGTAACTCCTCTCAACCGAGTCCCACACCATCCCTCCCCTGAAATCGGAGAGCATTTCGAAGATATCTTTTATGGCCTCCATAGCCCTAGCCCTGTTGTCTATCTCTTCCTCTCCAAGACGGTGGTCAATCCACCGGGCAGATATAACATCAGGGGCATGTCCCGCCTCAGCATGGCCTATATTGGGGACATAGGACTTGAAGACATTGTACCAGGGATAGACAGAGTTCCAATCCTCCCTGAAAGCGGTGAAATTCTGGTGGGACCAAGTGTCGGCACAGGTGTGGAGAGCGATTCCTATTGAATAGGGGTCTCCGGTCTTCAAGGCAGCCTTCAAGAGACGCTTGGCCCTGGTAGAGCCAGGCTCCACGGAAAAGGGATTCCTTTTTCCCTTAATGACCACCCGCCCATCCCCCGGGATAAAATGAAAAGGCATGTATACATACTTTTGAACATAAAAATCCAGGGACTTGGGAGAAAGGGACTGAGTCATGATGGGATGATAAACGCCCCCTTCAAGATTCAACCTCTTGGGGAAGAGGATCTCCCCTCCATCCACAAGGAAGGGGCCCTCGTTATTGTCATCTACAAACTGGGAGGAGTAAGCAACGATCCACGCCTCTTCCCTCTCAAAGCCCGTACATCGAGCCAATGAATAAATTATGTGATAATGAAAGTCCTTCTCCATAGTCTCACCTCCGTCAAAAGAAAATGATCACCCCCAAAGCTCTCAGGAGCCTTAGCAACGCCACCACCTTTCCCACGAGCCTTCCCAAGACCAAGAAGAAGAAGGTCATTAAGGCTCTGTGAACTTCCACATCCACTTTACTGGATTTCAAATCCACGATAGTGGCCACATCTCCTCCCCTGAAAAGGGAGATGGTGGTTACCACCATCTCCCTTCCTCCCCGTTCCACGGAAAAATAGAAGGATAAAGGATGGCCACCATCCCGCCCTTGGATATTCAACCATGCCTTTTCCAGTCCAGAGACCAGATGGGTAAGGGCTGGAGGGAAATCCACCCTTATCCCCTTTTCCAAATCCCCTCCATTAAAAAAGTGCCCTACCTCATCCCAACCCATGCTAGGCCACTCCTCTTCCTCCGTCCCCCCATCCTCAAATCCAGCCCCCGGGGGGGTGACCACCCTCTCCAGAAGGGGAAAAAGACCCTCCGGAGGACAAATCAGAAAGTCGAGTAACCCCTTCATCCCTTCCCTATCATCTCCCATGACCACCCGTAATCCATCGGTAGCAAACACCATCTTCACCCTATGGGTAGGGGGAAAGGTGAGTGTGAAGAGGACAAGCCCCTGGGTCCTCCCCATGATCCACCGAGATCATAGATGGGTGAGATCAATCAGCTTCAGAAGCCCAAGAAGGGTTTTCACAATCTCCGTACGATTGGCCATGGCCATTTCCACCATATCCTGATGAAGGGCCAGAATCTCCTTGTCCACGACCCCCCCTTTCAAAGGGAAGAGGCACTCGATATCTCCATCCAGATAGAAAGAGGTCCTGGCCACCTCCTCCTCCCCTTCCGAACCCTCCTTCTTCACTTTTGTAGTGATGGTGAGGGTGAGAAAATCCTTTATGTAGTCCTTTATCTCCTCCAGCTCTCTCCCCCACAGTTTCTCCAAGGCCTCTGCAAACCTCTCCTGCTTACCCTCTGCCATTCAGCCACCCCCCCTTTTTGTAGTTAGTAACCACTGCAAAATTGGAAATGCATAGGGTCAGGACGGGAAAAGGTCCCTCCCCAAGTGAAACCGAAATTCTCAAAGAGCTCCACCAACTCCGGAGCCATATCTCCAGGGGTCCCCAGGCGGTTGGTGTCAGGATTGAGGTCTATGGCTATTCCCCAGGAGTGGGTGGATAGATGGCCTCCCCCGCGCATCCTCCTGAAACAAAAACAACCTCCATAGGTCCTCACTAGAGGCCTTAACCCCCCTTCCACCAATTCCTGGAAGAGGACCTCAAAAACGGGTGCCAGTAACCTATGACAACGAATCCGAGTGATCTTTTTCTCGGGGGCCCAGGACAAGGGTAGGTAAAAGGGGATACGGGCATACCCCAGCATCTCCTCCTCCCAGGAAGGGTCCAAAGTGCCATCGTCCCTGACATACCCCTCTATAAACCCAAAAACCCGGCAAATCCCTTGAAAACCGCAGGGAGGTCTGAGGTCCATTCCATATCTAGCCAGAGCTGGAGACTCCCTTCTCCCTTTTCCCCCTCCAGACACCCTGTCGAAAATTGCCCTGGCCACCCCTTCCCAGTTCTCACCCTCCCCTGGCTTCCATACCACTAACGGAGCCTCCAGGGCTCCGAAAAAGGATCGAATTTCTTCAGACCCCGACCCCATGCCCACACCTACCATGGGAATACCCAAGGCATGGACGTAACCCAATACAAACTCTCTCAAACTGGGGGTATCACCCTCCCCAAAAAGAACCACCACCAGCTGAACTCCCTTCAAATCATCCAGGTGATCCAGGGGCTCTCTCAACATCCCTTCCAAACCACCTCCTCCCCGAGGCATAATGAACTCCCACCCCTCTCCCCTCTTCTCGGCCTCAACTTTCAGGGCTTCGACAAAGCGAGTGCACAACTGCTTCCATGGGGGACTGAGAGATGAAAGGGCCACGAAGGCCTTATTATGCGACAAACCCTTAACCTCCTACCTAGTTATGCGCATTATACAGCATCAAAAAGGCTTATCAATACCTTGTTATTTCTTACTGGAAATTATGTAGAATCGCCAAAATTCCCTTCTTGGTAAAGGCATCATGTTCAGAATCCTGGATTTTCCCTTTCAGACAAGTGAAAGGGCGGGGCATTCCTCCCTTGCCCATGGCTGATGGCTCATGGCTGATAGCAACTGTGAGCTATGAACCATGAACTACGAGCTATGAACTATGAGCTATCATCTCTGCGGTCGGAACGCC
>JAJSAC010000034.1 GCA_024274915.1 Thermodesulfobacteriota bacterium
AAGCCGTACTCGATGAGGCTCTTCTTCCGGGAGCGGTCGCCTTCCACCATGCCCCGAAGCTGGGGGATGGTGACATGGGACTCGTCTATGATGATGAGGGCGTCCTTGGGCAGGTAGTCGATGAGGGTGGGGGGCGGCTCCCCGGGTCTCCTGCCAGTGAGGTGGCGGGAGTAGTTCTCGATGCCTTTGCAGTAGCCGATCTCCTGGATCATCTCCAGGTCGAAGGTGGTCCGCTGCCACAGGCGCTGGGCCTCCACCTCCTTGCCCTGGGCCCTCAGTTCCTTCACCCGGGCCTCCAGCTCGGCCTTGATGCTGGCAATGGCCCTTTTGCGCATCTCTTCCCAGGTGACATAGTGGGTGGCGGGGTAAATGGTGAAGCGCTGGGGTTCCTCTAGGATCTCTCCCGTGAGGGGGTCGAAGAGGTAGAGGGCCTCGATCTCGTCTCCCCAGAGCTCTATGCGCAGGGCCTCCTCTTCCGTGTGGGAGGGGAAGACCTCCACCACGTCTCCCCGGACCCGGAAGGTGCCCCGGCGGAAGTCGTAGTCGTTGCGAGTGTAGTGGATGTCTGCCAGCTTACGGGTGAGCCAGGAACGCTCCAGGGTGTCTCCCACCTCCAGGGTGATGACCATGCCGTAGTAGGCCTCGGGGGAACCCAGGCCGTAGATGCAGGAGACGGAGGCCACGATGACGACATCCCGGCGTTCCAGGAGGGAGCGGGTGGTGGAGTGGCGCATGCGGTCTATGTCGTCGTTGATGGAGCAGTCCTTCTCTATGTAGAGGTCCCGCTGGGGGATGTAGGCCTCGGGCTGGTAGTAGTCGTAATAGGAGACGAAGTACTCCACGGCGTTCTCGGGGAAGAAGGTCTTGAACTCCGAATAGAGCTGGGCGGCCAGGGTCTTGTTGTGGGAGACGATGAGGGTGGGGCGGTTCACCCGGGCGATGACGTTGGCCAGGGTGAAGGTCTTGCCCGAGCCCGTCACCCCCAGGAGGGTCTGGTGGGGCACCCTGGCCTGGAGGTTTCTCACCAGGGCATCTATGGCCTCGGGCTGGTCCCCTGCCGGTTGGTATTCGGATACCAGGCGAAACTCCATGGTGGGATTTTTATGGGGCCTGGGAGGGAATTTGGCAAGGGGGGATGCAGGACTTCTCCCAAAATTCCCTTCCTGGTAAAGGTATCATGGTTCAGAATCCTGGATTTTCCATCTCCAACAAGTGAAAGGGCGGGGCATTCCTCCCTTGCCCATGGCTGATAGCTGATGGCTCATGGCTCATGGCTCATGGCTGATAACAACTATGAGCATTGAACCATGAACTACGAGCTATGAACTATGAGCTATCATCTCTGCGGTCGGAACGCCTCGCCCTGACCCATAAAACAAAAATGGGGGAAGTCCTGCTGAAAGGGGTGGAACTTGCGCTTATAGGGTGGTAGTTGTTGAGGCCCGGGAGAGAGTCCTTTAGGTTTGGAAGGGGAGGCCTTTTGTGGATCTCAAGAGGGAGATACCCAGGCAGGTGTTTCATCTCATCAATGGCACCATCATCGCCCTGGCCTATACCCGGTGGGAGGCCCGGGTGGGGTGGGTCCTCATGGCCATGGCCGTGGTGGGGGCCTTTCTGTCCTGGCGCCACACCAGGAAGCCCTTTCCCTGGGCGGAGCCTCTGTTAGATCTCCTGGATCGTCCCCACGACATCCGACATTTCCCGGCCAAAGGCGCTGTCCTTTATGGCTTGGCGGTGGGGCTTTCCCTGGTAGTTTACCCCTCCTATGCTGCCCTAGGGGGGATTGCTGTCCTGGCTTGTGGAGATGCCCTCTCCACTTTGGTGGGCAAGGCCTGGGGGAAGAGGCCCTGGCCCTGGAACAGGCGTCTCTCTGTGGAGGGGAGCCTGGCCTTCTTCATAGGAGGCACCATCTACGCTTCCCTTTTTATTCCCTTTCCCGCTGCTCTGGTGGGTGCCTTTGTGGGTGCTTTGGTGGAGACGGTGCCCTGGCCTCTGGACGACAATGTCACTATCCCCCTGGCCGTGGGGGGACTCCTGGCCCTCCTTTTCTATTGACAACCCAATCCTTCTCTCCTAATAAGAGTAGCGATGGTAAGGGACGTAGCTCAGGGGGAGAGCACTTGCTTGACGCGCAAGGGGTCGGCGGTTCAAATCCGCCCGTCCCTACCATTCTTTGACGCCTGCCGTGTAAGTTCCCATTCTCTCCTTTGGGGGAGGGCCTTTCAGGGTTGAGGGGCTTGGTCCTCAGGGCCCTTTGGGTTGGGGGATTTGTGGAGGATAGCTATGCCTAAAGTGTACATAAAAGGGAATGGCAGTGTAGATGTGGATGAAGGGGTCCCTTATTTGGATGCCTTGAAAAGGGCTGGCTGCAGTGATCTGGAGCAGGTCTTGGCTGTGAAGGTGGACGGCGAGTTGAGGGATCTTACCGCTCCTGTGAACGGGGATTGCGAGGTTGAACCTGTCACTTTCCAGGATCCGGAAGGGAAGGAGACTTACTGGCATTCGACAGCCCACATCATGGCTGCTGCCGTTAAGGAGCTCTTCCCCACGGCCAAGGTGACCATTGGCCCACCTGTGGAGACGGGCTTTTATTACGATTTCGATTATGAGAGGCCTTTCACACCCGAGGACCTGGAGAAGATCGAGGCCAAGATGGCCGAGATTATAGCCCGGGACGAGCCTTTTCACCGGGAAGAGGTCTCTAAGGATGAGGCCATTCGCCTTTTCAAGGAGATGGGCGAGAACTACAAGGTGGAGATCATAGAAGAGATTCCCGATGGGAAGGTCTCCCTCTATCGCACCGGTGAGACCTTTGTTGATCTGTGTCGGGGACCCCATATTCCCTCTTCCGGCAAGGTGAAGGCGGTGAAGCTCCTTTCCGTGGCGGGGGCCTACTGGAGGGGGGACGAGAGGAACCCCATGCTCCAGCGTATCTATGGGGTCTCTTATCCCTCCAGGGAGGAGTTGGAGGGATATCTCCGTTTTCTGGAGGAGGCCCGACGCAGGGATCACAGGCGTTTGGGCAAGGAGTTGGACCTCTTCTCCATCCGGGAGGAGGTGGGTCCCGGTTTCATCATCTACCATCCCAAGGGGGCCCTGGTGCGTACCATACTGGAGGACTTTGAGAAGCAGGAGCATCTCAAAAGGGGCTACCAGATTGTCATGGGGCCTACCCTCCTCAAGGCAGACTTGTGGAAAAAGTCGGGCCATTGGGACCACTATCGGGAGATGATGTACTTCACCCAGGTAGACGAAGAGCTTTACGGCATAAAGCCCATGAACTGCCTGGCTCATATTCTTATTTACAAATCCAGAATCCGGAGTTACAGAGACTTGCCCCTGCGCTACTTCGAGATGGGCACTGTCCATCGCCATGAAAAGTCGGGGGTCCTTCATGGTCTCCTGCGGGCCAGGGCTTTTACCCAGGACGATGCCCATATATTCTGCACCCCAGATCAGCTCAAGGATGAAATCAAGGGAGTGCTAAACTTCATCCATGATGTTATGAAGATGTTTGGATTTCCCTATGAGGTGGAGATCAGTACTAGGCCCGAGAAGTACATTGGTAGCCATGAGATGTGGGAGCGAGCCACAGGTGCACTGAAAGAGTCTCTTGAAGAGCTGGGTTTGCCTTATGACATATGTGAGGGCGAGGGAGCCTTCTATGGACCCAAGATAGACGTGAAACTCACGGACGCCATTGGGCGTAAGTGGCAGTGTGGCACTGTTCAGTGTGATTTCGCTCTCCCTGAGCGTTTCGATTTGACCTATGTGGATAGTGGTGGGGAGCGGAAAAGGCCGGCCATGGTCCACCGGGTGATCTTGGGGTCCATTGATCGATTTCTGGGTGTTCTCATCGAGCACTACGCCGGGGCCTTTCCTCTATGGTTGGCCCCCGTACAGGCTCGGGTGATGAACATCACCGACGACCAGGCCGAGTATGCACAGGGGGTGGCGGATCGCTTGCGCCAGAGGGGATTCCGGGTGGAGGCAGACCTGCGTAACGAAAAGCTGGGGGCCAAGGTTCGGGATGCCCAAATGGAAAAGATCCCCTACATGCTCATAGTGGGCAAAAGGGAGATGGCCGAAGGCAGGGTGGCTGTGCGTCATCGGCGTCAAGGGGACCTGGGACCCATGGAATTGGAGGATATCATTCAACGGATGTGGCATGAGGTAGAAGTCAAGGCTTCAGAATAGGAGCCATTTTGTGAATCTTTGTTGGGAGGTGGAGCTATAGCTGTCAGGGATGGTAAGGAAGACAAGATAAGGGCTAACGAACAGATCCGGGCCCGGGAGGTGAGGGTTATAGACGAGGAAGGTAGGCAGCTGGGTATTATGTCTCTGAAGGAGGCTCTGGCCGCTGCCAGGGAGCGGGACCTGGATCTAGTGGAGGTGGCGCCCAACGCCTCTCCACCTGTCTGCCGTATTATGGACCTGGGTAAGTACAAATATCAGCAGAAAAAGAAGGCCCAGGCCGCCAAGAAGAAGCAGCATGTCATCCAGGTGAAGGAAGTGCGTATGCGTCCCAAGATTGAGGAGCACGATTACCAGGTGAAACTCAAACACTTGAGGCGCTTTTTGGAGGAGGGGAACAAGGCCAAGGTGAATGTGCGTTTCAGGGGCCGGGAGTTGGCCTTTGTGAATGCAGGGAAACAGGTGCTAAACCGCATTATCCAGGATCTCTCTGACATAGCGGTGGTGGAGAAGCTCCCCGATATGGAGGGGAGGAACATGATCATGGTTTTGGCTCCCAAGAGTATGGCCAAATCCTCCGGTTCATAGACTCAAAATGGGTGAGGCCTTTTTCAAGCCCCGTTCCGTGGCGGTGGTGGGGGCCTCGGGAGATCCCAGGAAGGTGGGCTATGCCATAGCCCGCAATCTATTGGGTTCTTTCTTTAGCGGGGATCTCTACTTTGTCAATCCCAGGAGGGAGACCATTCTGGGGAGGCCTGTATACCATCAGGTGAAGGCTCTTCATCATGCCTCTGAACAGGCCATTCTGCCTACTACTACCCAGGAGCTCGGTTTTCCAGTGGTGATGAGGCTTTCTTCTCCCCGGATATTGCACAAAAGCGACGTGGGAGGGGTGAAGGTGGGGCTGGCTACCCCGAGGGATGTGGAGGGGGCCTTTTATGAAATCACCCTGGGGGCTAGGAGGCGCTTTTCCCGGGCCCGAATCGGGGGTGTATTGGTGGATGAATCGGCCTTCCAGAGGGTGGATGTTATTGTGGGTTTCACCAGGGTCGCTATTTTGGTCCCTTCGTGGTGTTTGGACTGGGAGGCATATAAGAGGTCCTAAAGGAGGTCACCTTCAGACTGGTTCCCCTCACTTTTGAAGAGGCGGCAGAGGTGATAAGAGAGACAAAGCGTCACTCTATTTTTTGAGAGGGGCAAGGGGAGGTGGGAAGATGGATGTGGATGCCTCGGGGAAGGCCCTGGTGGGTTTCTCCCTCGTTTCCTGGGGGGCTGGGCTTGACGAAGTGTGAGGCCAATCCCCTTAGGGTGACCCCCAGTGGATTTATGGCATTGGATGCCTGACTCGTTTTGGGAGGAGAACAATGAAGACCGTTATGGTCCACGCTGTAGACAGGTATGCGGGTAAGACCTTGGTGGCTCTGGGTATGGGGAAGTACTTCCAAGAGATGGGCTGGAAGGTGGGTTATATCAAGCCCGTGGGAACCCTTCCCCTTTGGACGGAAGAGTACGGGCTGACAGATCAGGATGTCCTCTTTTTCTCCCGGACCCTGGGGCTAGACGATCCCATGGAACTCATGGCCCCTTATGTGGTGACACGGGACAGGCTTAGAGGCCTCTTCAAGGGTGAGGATGATGCGGCCTCCAGGGCCTTTCAGGCCTTTCAGGATATCTCTAGGGGCAAGGACCTGGTCATCGTGGGAGGGGGAGGCTCTGTCTATGAGGGGGCTTTTCTGGGGTTGTCGGGCTTCCAGGTGGCCCATAACTGGGATGTACCCGCCCTGTTGGTGGCTGTCTACGACGAGAGTCTCAGATCCCTGGACCTGGTGCTGGATGCCAAGGGGAGGTTGGGGGAGAGACTCTTGGGGGTGGTGGTGAACAAGGTTCCATCCCACGGGTGGCAGATCCTCGTGGAGGATTTGGTGCCCTATATGGAGAGCAAGAGAGTGAGGATTCTGGGAATGATTCCCTTGGACTCCAGGCTCCAGGCCCTTTCCCTGGAAGAGATCTTGACCCTAACGGGGGGGAGAGTCCTCACCGGTTCCCATGACGACGAGGTGTTGGTTGAGGGTTTTATTCTGGGTTCCATGGGGCCTGAAGCGGCGGTGTCCTACTTCAAGAAGGGCAAGGAGAAGGCCCTCATCGCCTCGGCGGACCGCTCTGACCTCATGTTGGCTGCCCTGGAGCACCCCATAAATGCCATCATAGTGACGGAGGGGCTGCCACCATTGGATAGTGTCCTCCAGCGGGCCGAAGAGAGAAAGGTTCCCGTGATCCTGGTAGACATGGATACCCTGTCTGCCGTGGAACTCCTGGGCGTAAGATGGGGTATGGCGGCTTTGAGGGGCGAAAAGAAGGCGGCCAGGGCGGTGGAATTGGTGAAGGCTTCCCTCGACTGGGACACCTTTTCGGCGGCTTTGGGGGTGTAGTGAAGGTTCTGGCTGTGGAAGGAAGCCCCCGTAGGGGGGGAAACTCTTCTATTCTCCTAGATTGGGTATTGGATGGGATAGAAGGGGGAGGAGGCCAGATTACCCGCCTTAGTGTTAGGGATTTGGATATTGCGCCATGTAAGGGGTGTGATGGTTGTTTGGCTACGGGATTATGCGTGATCAGAGATGATATGGATCTGGTGATGGAACATATATTGGATTGTCATCATCTGGTGGTGGCTACTCCCATCTATTTTTACCACCTCCCAGCCCCCCTTAAAGCTCTAATAGACCGTCTCCAACCTCTGTGGGTCAGAAAGGTTCTACTGAGGAGAGGTCCGGCTCAAAAGGGGGGGCTGCTTCCGGTGGGAGTGGGTGCCACTGGAGGAGGAAGGCTTTTTGATGGGATTCTCCTCACCTTCAATTGTGTGGCTCCCCTTCTTGGTCTTGAGTTGGTGGATCCCATGTTCGTTAGGGGGGTGGACGCCATGGGGGCCGTTGAGAATGTGAGGGGTCTGAGAGAGATAGCCAGAAGGAAGGGTGCGGAGTTGATGGCCTTTGGGCGAGGGTGATCCTGGGGATGGAGTATATTTTTATTTAAAGAGGAGAGGGATCATGAAAGAGGCGGTGGCAGAGGTGGTAAGGGAGAGTTCGGTCCTTATTGACAAAGAGGGGCTTTCCAACCTTTACGAGTCTGTTCTCAGGATAGCCGGGTTCGGCTTGGGGGGGATTTTCTATACCGCTGGCAAGAAGGCCGGGAGCAAAGGGGCGGTTCTTTTGAAAGATAGATTGGGAGTTGGTGGAAGGGACCTTATTGAGGCCATGGTTTTGGCCTTTGAAGTGGGTAACTGGGGTAAGATGAGGGTGGAAGAGGTGGATGAAGAGCTGTACAGGGTTACGGTGACGGAGAACGTCCTAGTGAGTAGCCTGGAAAAGAAGAGGAAGAAGCCGGTTTGTCATCCTTTAGCGGGGTATATAGCCGGTTTCTTCGAGCTGGCACTGGAAGATAAAGTGCAGGTCAAAGAAGGGGAGTGCATGGGCAAAGGAGACTCCGCCTGCATCTTCGAAGTGAAGGTGGGTTAGCCCACTCCGCCTGCTTTTAGTTCCTGCTTGTGTCAAAAGAGGACACTTCTCAGAGCTGTGCCCATGGCCACTGGAATGCGGGTGGATATTTCCTCCATGTGGGAGGGGTCCATGTGGGGGTGGAGTTCTATTTTCCTCGTGGGTGCAAGGGGCTGGATTTCCACATTGAGGAAAGATATGAGTTCGGGAATGAGGAAGGGGGTGCTCGAGGCTCCGCCCGTAACCAGAATTCTTTCCACCTGTTCCTGGGTACCTAGGAGATTTTGGGAGTAGTTGAGGGAAATTATGATCTCGTTATTGAGCTTTGATGCCAAGGCATGGGAACCCTCCCTCAAAATGGATTCGTCCACGTTCCCTGACAGCTTTATTTGCTCGGCGTCTTCCATAGAACATTTCAGATGGCTGGATATACTTTGGGTTACCACTTCCCCCCCTATTTACACGTTTCTGCTATAGAGGATGCGATGGTTTTTGATGACCAGGAGATCGGAGCTTTCGGCTCCAATGTCTAGCACCATGAAAAGCGCATTGGATAGCTCTTCATAGTTGACTATGACTATGTTTGCCAGGGCTAGGAAGGTAGAGTCTAAGACTTCTAGATTGATTCCTGCCATGAGAAATAGTTGCTGGTAGGATTCTATAACGCTTCTCCTTGCCACTACATAGACCAGGTCTACGCTCTCTCCTTCCTTGATCTCATAAACGTGAAAGTCGAAGTGAATCTCTTCCAGTTTAAAAGGGAGGTTTTTCTCAATCTCCCATTGGATGGCCTTTTCTATCTCTTCCGGGGGCACATAAGGTAACCGTGACCTTCTAAGGATGGTGAGGTTTCCAGGTAGAGCTAAAGAGATGTTTCGGTTTTTCAGATTCAGCGTGTTCCAGATGGTATCTAACTCTGCCGCCAGTCCTTCCTGGTCTTCGACGGATCCCATGGTTATCTTTTCCGGGGGCAGGGGAACTACATGGGCTTGGTGTAGAACCAACTGTCCCCTTTTACCCCTGATATCGGCGATCTTTATGGCGTTAGTTCCAATCTCCACTCCTAAAAGAACTTTCTTCTTTCTGAAGGCCGCTTTAAAGGGTTCTAACTTATCCAGCAGCTTCAAAGCTCCTCTCCCAAATAAGGTTTTTTTATGTTATTAGCATTGGTATCTAAGGTTAGTCAACTAGAAAATGGGCTCTTGTTAGATTTTTCCTCCTCTTTCTTCCTTTCTGGAGAATCTGCAGAGCAGTTCTTCCCTCCTTCCCGGGAGGGGTCAGATATTGCTCAGAGCATGCCCTTAACTGTTCCTGTTCTTTTATAGATATACCCTTGAACAGCTAGGATTATTCCACCTAGGATCAGGGGACCCGTAGCGGCAGGGTAGTTTCTTTTGAAGATTGAAACTATGCCCGAGGCAACCAGGAAGATTCCTAAAAATATCCACATCATACCACTAATTTTTGAATGGTTCATTTTGGGATCTCCCTGTTTTTATTTCTCCGTTTTAAGCTGGTATTTTTTGATCTTATTGCTTAGGGTGTTCCGGTTTATTCCCAATACTTGGGCAGCTTTTCTTTTGTTGCCTCCGGTGTGTTCCAGGGCTTTTTCGATCAGTACCCTTTCCACCCCTTCTATAACAAGGCTGTGGAGGTTTTTGCTGTTGTACAATTCTGGGTGGTCGATCACTTCTTTAACCAATTTCCCGATGAGAGAGGGCAGATCAGAAGGCATAGACTTCACTCCTTTAATAGGGGAGATCTATTGGGGGAAACCTTATACCATACCCCTCGGCTAATCAAGGCGGGTGATAGAAAGGGGAGAGTACCCGGGATGGCTGAAACGGGCACTGTTGGCTTAGGAAGGTCTGTTTGCATCTTTTTGTGCCTCTTTACCTTTGCTATGGTGCTCCAAAAATAGCGTTATAAAATTAGCCCGCTGAAAAAGGGGTTGAATCTTTTCTCCCTGCTAATGGTTGATGGGGGACCGTGGCCCGGCAGCACTTCTGTTTCTTCCGGTAACACGAAGAGCTTCTGTCGCACTGAGCGGAAGAGGGCATCGTGTTCTGAGAAGGGCAGGTCTGTACGGCCCACGGAACCGGCGAAGAGGGTATCTCCTGTAAAGACCACCCCCGAGCCGGCGCTGTAGAGGCAGGTGGAGCCTATAGTGTGACCCGGGGTTTCTATCACCACCAGTTCCTCGGTACCCACGGGAATGGTGTCTCCCTCCTTGAACAGCAACTCAGGTTCTGGAGAGGGTTTGGCCCTGCACATCATGACCAACATGGGGTTATGGGGAGATCTGAAGAGAGGGAGGTCCTTCTCGGGTATGGCCAGGAGGGCTTCGGGGAAGGACTCCTTCACGTCGGCGTTGGCCCCTATGTGGTCTACGTGGCAGTGGGTGTTGACAATGTGGGTGAGGGTGAAGTCCTGTTTCTTGATCTCTTCTACGATCATGGGACCCTCCGCCCCGGGGTCTATTACTATGCCTTGGCCGGTTTCTTCGTCCCAGGCTAGGTAGCAGTTGACTTCTAAAGGACCTACAACCAGGGTTTTTACTCTCATCTGCCTCTCTCCCGTGAATTTATGATAAAGGTGACTGGTCCGTTGTTCTCTATAGATACCAACATGTGGGCTTGGAAGACCCCTTGGGCCACAGATACAGGGTAGGTCTTGAACCGCTTTACGGCCATGTCAAAAAATCTAGAGGCTTCCTGGGGTGGGGCTGCCCTGGTGAAGTTGGGGCGCCGTCCCTTGCGGCAGTCTCCCAGGAGGGTGAACTGGGGAATGACCAGAATGCCTCCCCGAATGTCCATGACAGAGAGATTCATCTTGCCCTGGTCGTCTTCGAAGATGCGGAGGTGGACGATCTTGTCGCAGAGCCACTCGAGGTCCTCCTGGGTGTCTCCCTTTTCTACCCCCAGGAGGCAGTTGAGGCCGGGGCCAATCTCGCCCACCACCCGGCCTTCCACTTCCACTTTGGAGCTCTTCACCCTTTGGACCACGGCTATCATGGGCATCAAGTATATAGGCTAACCCCCGTTGCTTGCAACGGCCAACCATGAAGGGGCTTTCCCAGAAGTTTCGTCTTGTCCTTTGTTTGTGTACTTGAGACGGGGGACAGAATCCCAATCCTGTTTTATTCGGGTTGGGGCCGGAAGGAACGGTTGTTAAGGGATGAAGGGTGAGGGGAGTTCCCTTTCCACGGCTTGTTCCAATGGACTCCTGTCTTGACAAGGACTTGGGGGGTCTGATAGCTAACTCCCCTGGGTTGGTTGGCCAATTTTTTTTGGCCTGGCGTTACAGCGAGATTTAAAGGTTTTTTATAAACCTTAAAACAGAGGTGGCTCATGTTTGAGAAGGTGCTTGTTGCCAACCGAGGTGAGATTGCTGTCAGGGTGATAAAGGCGTGTCAGAAGTTGGGGGTCAAGACAGTGGCTGTCTATTCTGATGCTGATAGAGAGGCCCTGCATGTCCAGATGGCTGATGAGTCTTACCATATTGGCCCTCCTCCTGTGGCCCAGAGCTACTTGAACATGGACAAGATCGTTGAAGTGGCTTTGGGAGCAGGGGTCCAGGCCATCCATCCCGGGTATGGTCTTCTGGCGGAGAACGCTACTTTTGCAAGAAAGTGCAGAGAGAAGGGGCTAATCTTCATCGGCCCTAAACCCGAGGCCATGGAGGCTATGGGGTTCAAGGTGAAAGCCCGCCAGATCATGAAGGAGGCGGGGGTCCCCATTGTACCTGGTAACGTGGAGGGCATTCGGGATTTGGAGCGGGCCAGGGCTCTGGCCCAGGATATAGGTTATCCCGTTATGGTGAAGGCTTCGGCGGGTGGCGGTGGAATCGGGATGCAGATTGCCCGGGATGAGAGGGAACTGGAACAGGCCTTCAAGATATGTGAAGCCCGGGCCAAGGCCTATTTTGGCGATCCTTCCCTATACCTCGAAAAGTATATTGAGGAGCCCCGGCATATAGAGATCCAGGTGCTGGCCGACAACGAGGGTTACACCGTTCATCTCAATGAGAGGGAGTGCTCTGTCCAGAGGCGTCACCAGAAGGTGATAGAGGAGGCTCCTTCTACCTTTGTAGACCCTGATATGAGGCGAAGGATGGGGGCTGCCGCTGTACGATCTGCTCAGGCCATAGGATACAACAACGCTGGTACGGTGGAGTTTCTGGTGGATCCCGATAAAAATTTCTACTTTCTTGAGATGAACACTCGTATCCAGGTGGAGCATCCCGTGACAGAGATGATCACGGGCGTAGACTTGGTGGAGTGGCAGCTGAGGATAGCCTCGGGGGAACTTCTCACCTTGCAGCAGGAAGAGATCGGCATTGATGGCCATGCCATTGAAAGTCGTATCTATGCCGAGGACCCCGATAAGAAGTTCATGCCCTCTCCCGGGAAGATCACCCGGTGGCAGGTGCCCCAGATGGAGGGTTTCAGAGCCGATGTGGGGGTTTATGAGGGTTATACAGTTTCCCCTTACTATGATCCCCTATTGGCCAAGTTTGTCACTTGGGGTGAGACCAGGGATGAGGCTATTGACAGGATGGTTTTGGCCTTGGAAAGTACGGTGGTGGAGGGGATCAAGACCAATATACCCTTCCATCTCAAAGCCTTAAAGAGCAGGTTGTTCCGTGAGGGGAGGACCACCACCAACTTTATAGATCAGTTGAAGGAGGAGTGAGAGATGGCGGAAGTGGCATGCCCCATGGCTGGAGTGGTTGCTGAAGTGAAGGTCCAGCCCGGAGACACCATTGAGCCCGGGCAAGAGCTCCTTATACTGGAGTCCATGAAGATGATGATCCCTTTCCAGGCGGAGAGCAACGGTGTCGTTAGGGAAGTGAAGGTGAACGTGGGTGATTTTGTTAATGAGGGAGACGTGGTTATCGTTTTGGAGTGAACCATGGAAGAACTGGTCTTGGAGGAGCGAGAGGGCCATGTACTGATCCTTACCCTCAATCGGCCCAGGGTGATGAACGCCCTCAATTTTCCCATGCTAAGGGCCCTGAAGGGAAAGCTGGAGGCCTGTTGGTTCGATAGAGAGGTGAGGGTGGTACTGGTTACGGGTGCTGGAGATAAGGCCTTCTGCGCTGGTGCAGATCTTAAGGAGAGGGCTACCCTTTCCGACGTGGAAGTGAAGGAGTTCATCAGGACCATCAGGGACACCTTCACCATGCTGGAGGAGATTCCCAAACCCACCATGGCCGTTATGAATGGGGTGGCATTTGGTGGTGGGTTGGAGATGGCCTTAGCCTGCGATCTTCGTTTGGCTGCCGAATCGGCTCGCATGGGGCTTACAGAGACCAGTCTAGCCATCATTCCGGGGGCTGGAGGAACCCAGAGGCTCCCCCGGGTGGTGGGCAAGGCTCGGGCCAAGGAGCTTATCTTCACCGCCCGACGTATCACAGCTCGAGAGGCGGAAGGAATGGGTCTGGTGAACGAGGTGGTGTCCGATCACAGACTCCTGGAGCGGGCTATGGAGGTTGCTCGAGAGATCGCCAGCAACGGTCCCTTGGCCGTGGCCCAGGCCAAGTACGCCATCAATATGGGCTCCGAGGTGGAGATCCACGTCGGGCTCTTCATAGAGTCCCGGTGCTACGATAACATCATCCCTACCAAAGACCGACTGGAGGGGCTCAAAGCCTTTCAGGAAAAGAGGAAACCCCAGTACAGAGGGGAATAGGAGGTAAATCATGGCAACTAAAGGTGGGGGACTCAAGGCCATCAGGGAGAGGATTCTCCAGATGGGGCCTGAGCGTCACAAAAAGAGGGTGAAAGAGGATTACGGGAAGCTCCTGTGTAGGGAGCGTTTGGAAATCCTTCTGGACCCAGGTTCCATAGTGGAGGATGGACTCATGGCCAACTGTCTGGAGGAGGAGCTGGCGGCCGACGGTGTGGTCACAGTTTTGGGCAAGGTCAACGGTCGGGACGTGGCCGTCATGGCCAATGACTTCTCTGTCAAGGCTGGTTCCTGGGGCCAGCGCACCGTGGAGAAGATTATTCGCATCCAGGAAACGGCCATGCGTCTCCGCATCCCCATGATCTATTTGGTGGACTCGGCAGGGTTACGCATCACCGATCAGATCTACTGCTTCCCGGGGCGGCGTCACGCAGGACGCATTTTCCATCTCCAGGCTCTCATGTCGGGTATGATCCCCCAGGTCTGCATCCTATCGGGACCTTCGGCGGCGGGGGGGGCCTACATTCCCACTTTCTGTGACGTGATCATCTGCGTGGACAAGCTGGGGGCCATGTACCTGGGATCCCCTAGAATGGCCGAGGTGACCATTGGGGAGAAGGTGACCCTGGAGGAGATGGGAGGATCTCGGATGCACTGCTCCGTGTCGGGGGTGGGCGACGTCTTTGCCGAGAACGAGGAGGAGGCCCTCCAGATGCTCAAGGACTATCTATCCTACTTCCCCCAGCACTGCTTTGAGAAACCCCCTGTCTACGAGCCTGCCGAGCCCGAGAAATCCATTGAGGACATTGAGAAGGTGATACCCGAGAACCAGAACCTTCCCTTCGACATGTACGAGGTGATCTGGCGCATTATTGACAGGGACAGCTGGTTCGAGATGAAGAAGCTGTGGGCCCAGGAGATCATCACCGGTTTTGCCCGGATCGACGGCAAGCCCCTGGGCATCATCGCCAACCAGCCCAAGGTGAAGGGCGGTGTTCTTTTTGTGGACTCTGCCGACAAGGCTTGTCGGTTCATCAGACTCTGCGATGCCTTCAATATTCCCCTTCTTTACCTCATGGACGTGCCAGGTTTCATGATCGGTTCCAAGGTGGAGAAAGAGGGCATCCTGCGCCACGGTTGTAAGATGCTCTATGCCGTCTCCGAGGCCACGGTGCCCAAGATTTCCGTGGTTATCCGCAAGGCCTACGGTGCCGGACTCTACGCCATGTGTGGTCCGTCCCACGAGCCCGATGCCTGCCTGGCCCTGCCAACGGCCATGGTGGCTGTCATGGGTCCCGAGGCAGCAGTGAACGCTGTGTACTACAATCACATCCAGGAGATTAAAGACCCCAAAGAGCGTATGAAGTTCGTCATGGAGAAGCAAAAGGAGTACCGGGAACAGGTAGACATATACAAGCTGGCCGCCAACCTGATCATCGATGACATGGTGGTGCCCACTCAGCTCCGTTCTGAACTCATTCGCCGTTTCGCCTACTACGAGAAGAAGCCTGGAGAGCTGCGTTATCCCAAGAAACACGGGGTTATGCAGGTTTGATGAAATTTAAAATTATTGACAGAAACTAAAAAGGATTGTAAAGGCAGTACAAATACACAAGGAGGGTAGCTTCATGGCAGTAGGTATTATCGGATACGGTGCCTACGTCCCCCGTTACAGGATTAAGGCGGAGGAGATAGCGGCCCAGTGGGGGGATGACCCTGAGGTCATCAAGCGGGGCTTGCTCCTCTACGAAAAGACGGTGCCCAACCAGGACGAGGACACGGTCACCATTGCCTACCAGGCTGCCAAGTATGCCCTGGTTAGGGCGGGAATCGATCCCAGGGAGATCGGCGCCATCTACATCGGTTCCGAGTCCCATCCTTACGCCGTCAAGCCTTCCGGCACCATAGTGGCCGAGGCCTTGGGCATGACCCCCGAGATTCATATCGCCGACTACGAGTTTGCCTGTAAGGCCGGTGCCGAGGCCATGTTCGTCTGTTACTCCCATGTCAAGTCCGGCAACATGAGGTATGCCATGGCTATTGGAGCCGACACCTCCCAGGGTGCCCCTGCCGACGCTCTCGAATACTCGGCTGCCGCCGGTGGCTCTGCTTTCATTTTTGGGGCCGATGAGGACAAGATCATCGCTGAAGTTCTCTACACTTACTCCTTCACCACAGATACCCCCGACTTCTGGCGCCGGGAGCACGAGATGTATCCCCAGCACGGCGGCCGTTTCACTGGAGAGCCAGCCTACTTTAAACATGTGGTCTCTGCTGGCAGGAACATCATGGAGATGGCTGGTCTCACTGCCAAGGACATCCAGTGGGCCGTGTTTCACATGCCCAACGGGAAGTTCCCCCTGAGGGCTGGTCAGAAGCTTGGTTTCAAGAAGGAGCAGATAGAGCCCGGCTGGGTGGTCCCCTGGCAGGGTAACACCTACTCCGGCGCCTCTCCCAACGGTCTGACCGCCACCCTGGATAGCGCCGCCAAGCCTGGGGATCTCATTCTCATGGTCTCCTTCGGTTCTGGTGCCGGTTCCGACTCCTTCATCTTCAGGGTGACGGAGAGGATCAACGAGGTGAGGGACATGGTGCCCAAGCTGTGGGACCTTATCCACGGCAGAAAGTTCTATCTCACCTATGGTCAGTATGCCAAGTTCAGGGGCAAGATCCACCTGAACCCCGATGTTTAATTCAGGAGGTATGGGCATGAGAGATGTAGCAGTAATTGGAATTGGTATCACCAAATTCGGGGAGCTCTGGTGGCAGAACCTCCGGGAGCTTTACGTGGAGGCTGCCCTGAAGGCCATAAAGGACGCCGGCGTGGATCACCTGGACTCCATGTACGTGGGCTGTATGACCAGTGGCCTTTTCTGTGCCCAGGAGCATTTGGGTTCTCTTATGGCCGACTATCTGGGCCAGAAGCACCTCCCCGCCTACAGGATCGAGTCGGCCTGCGCTTCGGGTGGTCTGGCCTTCCGTCTGGGCTACATAGAGGTGGCCTCGGGCATGAGCGACATAGTGTTGGTGGGGGGCGTGGAGAAGATGCTCACCGGGGCCGATGCCACTTTTGCCCTGGCGTCTGCTGCCGACCAAGAGTACGAGGCCTTTCATGGGAACACCTTCCCTGGTCTCTACGCTATGATCGCCAAGGCTCACATGACCAAGTATGGGACCACCCGGGAGCAGATGGCTGCCGTGGCTGTGAAGAGCCACGATAACGGTTCCAAGAACCCCAACGCCCAGTTCCCTTTGAAAATCAGCAAAGAGATGGTCCTCAACGCCACTCCCGTAGCCGACCCCCTGGGTCTCTTCGACTGCTCCCCTGTGAGCGATGGCGCTGCTGCCGTTATCCTGTGTCCCGTGGAGCTGGCCAAAAAGTACACTGACACCATCATCAAGGTGATTGGTTCCGGTGCCGCCACCTCCACCATTGCCCTCCATCAGAGGGACGACATTACCTTCCTGGATGCTGTATATCAGGCAGGTAAGAGGGCCTATGAGGTGGCAGGTCTCAAGCCCGAGGATATAGATTTTGCCGAGGTTCACGATTGCTTCACCATTGCTGAGATCTGCTGCATCGAGGCCCTAGGCTTCTGCGAGGTGGGCCAAGGAGGTCCCTTCTCCGAGGCGGGCAATACGGCTCTGGACGGCAAGGTGCCCATCAACACCAGTGGTGGTCTCAAGTCCAAAGGCCACCCCGTGGGGGCCACTGGAGTGGCCCAGATCGTGGAGTTGGTGGAGCAGCTTAGGGGCTCCGCTGGTGAGCGGCAGGTGAAGAACGCCAAGAGGGGCCTGGCTCAGAATATGGGAGGCTCCGGTGGGAGCTCTGTAGTTCACATCCTGGAGGTGCAGTGATGATTGTGCCCAGACACTATAAGGAGATGCCCCAGAGGTATAGGTTGCAGGGCAACAGATGCAAGGCTTGTGGTAAGGTTTTTCTGCCCCCCAGGCTGGTGTGCCCCTGCGGTTCTGAGGACTTGGAAGACTACAGCCTATCTTGGAAGGGAAAGATCCTCTCCTATACCATTATTCGGACTCCTCCCACCCAGTTCAAATATCAAAAACCCTATGCTGTGGCCATCGTGGAGCTGGAGGGTGGAGGTACCGTCCAATGTCAGGTGACGGATACCTCTTTGGAAGAGGTGGAGATCGGGAAAGAGGTGGAGATCGTCTTCCGCAAGATTTTCAGCGAAGGGGAAGCAGGAATCCACTGCTACGGCTACAAGTGTAGGGTGGTTTAATTTCGCTGATGGTTAGTGGGGGGCCTGGTCCTGGAGGTAGGGTAGGTCCCCCTTTTCTGTAATCCATGAGGGGAAAAGAATGAAGATTTCGCCCAACAAGTTTTATTGGCTTATCTTGAGGGTGGGTGATTGGGAGAAGAAGGGCCGTTGCAATCACCTCACCATAAGGGAACTGTTACCCGATGAGAAAGAGGTCTTGGGGTCGGAGGGCCAGGGGGCCACCCATGTGGTCCGATTCTTCGATTTCGAGGCCTATCGTCAAATAGTGGGCACCGTCATAGAGGAGGACGAGGAGCATCTGGTCTTTGACATGGGGAAGGGAAAGACCTACGAATTCCGGGTGTTTAGAGGGTAGACCTGGCCAGGTGGCTATCCCGTAGGGAAGGTATCTGGCTTCTGTACTCTTCCATCACGCTTTTTTCTAGGGTGGCTACGGCAATGTCTTCCTTGTGGACGCTAGCCAAAACACCTCCCAGGGGATCTAGGATGATGGAGTGGCCTGGGAAGTTGTATGATCCCGCTTGACCCCACCGGTTGCATCCCAGGACGAAGAACTGGTTTTCCACTGCCCTGGCTTTTAATAGGATCTCCCAGTGGGCTATCCTTTGGACAGGCCACTGGGCAGGAACACAAAGGATCTCTACCCCCTGGAAGGGGAGGGGGCGGATAAACTCGGGAAAGCGGAGGTCGTAGCATATTACCACCCCTAGCTTGCCCAAAGTGGTATCTACTACTAAGGTTTTGTTGCCAGGCGAGAAGATCCTTAACTCTCCCATAGGCTCGAATAGGTAAACCTTGCGGTACTTGCCTACAGTTTCCCCTTCAGCGATGACGTAAGATGTGTTGTAGATCCTGCCCTCCTCTTCCTCCATCATGGAACCTGCAACAATCACCATATCGCTCTCTTTAGTCATGCCTTGTAGATGGGCTAGGGCTTTGGCTGTCCAGGGCAAGTGGAGTTGGGGGTCTTTCAGGACAAAATCGGTAAGCCACATTTCCGGCAGGACCGCCAGTTGGGCTCCTTCGTTGATGGCGGTTTCCAGTAATGTGAGGGCCTTAGCCAGGTTGAGGCCCGGCTCCCCTTTGCGTATTTCCATTTGGATAAGGGCTGCTGTCACTCTTTCCTTCATGTTGTCTCATATAGCGATTTTCTTCTTGGATGTCACGATATGTGTTTGACCGTGAAGGTTGGGGGACTATAGGGATGTCCATTCTTTGACACAACTTAGAGCTCCAATGTTTGCAACTTTACACATTTACTAGGCGTTTTCCTTGTCTATAATGGGTTGAGTAAAAAAGATAAGAGGAGGGTGCCCTTGGAGTATCCGTCAGGTGCGCAGAGGACCCTTAAGAGGGAGATAGAACTCAGAGGCTACGGACTCCATACGGGAAAGCCTTCCACCATCAGAATAAAACCTGCCCCTGTGGATACGGGGGTGGTATTTGTGAGGGGAGGGGTAGAGATTCCGGCTCACTTTTCCCATGTGGTGGATGTTTCTCGTGCCACCAATCTTGGTAAAGGCCATGTGATGGTGAGAACGGTGGAGCATCTCCTCTCTGCCTTGGCGGGTTTGGGTATAGATAATGCCGTCATAGAGGTGGAGGGGGGGGAAGAGATCCCCGGTATGGATGGGAGTTCCTCTGTCTTCACCCGGAAGATTTTGGAGGCAGGTGTAAAGGAGCAAGAGAAGCCCAGGCGCTGTTGCAGGGTGTTGAAGCCTTTCCGGGTGGAGAGGGAGGATGGGAGCTTTATGGAAGTTTCCCCGAACGGGGGGGGGTTTAAGGCCCATTGTGTCATAAAGTATGAGCACCCATATCTCGGCTATCAGGCGGCCTCATTTGACCATGACTCTGATAACTACGTGGATGGTATAGCTCCCGCCAGGACTTACTGCTTTTATGAAGAGATAGCCCATCTTTTGAAGCAGGGGCTGGGCAGGGGCGGAAATATAAAGAACGCTGTGGTCATCGGGAAGGAAGGGGTTTTGAACGGTCCCCCCCGATTCGAGGATGAGCCTGTACGCCACAAGTTGCTGGATCTTCTGGGGGACTTAAAACTTCTGGGATGTCCCATTATGGGGGAGCTTAAGGCCTTCAAGGCTGGCCACGCTATGCATCTCCGTTTCCTTGAAGCTTTTGTTGAGAGTGGTGTCTTTGAGGTGATAGACGCTTCCGAAAAGGTCGGGGGATAGGGTTCGACCTTTTTGAAAGGCGTGAGGGGCCTGGCGGGTGCCTAGTTCCCTTTTTTGTTGACGGTGGGTTTCTTTTCTTCCCCCTGGGGTTTGGGATAGACCTCTTTTATCTCTCCACTGGTGGTGTCTATGTTCACTTGCCAGTGGGCCGTGCGTTGATCTGGATCCCAACACATGACCAGTGCCTCGGGGTCGTCCCAGTCCATCTTGTAAATGATGCGGTATTGGCAGGTTTTCCCTGTAGCTTCCTTCACCTTGTTCAAGACTTGGGGAGAGTCCATCATTTTATTCCAATTTAAGGTAGGATGGCACACTTCGGTCTTTATGCTCCGGGGCCTAAAGAGCCTCTTGCCGTTAGAGAGCATGTAGTAAGTTCTTTCTTGGGAGGGAGAGCACCCGCTGATGAGGAACTTCTTGGTGTGGCCCGAGCTGTCCATGTTCTGTGAGTCGAAGGAGGCGTAGGCTAGATCAGGAACCTCCACCCCCTTTTTTAGGAGGATGAAAGCTTCTTTGGCGGTGACGTAGGGGGCGGGTAGTCTCCCTTGACGCGCCACCAGGACCAAGTAGAGGAATAGTATGGAAAACATGACGAAAGACGAAGCTAGAATTTTCCCTTTCATGGAGCCTTTCTCCTTTCTTCTGGATTAAGGTGATGATGCCATCCTCTCTAGCAGTTCTTTAAGATCTTGAGGAGTGGGAGTGAGGGGAAGGGCTTCTAGGACGCTCTTTCGGGACATGACGAGTTCCACCATTTGATTTTTCCAGTCAGGGTCAAATTCAATCTCTTGGAGGGAAGTGGGTAATCCCATAGAAGCAAGCCATCCCCGAAGCCAGTCGAGG
This sequence comes from Thermodesulfobacteriota bacterium, assembly GCA_024274915.1. GTDB lineage: Bacteria > Thermosulfidibacterota > Thermosulfidibacteria > Thermosulfidibacterales > B14-G1 > B14-G1. The sequence continues at coordinate 20,652 of JAJSAC010000034.1, forward strand.
AATTCGGGAGGGGCAACCCCGGCCTGGTAGGCCAACTCTTTCAATTTTTCTTGCACGGTGTCTCCGTAGAACTCCAGGACAGGGACCATGAAGAGGGCCATGGCCTCGCCGTGGGACATGCCGTTGAAGACAGCCAAGGCATGCCCCAGCTGGTGGATGAGGCCGGCTCCTGCTCCGGCAATGGCTAAGCCACCCATGAGGCTTGCTAGAGCCATCTTTTCCCTGGTCTCCCCATTCTCTCCATCTCTCACGGCTTCTGTCAGGTGGTGGAGAACGAGTCTGGCCCCTTCCCTGGCCACCAGGTCCGTGAGGGGGAGGGCCTTTTGGGAGAGGAAAGCCTCTATACAGTGAGAAAGGGCATCTACACCCGTCCTGGCAGTGAGATCGGGGGGACAGGAGAGGGTGAGCTGGGGGTCTACTAGGGCGTGGATGGGAAAACTCCTGCGGCTCACGATGGGGGCCTTGCGGGGCACAGAGGGGTCTATGATTACGGCATAAGGGGTCACCTCCGATCCCGAACCACTGGTGGTGGGTATGGCGATGTAGGGGAGGCCGTCTCTTTTAAAGGGCTCGTAGACGCCTATCAAGGAGCTCACCCGGCCTCCGTTGATGAGCATCATGGCTACCACCTTTGCAACATCCAAAGGACTCCCTCCGCCCACGCCCACAATTATATGGGGCCATACGCTCTTGGCGAAGGAGAGGGCTTCCTCTACCACATCCACTGTAGGCTCGGGAGGCACTTTGGCGTAAAAGATGGGATCTTTCCGGGTTTTGTCAATGATTTCCTTTATCTTTTCCTCTAACCCGGAGGCCTTGAGATGGTGGCTTCCACTGATCACCAAGACTCGGCGAATGTCATGATAACCTTTGAGGATCTCTCCTAGTTTCTCCAGGGTTTCCTGTCCAAAGTGGATTCGAGTCGGTATGTGGTAGCTCCACGCCTTCATCAGTTTAGGTAATCCTCCAGTCTCCTAGCTACAGCAATCTTCTTCAGTTTGTCCAGAGCCCTGGCCTCCAATTGTCTCACCCTTTCCCGGCTGATGCCAAGCATTTTACCCACTTCCTCCAAGGTCATGGGTTTTTCTGTTTCCAATCCGAACCTACACCGGAGGATAAGGGCCTCCCTGGGTTTCAGCTCCTTGAGAAGATCCTGGATCTGGGTGGAAAGGGACCATTTGAGCATCTGTTCCTCAGTGCTGGGCATTTTTTCCTCTTCCATGAGGTCCAGGAAGGTGGTGTCTTCGTCCTCGTCCCGGTTGATGGGAGACTCCAGGGAGAGGTGGATGCGGGCCACCCGCAGGATGTCCTCGATGTCGTGGGGTTCCATATGTAGCTCTTCTGCCAGCTCCTCGGTGGTGGGTTCCCGGCCCAGCTTCTGAGAGAGTTCTTCGAACTTGTTACGGATTCTTAAAAGGACTCCCGCCTGCTTCAGCGGGAGTCTCACGGCCCCCGATTGCTCGGCCAGGGCTTGCATTATGGCCTGTTTGATCCACCACACCGCGTAGGAGATGAATTTCACACCCCTTTCGGGATCGAAGCGCTTGGCTGCCTGGATGAGGCCCAGATTCCCTTCGTTTATGAGGTCCATAATGGGAATACCGTACCCCCGGTACTTGCTGGCAACGGAGACCACGAAGCGCAAGTTTGACTCTATCAGTTTTTTCAGGGCCTCCTTGTCTCCTTCCTGGGCCTTTTTTGCCAGTTCTATCTCCTCTTCCCGGGAGAGGACGGGATATTTACTGATTCTCTTGAGGTAACTGCTCAGGGCCTCTTCGGGGGTTACCTTGAACTCTTCTACCAGTTCAATAGGGTTTTCGGGCGTTATGGTATCCTCCTCCAAGGCTACTGGGGCTGGGACAGAAGGGGAGGGGTTTTCCCTCTCCTCTTCTGTCTCCAGTTTCTTTTCCCTCTCATTGGGAGACTCTCTAGGAGGTTTGGTCATCCTTTAAACCACCTCAGCTTCCATCACTTCCCCTTCTTGCATTTCCTGGGGATTGAAGCGTATCTGCCCATCCTCCATTTCCACTACTACCCTGTGTCCAGGCCTCACTTCGCCCTTGAGAATGAGTTGGGCCAAGGGATTTTCAATGTATTTCTGAATGGCCCGCCTGAGAGGTCTGGCACCGTACTGGGGATCGAAGCCCGCCTCCACAAGGAACTCTTTTACTTCCGGTGTGAGCTCTATGTCAATCTTTCGATCAGCCAGACGTCTCCCAATCTTCTCTATGAGGAGGTCCACGATGGCTTTCATGTGCTCCTTGCCCAAAGAGTGGAAAACGATGATCTCGTCTATCCTGTTGAGGAACTCAGGTCTGAAATGGCGCTGGAGTTCTCGAAGGACCTGCTCCTTCATGCTCTGGTACTCCAACTCGTATTCGGCGGTGCCGTATGGTGCTTTCGGGACAGTAATGTACTCGTTGCCCACGTTGGAGGTCATGATGATCACCGTGTTCTTGAAGGAGACTACGTTCCCTTTAGAGTCGGTGAGGCGCCCGTCCTCCAGAATCTGGAGAAGGATATTGAATACCTCAGGATGGGCTTTCTCGATCTCGTCCAGGAGGACCACGGAATAGGGGCGTCTGCGCACCGCTTCCGTGAGCTGCCCTCCTTCCTCGTAGCCTACATAGCCTGGAGGTGCGCCAATGAGCCTGGCTACAGAGTGACGCTCCATGTATTCGCTCATGTCCAGACGGACCATGGCATTCTCGTCGTCGAAGAGGAACTCGGCCAGGGCCCGCGCCAGCTCCGTCTTGCCCACACCTGTGGGGCCCAGGAAGAGGAAGGAGGCCAGGGGCCTGTTGGGGTCTGCCAGACCTGCTCTGGCCCTGCGGATGGCTTCGGATACGGCCTTAACAGCCACATCCTGACCAACCACCCTCTTATGGAGGGCCTCCTCCATGTGGAGGAGCTTCTCGGCCTCTTCCTGGAGGAGCTTGCTCACAGGGATCCCCGTCCACTTGGAGACGATCTCGGCAATGTCCTCCTCGTCCACCTCCTCTTTGAGCATGGACCGGTGGCTCTGGATCTCCTTGAGCCTCTGGGTCTGCTCCTCCAACTCCTTCTGGAGGCGCACCAAAGTGTCGTACTTTAGACGGGCAGCCTTCTCCAGATCGCCAGCCCTCTCAGCCCGCTCCAGCTCTAGGCGAGTCTGGTCTATCTCTTCCTTAGTCTGGCGTATCTGCTGTATCACCTCTTTCTCCGCCAGCCACTGGGCCTTGAGCTCCTCGTACTTCTCCTTGAACTTGGAGATTTCCTCTTCGATTTTGCGAAGACGCTCACTGGCAGCGGGATTGTCTTCCCTTTTCACTACCTGGCGCTCGATTTCCAGCTGGCGGATCTTGCGGTCCAGTTCGTCCAATTCGGCGGGCATGGAGTCTATCTCCATGCGCAGCTTGGCGGCAGCCTCGTCTATGAGGTCAATGGCCTTGTCGGGTAGCCTTCTGTCGGGCAGGTACCTGTGAGACAGATAGGCTGCTGCTACCAGGGCCGAGTCGGAGATCTTTACGCCATGGTGGATTTCGTACTTCTCCTTAATACCCCTCAGGATGGAGATGGTATCCTCCACGCTGGGCTCAGTCACCAATACAGGCTGGAAGCGACGCTCCAGAGCCGGATCTTTCTCAATGTATTTCCTATACTCATCAATGGTGGTGGCGCCAATACAATGTAGTTCGCCCCTGGCCAGGGCTGGTTTCAGCAAGTTGGAGGCGTCCATGGCCCCTTCTGCGGCTCCTGCCCCTACCACGGTGTGGATCTCGTCGATGAACAGGATGACACGACCTTCTGACTCTTGAATCTCTTTTAGGACGGCTTTAAGCCTGTCTTCAAATTCGCCCCTGTATTTGGCACCGGCGATGAGGGCCCCCATATCCAGGGCCAAAATGGATTTGTCCTGTAGTGTAGTTGGCACGTCTCCTGCAGCTATGCGCTGGGCCAAGCCCTCTACGATGGCCGTTTTACCCACACCGGCATCGCCGATGAGGCAGGGGTTATTTTTCCGGCGCCGACACAGGATCTGGATCACTCTTCTTATCTCTTCGTCCCTGCCGATGACGGGGTCCAGTTTTCCTTTCCTGGCCAGTTCTGTGAGGTCCGTGCAGTAGCGCTTCAAGGCTTGGTATTTTTCCTCAGGGGCCTGATCCGTCACCCTGTGAGGCCCCCTCACCTCTTGAAGGGCCTTCATGAAGGTCTCCCGGTTCACCCCCTGGGAAACCAGGATATCATGGGCATAGGAATCCTTCTCCTCCAGGATGGCCAAAACCAAGTGCTCGGTGCTCACATACTCGTCCTTGAGCTCCTCGGCCTCCTTCATGGCTCTGTCCAAGACCTTTTTCAGCCGGGGAGAAAGGTAGATCTCTCCTGTGCCCTCCACTTTCGGGTATTTCTGGAGGGCCTCCAGGGTCTGCTTAGAGAGCAGGCCTATGTCTAGCCCCAGCTTCTGGAGAATGGGCACCACTATACCCTCTTTCTGCTCTAAGAGGGCGTGGAAGAGGTGCTCAGGTTCCATCTGTTGGTGGCCATACTCTTGGGCCAGCGCATAGGCCCTCCTCACGGCCTCCTGGGCCTTCACCGTGAGTTTTTCTATGTTCAACATGGTTCTCCTCCTTTAAATTTGTTTCTTCCAATAATTTACTCAAGAAATATGATTGAGCTATACTAAAATATCGGACAAGGGGGTCCCTATGTCAAGAGGGTGGGGCTTTTTCCTAAGGGTGGGGTAGGAGCGGAATGAGAGGGTCTGGACGTTACTTGGGTAGGTAGGATGATTGTCTTCCTGTCCGTTGTTTTACCTCTGATCGAGGCTCGATAAACCTGAAAGGCGGGGAATTTATAAAGTACATTGCTTGCAATGTTGATTTGTTTTGTATGGTGTATATATTTTCCAATTTAATGAACAACCCTGGGGCTTGCCCCAGGGTTGTTCATTGGGAAGTTTCAACTGGAGCAGGCAATGATATCATGCTTAAAGTCGAGAAGATGCTAGGACTTGAGAGAAGAGAGAACTTTGAAGACAGGAACAAGATGATGAATTATTGTTGCAACTTAACGATAAAGTTAGGGAATATCTATATTCATAAAACGAGGTCTTCTTTCTAGGATAAACATTTAACTTATGTGTAAAAGTTCTGATAGGTGAGTATTTTAGACGATAAAACCCAGTTCTATATGTTGTCCATCGGTGTAGAATCATATAACATGCAATTTGTCACATAATGAGAGACGGATAGGCTTCCTGATCAGCTCTTTTCTTCCTCCAGCACCTTCACCCTCACTATATGGGCTGGGGAAACCTTCACCAGGCCGGGCCGCCCTTCTTGCTGGAGGCGTTCGATTTCTACCTGCATATACCTACCCAGGAGGGTGGCCAGTCTCTCCACTTCCTGCTGGAGTTCTTCTATCTGTTCCCTGAGCCTAAGAATGATCTCTACTCCCGCCAGGTTAACTCCCAGTTCCCGGGTGAGGGTGAGGATGGTTTTCAGTCGTTCGATGTCTTCCTGGGAATAGAGTCGAGTGTTGCCCTCGGTGCGGGCTGGTTTTATCAATCCCTCCCTCTCATAAAGCCTGAGGGTCTGAGGATGTATGTTCAACATCTTAGCTACGGTGGATATGAGATACAAGGGCCTCTCCTTTTCCATGGCTTCCCTCCCTTTGCGGCCTAACGGCCGAACCTTCTCAGGATCTCCTCCCTAGGGTTCTCCCCTTTTCTGGACTGGGCCAGTTCCCTCAGGAGCTGTATCTCTCTGCCGTTGAGATTCCCGGGTGTTACCGTTTTCACCTCCACATACATGTCGCCCTTCATATCCCCTTTGGGCTTGGGCATTCCCTTGCCCCTTAAACGGAACTTCTGGCCACACTGAGTCCCTGGAGGTATCTTCATTTTAACCACCCCTTCCAGGGTTGGCACCTCTATCTCGCCACCAAGGGCAGCCTCCCAAAAGGTGATGGGCACCTTGCAATATAGGTTGTTACCCTTGCGCTCGAAGAAGGGGTGGGGTTTCACTCTGGTGATGATGTACAGGTCTCCCGCTGGTCCCCCCAGTATGCCTGATTCGCCTTTCCCTGCCACCCTGACCCGGGTGCCGTTGTCTACCCCGGGAGGAATTTTCACTTTCACTGTCTCCAGTTTGCCGCTCCGATTGATAGTGATTTCCGTGGTCATTCCCTTGTAAGCGTCTTCCAGGGAGAGTTCCATCTGATACTCCAGATCCCGGCCTTTCTGAGGTCCCGTGGGCTCTTTTCTCCAGGTCCGCCTCCTTCGCCCGAAGATCTGGGAGAATAGGTCACCCAGGTCGAAGCCGCCCGTCTCAAAGCGGAATCCCCTGCCCAGGTCTTCTAGGTCGAAGGGAAAGTCCCGGAAGTCGAAGCCAGCACCGGCTCCGGGACCTCCGGGGGCCCCTGTGAAGGCGGCATGACCCATCTGGTCGTAGGCTTTGCGTTTTTCTGGATCGGACAGGACTTGGTAGGCTTCTGTTATCTCTTTGAAGCGCTCTTCGGCCTCTTTGCTTCCAGGATTGACGTCGGGGTGGTATTTCCTGGCCAATCTGCGGTAGGCCTTCTTGATTTCGTCCTGGGTGGCGTTTCTGCTAACCCCTAGGATCTCATAGTAGTCCTTTTTCGTGGCCATCTTCCCACCCCTTTGTCAGTGAAGTTTTGGGGGAGGAGTGTCCCTCCCCCTTCTCATTTTTTCTCTTCGAAATCGGCGTCTACCACTTCACCTTCCACGGTCCCTTCCTGACTGGATGTTTCGGTGGTGCCCTCAGCAGTGGCACCTCCACCTCCTGCTTGAGCCTGCTGCTGGTAGAGGGTCTGGGCAATTTTGTGGGAAACGTTAGTGATCTCCTGGGTGGCGTTCCTCAGGTCTGCCAGGATGGTCTCTATCTTGGAAGGATCCTGGACAGAGATGCTTTCCTCCAAAACCTTCTTGGCTTTGGAAAGGGCCTCCTCGGCGGCCTGGATGTCGGCCACGGGGATCTTCTCCCTGTTCTCATTGAGGGTCTTTTCTATGGTGTATACCAGACCGTCCAGCTGGTTCCTGGCTTCGATCACTTCTTTGCGCTTCCGGTCCTCCTCGGCATGACGCTCGGCCTCCTTCACCATCTGTTCAATCTCCTCCTGAGATAGACCGCTGCTGGCGGTGACGGTGATCTTCTGCTCCTTACCTGTGGCCATGTCTTTGGCCGACACGTGGAGGATGCCGTCGGCATCTATGTCGAAAGTGACCTCAATCTTAGGTACGCCCCTGGGGGCAGGAGGAATGCCATCTAGGTGGAACCTGGCTAGGGTCCTGTTGTCTCTAGCCATGGGTCTCTCGCCCTGGAGCACATGGATTTCCACACTGGTCTGGTTGTCTGTGGCTGTGGTGAAGATCTCCGTTTTCCTGGTGGGTATGGTGGTGTTCCTAGGGATGAGGACGGTCATCACCCCGCCCAGAGTTTCGATACCCAGGGATAGAGGTGTCACATCCAGTAACAGGATGTCCTTAACTTCACCTGTGAGGACGCCAGCCTGGATGGCAGCACCCAGAGCCACAGCCTCGTCGGGATTGATGTCCTTCCTGGGCTCCCTGCCAAAGATCTCTTTAACTTTAGCCTGCACGGCGGGGATACGGGTGGAACCGCCTACCAGGATCACCTCGTCGACGTCGGCAGCGGTGAGGCCAGCATCCTTCAAAGCTTGCTGGCATGGTTCGACGGTGCGCTCGATGAGATCAGCCACCAGAGCCTCGAACTTGGATCGGGTGAGTTTCATGAGGAGGTGTTTGGGACCGCTGGCATCTGCGGTGATGAAGGGCAGGTTGATTTCCGTTTCCATGACCGAGGAGAGCTCACATTTGGCCTTTTCGGCGGCCTCTTTCAACCTCTGCATGGCCATGGGATCCTTGGAGAGGTCGATGCCCTGCTCCTTCTTGAATTCCTCCACTATCCAATCAATGATGCGTTGATCGAAGTTGTCACCCCCCAGATGGGTGTCGCCGTTGACAGCCTTTACCTCGAAGACACCGTCGCCCACTTCCAAAATGGAGATGTCAAAGGTGCCACCGCCTAGATCGAAGACCGCTATCTTTCCACCTTTCTTTTTGTCCAGGCCATAGGCTAGGGCAGAAGCCGTGGGCTCGTTCACCAGCCTTAAAACTTCCAGACCCGCTATCTGGCCAGCATCTTTTGTGGCTTTGCGCTGGGAATCGTTAAAATAAGCAGGTACGGTGATAACGGCCTTTTCTACCTTCTCCCCTAGATAGGCTTCGGCGGCTTCCTTGAGCTTCCTCAGGATCATGGCCGAAATCTCGGGGGGAGAGTAGAGCTTACCGCCTACCTCTACCCTTACGTCTCCATGGGGTCCTTTCACTACCTTGTAGGGGACCATTTTGATCTCGTCTTGGACTTCGTCGTGGCGACGGCCCATGAATCTCTTGATAGAAAAGATGGTGTTCTCGGGGTTGGTGACTGCCTGGCGTTTGGCCACCTGACCCACCAGGATCTCCCCGTCTTTGGTGAAGGCCACCACCGACGGAGTGGTCCTGCCACCCTCTTGATTGGGTATAATTCGGGGTTCACCTCCTTCCATGACAGCTACCACCGAGTTGGTAGTGCCCAAGTCGATTCCAATTACTTTGCCCATGTCCTTATCCTCCCACTTCTGGAGTTTGGTTTTGTGTCCTGGGAGGAATATAGGATTTGAGTCTATTGTTGTCAATATCATTGATTTTAAGAGTTATAACTTTCTGATACAGATGGAGTGCTCGGCTGGTGGGACACCTTTTCCGGGCGTCCGGCATCTCTGGCAGGCCTGATCCCCGGTTTTTTCCTGGCCTTTGGCCATGGGAGAACGGTGCTGTGCTCCTTGGAGTGACTTTTTGGCCTGTCCCTCCCCCAAAAATCCCTTCTTGGTGAAGGTATGGTGTTCAGAATCCTAGACTTTACCTTTCAGATAAGTGAAAGGGCGGGGCATTTCTCCCTTGCCCATGGCTGATAGCTCATGGCTCATGGCTCATGGCTGATAGCAACTATGAGCTATGAACCATGAACTACGAGCTATGAACTATGAGCTATCATTTCTGCGGTCGGAACGCCTCGCCCTGACACATAAAAGTAAAAGTGGGGGAAGTCCTGTTTTTGGCCCTTTGATTTTCCTGCCCCAAGGGTGTTAAAAGATGCCCTTGTTCACTGGCATCAGGAATAGAGAGGGGAGGGTGCCTTGAGGAAGGAAGTGGAGAAGATGGTGGGGGAGGCCATGGGTAAGCTAGGCCTGGAGGGTAAGGTTCAGGTGGACTATCCCAGGGACCCCAAATTCGGAGATTACACCACAAATGTGGCCATGGTTATGGCCCGAAGGTTTAAAACCGATCCTCGGGGATTGGCCCGGAGGTTAGCAGGGGTCCTGGAACACCCCATGATAGAAAGGGTTGAGGTGGCAGGGCCAGGGTTTGTTAATCTTTTTATGAGGAGGGAGTGGTGGTTCCGGGCCTTCTCCAAGGTGTTAGAGGAAGGCGAGGAGTTTGGCCGTTTGGACTTGGGCAAGGGTAGAAAAGTCCAGGTGGAGTTCGTATCGGCCAATCCCACGGGTCCCCTCCATATTGGCCATGGCAGAGGAGCGGCGGTGGGTGATTCTCTGGCTCGTATCTTGGAGAAGGCTGGTTACCAGGTGGAAAGGGAGTATTACATTAATGATGCCGGGCGCCAGATCCGCATTCTGGTGGAATCCATTTGGGCCAGGTGCTTGGAGCTGAGAGGGGAGAATGTGGAGTTTCCCGAAGGCGGTTACAGGGGCCGGTACGTGGTGGAATTGGCCAAAAGGGTGCTGGAGGAGATGCCCCAGGTCCTGGAGTCCCCCAGAGAAGAGGCCCTGGAGAGGCTTGCCCAGTGGGGGGCCAGGGAGATTCTGGGGGAGATTAGGGGGGACCTAGAGGCCTTCGGGGTGACCTTTGACTCGTGGTTTAGCGAGAAGACCCTTTATGAAAGGGATCTGGTAGGTAAAGCTCTGGAGAGGCTGAAAGAGAGAGGGTTTATATATGAGGAAGGCGGGGCCCAATGGTTTGCCTCCAGTAGATTGGGAGACGATAAGGATCGGGTAGTGGTGAGGGCCAACGGGGAGCCTACCTATCTGGCGTCTGATATTGCTTACCACGCCCTCAAGGCCGAAAGGGGCTTTGCTCTTTTGGTGGATGTATGGGGGGCAGACCACCATGGTTATGTGCCCAGGATTAGAGCCGCCCTGGAGGCTCTGGGATACGATCCCCAAATGCTACAAGTCCTGCTCATTCAGATGGTGAGCCTCATTAAAGGGGGAGAAAAGGTTTCCATGTCCACCCGGCAGGGGGAGTTTGTGCCCTTGGCTGAGCTGGTGGACGAGGTAGGCAAAGACGCCGTGCGTTTTATTTTTCTTACCAGGAAATGCGATGCCCATCTCGACTTCGATGTGGATCTGGCCAAGAGCCAAAGCGAGGAGAATCCCGTTTTTTACGTCCAGTATGCCCATGCTCGGATCTCTTCCATTTTTAGAACAGCTGGGGAGAGAAACATTCCGGTGCCCGCCTCTCTCACCGATGTGGAACTGGCTTCCCTTGAGTTGAGGGAGGAGATGGAGCTTATCAAGAAGGTTCTCCAGTTTCCCGACCTCATTCAAGGCATGGCCCTAAGCCTGGAGCCTCACCGTCTCACTTATTATCTCCAGGAGTTGGCGGCGGGCTTCCACAGCTACTACAATCACCATAGGGTCCTGGTGGAGGATAAGGAACTGAGGGAGGCGCGGATGGCCCTGGTCAAAGGTGTACAGGTGGTGGTGGGGGAAGGGTTGAGGTTGTTGGGAGTGGACGCTCCCTGTTCCATGTGAGGATAGGGATGAAGGGGGAGTACACCCTTAAAGCTAGGGAGTTGGGGGCCCTGGCCCTCGTGGTGGTGGCTCTGCTCATTGTGGTTTTCTTTTTGGGGGTGACAGTAGGTGAGCGCCATGAGCGAGCTAGGCTGGCCCAGATGGAGGAGGCCTCTGTCAAGGTCTCGCTCCCCAAGGCCCAAGTCCGTGAGGCCACCAGTAGGGTCCACCGTGCTAAGCAGCAGGTTGGGGCCAGGCTGAAGGCTGGCACTAAGGCTAAGACCAGGGTCTCTTCTCTCCCTGCACCCCAGGTGGCATTGAAGAAGGGGTACTATGTTCAGGTTGGAGCCTTCAGGGAGAAACCCAGGGCTGAAGAATGGAGGGGGCAGCTGAAGGAAAAGGGTTACAGGGCTTTGATGCTTTACTCCTCTGCCAGGGGAGTTTATAGGGTGGTGGTAGGGCCCTACAGCTCTAAAGAACTGGCAGTTAGGGTGGCCAGGAAGGTGGACAGAGTTTTTAAGGTGAGATCCAGTGTGGTTCCGGATAGTAGGTTGCGTTAGCCTTCTGCTTTTGGCAGCCTGTGCCATGAGGCCTCCTGCGCCTCCCCCTGCAGCGGTTCCTCAAAAGAGTGTGGCGGAAAGGAAGTTTCACCAAGCCCGTTCCCTAGAGCTTCAGCACAGGGAACAAGATGCCCTTTTGCTCTATAGACAGGTGATGGAGGAGGTGCCTTCTTCCAGGCTTGCGGCTAAGGCGGCCGTGGGGGCGGGCAGAATATACTGGAAACGGGGATACAAGAAAAAGGCCCTGGAGCTTCTTGAAAGGGTGGTGAAAACAGTAAGCTCCCGGGATCCCCTTTATCATGAGGCTTATCTCCTGATGGCCAAGATCTCCTACCGGGAGGGTGATAAAGAAAAGGCCCGAGGCTATCTGGAAAAAGTGAGTCCTGCCTTGGTTTCCCCAGAAGAATACGATGCCCTCAAAGAAGCTTTGGCTCCTCCCCCCGTACCCCAAATGGTTCCAGAGAAGAGGTACAGAGTGGTCCTTTTTATGGGGGAGTCCAAGGTCCTGGAGAGGGAGTTGGTTCGGGTTAAGATGGGGGTAGAGCTGGCCTTCAAGGATTCTAGGGTGGAGGTGGTTGAAGTGACTTCACCATTGGAACTGCAGACCCTGGAGGGACCTTTCCTTGGAGTGATAGGTCCGTTGCTGGTGAGGAATTTCTCTCCTGTGATAGATTGGGCCCAGGGTAAGGAAGTTCCTGTGGTTACACCGTTCCCAGTGGCCCCTGGTTTAACTTCTAAAAGCCCCCTACTTTTCAGGACTTCTCTTCCTTTGGACCAGGAGGCCCTCTTTATGGCGAGATTCCTCCGGTTCCAGCTTAGTGTTAAAGAGCTGGCCATCTTCTACCCCGGTACCCCTTACGGCAAGGTTATGTCTCGCCTTATGGCTAGGGAGTTCAAGGCGGTTGGGGGAGAGGTGAGCCTTCTCAGATCCTATCCACCCAACATTCGGGATTTCTCTCCTTATGCCAAAGAGCTGAGGGAGTGGGAGGAGGAGGGCTTTCTTCCCCAAGCCTTGTATGTGCCTGATTCGTGGAAGAGGGTGGTTCTTCTGGTGCCCCAGCTGGTCTTCCACGAAGTTAAGGGTATATCCCTAGCGGGTACGGCCCTTTGGGACGATCCCCGGTTGGTGAGGGAGGGAGGAGGGTATGTGGAGTACTCCGTCTTCCCTGATACCTTTACCCCAAACACTCCTTATTTACCAGCGCTGGAGTTCTATTACAGGTTCAAGCTGGCCTACGGTGTGGACCCCACTCCCCTGGCGGCTCAGGCCTATGATGCTGCCAGGGCCCTTTTGGCAAGATTGGAGGGGAGAGATAAGCCTGTTCCTCTGGATGGGGTGAGTTTCCTGGGGGTGACGGGCATCACGGGCTTCACTTCCCAAGGAGAACCCTTAAGAATGCCTTTCCTCCTGATGGTAGAGGGGGGTACCATCAGGCAGATGAATTAGGGGATGGGGATGATCCTGTCCTAATTTTCTAAGAGCTTTTTTATGTCCTGGCCCCTTTCCAGAGGGCAGACCAACACACCGTGAGGGGTTGCTACTACCACAAGATTGTCCAGCCCCAGGACTTTTACCGGTATCCCCTCACTCCATATGAGGGAGTTTTGGGTTTCTAGCATTTGGATGGGACCTCGGAATACGTTACCCTGGGGGTCTTTTCCCAGAATTTCCCATAGGGAGGTCCAGGAACCCACGTCGCACCACTGGAAGGTGGCAGGTACCATAGCTACCTTTTGGGCCTTTTCCATGACAGCGTAGTCTATGGAAATATTGGGAAACTTGGGGTAAAGGGTCTCTAGGTGAGTTGAGACCTCTTTCCATGCCGTGTTTCGAAGCCTGTCCAGAGGTAAAGCCACTTCGGGCAGGTGTTTCACCAGTTCTTCCCATAATGTTTGGGCCTTCCATATGAAAATGCCACTGTTCCAGTAGTAGTTTCCTTTTTCTAAAAGCTTTTGGGCTTTTTCCAGGGAGGGCTTTTCTGTGAATCTCTTAACCCTGAGGGTGGAGGGGGCAAGCATTTCCCCTGTTTCCATGTACCCATAGCCTGTTTCGGGCCGGGTAGGGGGAACGCCAAGGGTTACCAGCCAACCCTCTTGGGCCAGCCGGGAAGCCTTCTCCAGACAAGACCACAGAGCTTCAGGTGGTTCTATGTAGTGATCGGCAGGCAGGACTAACATTATTGTCTCTTCTCCCCAATGGTTCATAACATAGAGAGTGGACAGGGCCACGGCGGGGGCGGTGTTGCGCCTGCATGGTTCTACTATCACCCGCTCCAGGGGCATACCACCTTCCTTGACCACCTCTATGGTCATGTCTCGGGTTGTGACTGCAAAGACCTTATCGTTGCCCACGAAGGGGGTTATTCTGTCTACCGTTTCTTTCAGTAATGATTTAGTGGAGAAGAGGGGTAACATGTGTTTAGGGGTTTGAAGGTTGCTCAGGGGCCACAGTCGTACACCTCCTCCCCCTGCCATTATCACTGCTACCCGTTCCACATTCACACCTCCAGGATTTGGGCTATGAATCTCTCTAATACCCTTACCGGAGAGAGGGGGCTGGACTTCAGGGAGATCTCTGTATCCAGTGCTTTGTCCAGGAGGTTCATGGTTTTTGTTGGGGTGAGGTGTCTAAGACCCACATCGAGGGCCCTTCGCTCCTTGGGATACTTGGTGGCTCTTGATAGGGCTTCTTCCCTGGTTAGCCCTTCTTCCAGGGCCTGTTGTACTGCTGCCAGACGAACCAAGGAGGAAGATATGATTCTGAAAAAGTATAGGTGCCCCTTTTCCGCCATCAGATCTTCCAGGAAGGTCAAAAGGCGGGGGTCTCTCTTGTAGATCATGAGGGGGACATCCCACAGAGAAGGAGTGTCCTGGACATCCTCTCCCTTCTTGCCCCACAGGATAAATTTTTCTATTTCCCTTTCTAATAGTGCCATCTTTTCATGGGATATGTCTAGGAGCCAGTCCACCACCTCCTGCTGCACAGGTAGACCTTCTTTGACCAGGCGTTTTTTGACCCACCTCTCCAGGGCCTGTCGACTTCCGGTGAAGCGGACCACGGCCTTTCCAGCTCTTTCCATGGTTTCCAAGAGTGCTTTCTCTTCTCTCCTTTTTTCGTCCACCTCTCCAAGATGGACGAGGATGAGGAAGGCGTGGGAAGTATGCTGGGTGAGGGTGTGAACGGTGCGCCCTTCATCCTTTTTGTGCCAGGTTTTCCAGAAATGGAGAGCCTCCCTCAGCACCACCACCCTTTTGGGGGAGGCAAAAGGGGCTGTTGAAAGGGCTTCCTCTAGTTGGTTCAGAGAAACCTTTTCCCCTTCCAACACTGTCCAGTTTAATTCCCAGTTTTCCCCTAATATTTCCTTTTTGATGTGTTGAAGGGCTTTTTCCATGAGAAGCTCTTCTTCTCCCATAAAGAGCACCGTTGATGGTAGGGCGCCTTTCTTGATCTTGCCGGAAAACTCTTTGGGGCTGAGGGGTTTCATCCTATTTTGAAAGGTCAGAGGAGCATGGCTGAGAGCCGCTGGGCTAGCTCCTGGGACACTCTCTTCAGAGCCGCCCTCTCCTGGGCTTTGCTGACCTCCACGTCAGTAGCCATATGAAACTCGTCGTCCTCTGAGAAGCTACCCAGTTTTATAGTTTTACCCGAGGAAGGGTCGTGGAGCCTCACTTTGATGGTTACCACCAAGCGGTAATACTGGGCCGTGCCTCGGTAGTCTAGGGAGAGGATCTCCTTGTGGTACTTGGTCACGTCCCCTTCCATGATGTAGTCGGCGTCTTTGTCTCTCTTCACCACTCGGATCTGGGGAGTGCGAATGAATTCGGTTACTATGGCCTTGGTGATTATATACTCTACGTCGGGCTCCCCCGTGTGGTTCTTTAGGATGTGAACAGAGACACTTTTCCCGTTCAGATCAACAGGGGCGGGGTTAGGGCCGCGGCCAGCCAGTCTGTAACCACAGCTCAGAGTGGTGAGTACTACTAGAAGTGTGGCTAGAACTTTGGTCAAGGCCTTCTCCTGGGGTTCATAAAATTTTGGAGCGGGCGACGGGATTCGAACCCGCGACTTCCAGCTTGGGAAGCTGGCATTCTACCCCTGAATTACGCCCGCCCTGATAGGTAAAATGCCAAAGGGAGCCCCCAGTGTCAAGAGGAGCCCAATCAGGAGTTCCCCCAGTTTTACCCTTAGGGATAAGGGCGGGGCGTTCCGACCGCAGAGATGATAGCTCATAGCTCATGGTTCATAGCTCATAGCTCGTAGTTCATAGCTGATAGCCATCAGCTATCAGCCATCAGCCATGGGCAAGGGAGGAATGCCCCGCCCTTTCACTCGTTGGAGATGGAAAATCCAGGATTCTGAACATGATGCCTTTACCAGGAAGGGAATTTTGGGGGAAGTCCTGGACCTTTAGATCTTGGGAGTGGGTGAGGAGAGCTTCTCGTGGGGTAGCCTTTCCACTCACTTTCCATACTTGACATGTAGGATAAGGAGGAATATATCTTTTCAAAATAAGGGTTTATTATTAATCTTTACCCATGGGGGGTGATATGCTTGACTTATTGGTCCTTTTGGCGTTCGCCATGGCCCTGGTCTCTTTTTTCTTTTGGCTTGTGAAGTTCCTCAGAAGGCAGGGTAAAACCCGTGATGAGAACCTCTGTTTTTGGTTGGCCAAGGAGGTGAACGGGAGGTGCGTAGAAGGGTCATGGTCTGGTTTTGGGGAGTTGATCCAGGGCATGGTAGATTTTGGCATAGGAGTCACCCAACCCAAGTACGTGGTGGTGACCCGGGATGGCGGGATGGATGTGGTCTTCTTTGAAATCGACGACAAGCCTTTTCATATTAGCGTTTCTAGTCCGTACACCTCCGCTTGGTGTGGGTGTATTATCCGGTCTGGAAATGCCCTGGCACCTCCCATGTTGGTTTTCAGGAGAGACGTAGGTGCCGCCGAGCTAGAGGGTTGCAGGGAGACACCTGAGAGGTGGCACAGGCGGGATTTAGAGGGAGGACCCCTAAAAGGTTATACGGTGGTCAGTCCCGATTTGGAGGGGGCTCTGGACGTATTGGGCAGGGGATTAGCCTCTCTGTTGGTCAAGGCTGCTAGGGCCGTGGAGGGCAGGGTGTTGCCAAGGCATTTGGCCCTTCAGGTGGTGGGTGATAGGGTGGCTCTTTACACTCATCAGCGTGGGTTGACCGAAGTGGAGCACTTTCTGGCCCTTTTCGAGGGGGCCAAGGGGGTCTTGACCGTGCTCGCCGGGAACAGGGGGTAAAGAGCTTCAGACTTGGATGCCTACCTTCCGGGCCAGCTCTTCGTAGAGGGGGGGAAACTGAACCTGATGGAGCATATAGGGGACGAAGGGATACCGGTTACTACCCACCTGGGACCCAGCTTCTTTTAGCCCTTCTATGGTGGATGCCAACAAAGAGTAAGGGATGGATAGGACTATCTCGGTGTCTTGGGTGCCGGAAAAGACCCTGTCTCCCGTACCCGGTATAGTAATGATAGGGGCCCTCAGGAGGTAGGGGGCTACCAGATAGTCGCTGCAAGCTACCCTGCCGCTGGCCTGGGTTCTTACACTCTTTCCCGTAGTATAAGAGTATCCGTGAACCAGCTTCACTATCTGGGATGGGTCTCCGTAGACCACCACCAACGCTGGTTCTCTGGTGGCTTTGTACAAGGGTTCCAAGAGAATGGTTTTGTATTCTCGTTTCATGACATGCCATTCTTGCTCCCCTTCCCTCTCTCTAGATACCCAACCCACTTCTACCATAAAGCGGGAGAGGATCTCTTCGTTGGAAGCGTTGGGACTGGTCAGGAGATTGAGGGCTAGACCCCCTGGAATGCAGATATTGTCTTCCTTTTCTACGGCAACGGACCAGCCGTAAATCCTGGCCCAGGTCATAGCTTGGCAGAGAGTGATGCGGACCTTTCTGTCTCTGGGTTTCCGCGCCTTGGGGGGGAGGGTTTCTCCATCCGAAAGGTACGAGACCCCTACAGGTTGTGACTTCAGTCTAAGGAAGTGGGTGAGTCTTTCCGATAGCTTCTTTGCCTTTTCCATATTTCCCTCCTTTACTGGGTTGTCTCTTCCCTGATGGGGTTCCACCAGGGACCTGGCCCCACTTTGATAACCCCATCACCAGGCATTCCTGGTTTGAGGAGGTGGTTCTTGTTCTCTTTTACGCAGAGCTTTACGGCGAAGGTGTACTGAACCCGTTCCTTGTGGGTCTGGACCTCTTTAGGGGTGAATTCTGCCTTGGGGGCAACGTAGCAGACCCGGGCTGGAAAGGGGGTGTCAGGGAAGGCGTCCACGTAAACCCTGGCTTCCTGGCCCAGGGCGATGCGGCCCATTTGGGGTTCGGGGATGTAGATTTTGAGGTAGAGGCTGTCTAGGTTTGTCACTATCACCAGGGGGGTGCCAGCGGTGACCACCTCCCCTTCTTCCACCAGTTTTTCTACCACCCTTCCTTTGACGGGGGATGGTATCAGGGTGTCTGCTAAGAAAGCTTGGGCTTTTTCCAGATTGGCTTGGGCGGTGGCCAGGGCCGATCTCAGAATCCCTATCTCCTTTTTCCTGAGGGTGATTTCTCTCCTCTTGGCCAGGGCCGTTTCCAGGGCTGCTCTGGCCCTGTTCAATTCTTGTTGGGCCTCATCCATCTGGGCTCTGGCACTTTTTGCTGCTGCTGCCACTTCGTCCAGTCTTCTCTGGGAGATGACCTTTCTATCCCGCAGGGCTTGGAATCGCTTCCAGTCCTTGTTCCATTTTTCCCATTGGGCTTGGGCACCCTGGAGGCGGGCCCGGGCTCCTTTCACCATGGCCTCTGCTTCCTGGATCTTCTTTCCCACCACTTCCCGCGTGAGATTTAGAGCAACTTTGGCCTTATCCACTTCCCTTTTTAGCCTGGTTACCTGGGCCTGGGCTGCTTTCATCCGAGCCTGGATTTCTCGGGAATCTAGGATGGCAATGGGGGCCCCCAGGGCTACAGAACCTCCCTCTTTCACCATGAGACGAGCCACTTTCCCCGGAATTTTGGGAGACACTTCTACTTCATCACCTTCTATGATGCCACTTCCCCATATAATGTTGGGGGGTGATTTCTTCTGGGTGAGGCTATTGGACAGGAGGATGAGCCCACCTAGACTGATCCCTGCCACTATAACGATGAAAAGCCCTTTTACCTCCTTTTTCATTTTCATGGGAAACACCTGCCTCCCGGGCAGAAGCCACAGTGTCTCCTCTTTCGCCCATTCTTTGTGGTGTTCTTCTCCTTCTTTTTGGGGTGAAACCCCTCGTTTTCTCCCTTTTTCACCATCCTTCTCCCTTTATACCAACTCTCCTTGAGGGTCAAAGGAGGGGGTTGACAGAGGAGGTGAATGGGTAGCAGTTTTTTTGTGTGATGATGAGGGACAGGGAATTCCCACTGGAAGGACTTATCCTTGCCTTTAGGGAAGAAGAGTTCAGGAGATACGTCCGGGGGTTCATTATGGACTCCCGTCGCCTTTTGAACGAGCTGGAGCCGTCGGAGCTTCATCTCATTGCCGACTATGTACCCGGGGTGTTTTGGAGAAAGCTTAAAGGAAGTGGTCTTCGCCTCTATGCCATGGACGGATTGATGGAGTATTACTTCGGTCACGATCCTGGAGACACATCCCTGGATTTCGCCGAGGACCTGCTTATTCTTAATTCCCTTTTTTGGGAAAGGTACGGGAGGAGGTCATTCAGGAAGGCTCACAGGGTGAGGCCCGGCGAGAACTACTATTTGGCCTTTGGAGCCTTCTTTTACAGACTTTCCTATGTGCAGCGGGGTTCCAGCATTTACAGACTCATGAACTTGTATTACAGACCCGTAGTGGAAGAGTTGAGGGAATTGAAAGGAGGGAGGGGTTGAAAGAGTATATCCAGGTTGTGACCACCCTCGACGATGAAGATAAAGCCAGGTCCCTGGCCAGGGAGGTGGTGAAGGCCAGGGTGGTAGCCTGCGCTCAAGTGCTTGGTCCTATCTCTTCTATTTATTGGTGGCAGGGTGAGCTGGAGGAGACTGGGGAGTATATGGTGGTGATGAAGACTGTGAAAGGGTGCTACCCGCGGCTCGAGAAGCTTATAAAAGAGCGGCATTCTTATACTGTACCGGAGATTCTGGCTTTTCCTGTTGTGGTGGGTAATGAGGAGTATCTGGAGTGGTTAGAGGAGGAGACGGAAGAGGGAGCCGGGGGCTAAAGGTGTCAGGGGATGGTGGTGACTTTAACCACCCTTGTCTTGAAGGGTTCTAGGGAAGTGATGACCACCCTCTTTATCTCTTTGCCCTGCCAAGAGTAGAGGCTGTGGATCACTTTGAATTTTGAACCCTCTTGGCCCACATAGACCATCACATGGCCTTGAAGGAAGAGAAGGGTTTTTCCTGGTGAAGCCTCCTGGAGAACCTCCTCAAGGCTTTCGGAATGAGACGGAGTCCACAGGGTTTTGCCTATCTCTGCCTGCTGGGACGAGTTGCGGGGGAGGATGATACCTGTCGTGGCGAAAATCTCTCTAACCAGGAGAGAGCAGTCCACTCCACCTTTACCCCCCCAAGAGTAGGTTTCTCCAAGGAGATTTGTAGCCAGGTTTATGAGGGTCTCTCCCTGGAAGGGAAGGTAGCCTCTGGCGGCCAGTCTCCTGGGTATGTAGAAGGCTCTCCATGGGGGGGAGGTGTGGTGTGAGGGAAGGAGGACTCTATAGAACCTCTTCTGGGTGCCTTTTAGGGGTAGTCTTGTGCCCATGGGGAGGGTGAAGAGGGGGATGCTCCCCTCCAGGGGGCTGGAGAAGACGGGGCTGTGGGGAGCAGTGATCACAACGAAAGGGGAGTGGTTGACGTAAGCTTGGAGTTCCCGGTGAGATAGGGATACCAGATCCTTCACTGGTATCCATCCAGGGTTGTAAGTGGAGAGAACAAAGGCCCATTTCTCGTCGCCAGTGGTGTGGACGATGGCTACAGGGGTACCGGGGGGGATGACGGAGTAGAGGTTACGGTCCAAGTCCCCTTCTCGGGCTTCTTCGGGACTCTCGTAGGTGGGCTTGTATGAGGGAAGACCCCTTAATGAGGTGGGTTTGACTACCAGGGCGAAAGAGACGTGGACCCGAGGGCGGATCTCGTTCAAGGCCATTGTCTGCTGTATCTTCTTGTAGAAGGCGGTGGGGACCTGGCTGCCGTCTCGGAAATAGCGGGGTTGGAGAGGGGGGAGGTTTTCAACAGACAGGAAGATCTTGAGAACGCTCCGATTTAGGAAGGGGGGGAGGCGGAGGGGGTCTGTCATGAGAGGGGTGAGGGTGAGGATGCGATTGTTGACCTTCTGAAGGTCTATTCCCCTGGCCGTAGACGCGAGGATTGTAAGGAGAAATAGGAGGGGAAAGGGACCTGCCTTGCGTCCTCCCTTTCCCCTGAGGATCATGGTAGTTGGCCCTGCTATTTCATCTGGATGGCCACGTAGAAGGAGGAATTACCCCTTCTTATGAGGAAGGCCACCACTTCTCCGGGTTTTGTTCTGGCCATGGCCATGCGGAAGTCTTCCAGGTTCCTGATGCGCTTCCTGTTTACCCGGAGGATGATGTCGCCGTGTTGGATACCTGCTTCGTCTGCAGGACTGCCCGGTTCCACTTGGGTAACGTAGACGCCTCCCTTGATCCCCGTCTGGTTCATGATTTCAGGAGGCAGGGGTGCTACCTTGAGGCCGAGTTTCACATGTTCTCCGCCGGGCTCGGGCAAGGCTGCTTCCTCCTCGGGCATGGTGCCGATTTTCACCCGGATAGTTTTGATCTTCCCGTTGCGTAACACCTTTATCTCCACCGTGGTTCCTGGGGGCGTAATGGCCACGAGACGAGGAAGCTCTCTTATGTCTTTGATTTTCTTGCCCCGGTACTGGATAATGATGTCGCCTTCTTTCAGTCCTGCCTTGGCAGCAGGGCTATCTTTCATGACTTGGGTGATAACGGCTCCCTGGGCCTTTTGGAGGCCAAAGGACTTGGCCAACTCGGGGGTGAGGGCTTGAATGTAGACTCCTAGCCAGCCTCTGATCACCTTTCCCCTGGTCTTGAGCTGGGGTAGAATTTCTTTGGCCATATTGATGGGAATGGCGAAACCAATGCCTTGACCTTGGGCCACAATTGCTGTGTTGATACCGATA
This sequence comes from Thermodesulfobacteriota bacterium, assembly GCA_024274915.1. Classification (GTDB taxonomy): domain Bacteria; phylum Thermosulfidibacterota; class Thermosulfidibacteria; order Thermosulfidibacterales; family B14-G1; genus B14-G1. The sequence continues at coordinate 42,178 of JAJSAC010000034.1, forward strand.
ACTTCACCCTCCATGTTGATGAGGGGGCCACCGCTGTTTCCAGGGTTGATGGATGCGTCGGTTTGGAGGAAGTTGTCGTAGGGACCCTCTCCTATGACCCGGCCCTTGGCGCTAATTATACCAGCCGTGACGGTGTAGCTAAGACCGAAGGGATTACCTACGGCGATGACCCATTGACCAATTGCCACTCTATCCGAGTCCCCTAGTTTTGCCGCTACCAGTTTTTTGCCTTTGGGGTCTATCTTGATGAGGGCTATGTCTGTTTTGGGGTCGGCACCCACCAGTTTGGCGTCGTAGGTACTGCCGTCGTGGAGTTTCACTTTGATTTCCGTGGCCCCTTTCACCACGTGGTTGTTGGTGAGAATGTAGCCGTGGGAGTCGATGATGAAGCCCGAACCCAGGGAACGTCTCTTGAACTTCCTGGGCGTACCGGGGAAAAAGGGTCCGAATTTGTTTCCGAAAAAGAAGCGGAACATATCTTCGGGTCCCAAGACCCGGCGTTCAATGACCTGAGTTGTGTAAATGTTGACCACGAATTCGTTGGCCTCTTTGGCGATCTTGGTAAAATCGGGTAAAGCTACCGTGACCGTTTCCCTTGCGGTGACGGGGCCTGAGAAGACTGATAGGGCAAAGGCAACTGCCAGTGCCAGCAACACTCCCTTTTTTGTGTTTCTTTTCATGAAAGGACCTCCTCTTTGGGTGGATGTGCTGAGAGTTTACTCCGCAGGATTAAAAAAGTTGTGTGACTCATGGGAAAAGAGCCTAGTATCCCTTGCCTGGGATGTCAAGAGGAGCCCAACAGGAGTTCCCCCACTTTTACTCTTATGGGTCAGGGCGGGGCGTTCCGAGCGCAGAGATGATAGCTCATAGTTCATAGCTCGTAGTTCATGGTTCATAGCTCATAGTTGCTATCAGCCATGAGCCATCAGCTATCAGCCATGGGCAAGGGAGGAATGCCCCGCCCTTTCACTTGTTGGAAAGAAAAAATCCAG
>JAJSAC010000035.1 GCA_024274915.1 Thermodesulfobacteriota bacterium
GGCATCATGTTCAGAATCCTGGATTTTCCCTTTCAGACAAGTGAAAGGGCGGGGCATTCCTCCCGTGCCAATGGCTGATGGCTCATGGCTGATAGCAACTGTGAGCTATGAACCATGAACTACGAGCTATGAACTATGAGCTATCATCTCTGCGGTCGGAACGCCTCGCCCTGACCCATAAAAGTAAAAGTGGGGGAAGTCCTGGAAAGAAAATCGGATTGACACAACAACCACAAAAGGCTTAATAGGGAAGCAACCACAGTAAAGGGGGAAGGATATGGATCTGCTCAAGATAGTGGAAGAAGACCACCAGTACGACTGGGTGAGGGCCTATGAAACCCTGGGAGAAAATCCAGCCCTAAGGGGTGTCATCATCCTGGTCTTTGTGGTTGGAGCCCTCCTCTCTCTGGCTTACTTCCTAAAGGACTACCAACACTTCCTCCAACTTATAGGACAGAGCAAAACAGGCCTACTGGGTCTGAAGAAGCTCTCGGGCTTTCTGCCCTTTGTAGGGTGATCCCGGCCGGCTCAAACACCAATAACCGGGATGTGGCAGAGCCCCCACTAGGGGTTCCATGAGGAAGCTACTCCGGAGGCCAGAAATCAAAACTGCCCCGGGAACCCCGTCATTCCCCACAAGTCGGAAATAATCATGAGAGGATGTAGAAGAGATCCCCGAAAAAAATACAGGGGAAAGGAGCGCCTCCCCCTCCCCTAGCTCTTAATGACAACGCCTAACCCCCAATTTTTCCAAGAGGGTCATCATGGGACACCAGCCAGTGAAGAAGGACTGGACCAGGTTCAAACCCACGAGGGCTGTGAGAAGAAGCCACTTGTCACTCCCAAACTGCGCCAATAGGAGGGAGATGAGGATCACCACCCCCGCTATGAGTCTCAGGTACCTCTCTACATGCATTTGGACACCCCCAAATTATACCTATTTAACCCATGGACTTACTATATAAATATAAATCGGCCAGGGAGAAATCAAGTATCAAAACAAAATATGTTGAAGGAAAAATATATCATGGAGGGTGACATGTTCAAGAGGCCATTGAAAGTCCTTTTTCTTTGCACAGGAAACTCCTCCAGGAGCCAGATAGCAGAAGGTTGGGCGAACCACCTCTTCTCGCACCGCGTCAAGGCATACTCAGCGGGAACCGGACCTGCTCAGGTCCATCCCCTGGCCGTGAAGGTCATGAAGGAAGCAAGGGTGGAAGGGACAGAGGAGAAAAAGCTTAAAGCCTTCCGAGAAGTGAGGGACGCTATAAAGAGATCTATCCAAGAACTCCTCACAGTGGAGATAGATGGTCTCTACTAAACCCTATCGGGTTCCCACACTCATCCCCCATCGAAAAGATCTATTCCCCACCAGTTTCTAACAATATATCTTGAAAAAATGATACGAATAATGTACCCCTCCCAAAAGGACCCAAAACCTCGTCATCTGGAGGAAAAAGCTGGAACTACAAGGCAAAAGACTGGATTTCTTGAGCCGATACCTCACCCTGTGGATATTCCTGGCCATGGCCCTGGGAGTTAGTCTGGGCTACCTGTACCCGGACATCGTCAACTTCTGGGGCAAATTCCAGGTAGGCACCACCAACATCCCCATCGCCATAGGCCTGATCCTGATGATGTATCCCCCCCTGGCCAAGGTGAAATACGAGGAGATGGGACGGGTCTTCAAAGACACCAAGATTCTCCTCCTTTCCCTGGTCCAGAACTGGCTCATAGGCCCCATGCTCATGTTTGCCCTGGCCGTCCTCCTCCTGAGAAACCACCCCGCCTACATGGTGGGCGTCATCATGATCGGGCTGGCCAGGTGCATTGCCATGGTGATCGTATGGAACGATCTGGCCCAGGGCGATGCAGAGTATGCAGCGGCCCTGGTAGCCTTCAACTCCGTGTTCCAGGTTCTTTCCTACTCGGTCTACGCCTACATCTTTATCACCCTCCTTCCTCCCCTGGTGGGACTAAAGGGTGCCGTGGTTCATGTCTCCATCGGGGAAATCGCAAAAAGCGTCTTCATATACCTGGGCATACCCTTTATGGCGGGGCTGCTCACCCGTTTCTCATTCCTGAAAACCAAAGGGCGGGAGTGGTACGAAGAGAGGTTCATTCCCAAGATCAGCCCCATCACCCTCGTGGCCCTCCTCTTCACCATTGTGGTCATGTTCTCCCTAAAAGGGGAATTCATCGTAGAACTCCCCCTGGACGTGGTGAGGATCGCCATCCCTCTCCTCCTATACTTCGTTTTCATGTTCCTCATCTCCTTCTACATGGGTAAGAAAGCAGGTGCCTCCTATCCGGTGACCACCTCCATCGCCTTTACGGCGGCCAGTAACAACTTTGAGCTGGCCATCGCCGTGGCCGTAGCCGTTTTCGGCATAAACTCGGGGGAGGCCTTCGCAGCGGTCATCGGCCCCCTCATCGAGGTGCCCGTGATGATCAGCCTTGTAAACGTGGCCTTCCACTTCCGAAGACAGTTCTTCCTCCAGGAAGGAGCCGGACATTCCCCGGGACTGGAATAACCCCAAGGGAAAAGTGCCCCAAAATTTCCTTTGACTTTTCCTCTCGTTAGTTTATGATAACTAACATGAAGCTCAAAAAGAGACAGGAAGAGATTTTGGAAGGGGCCCTGGAGCTCCTGGCCCGGGAAGGAAGCCATGGTCTCACCACCAGGAACCTGGCCAGGACCCTGGGTATCACCGAACCCGCCCTCTACCGCCACTTCGAGTCCAAGAAGGACCTCCTCAAAGCCCTTTACGGATTCGTGGTCCTCAAGATGGAAGGGCTCATGAAACCCCTGGAAGAGAGGGAAGACCCGGCCCCCTCCAAGCTGGAAGACCTCCTCATCACCCTGCTGGACTATCTCCGGGAAAACAGGGGAGTGAATCTGGTGCTCCTTTCGGAAGCCATCCACCACAACGACCCCCAACTCAAAGGGGCCATGCTGGAGCTGGTGGGCCGGGTCCAGAGGATCATTGAAAGTGTCATCTCCCAGGGGATGAAAGAGGGAAGCCTCAGGGAGGACCTGGATCCAGATACGGCCTCCAGGATGATCATAGGCATCCTCCAGGCCACCACCACCTTCTCCCTCCTCACCCAAGAACCCTGGTGTACCCGGGAGACGGCAAAGGAGTTCCTGAAAGTATTTTTAGAAGGAGCCAGGAAATGAAACGTGCAACCCCCCTGTGGGCAGTGGTGTTTCTTGTCCTCATGGTCGCCCCCCAGACATGGGCGAAAAAGGAAGGAACCCGGACCCTGACCCTGAGAGAAGCCATCTCCATAGCCCTGAAGGATAGCCCCCTGGTCCAGGCCCGCCACTCGGCCCTGGAGGCCTCCAGGGAGAACGTGAAGGCCGTATGGGGAAGCCACCTTCCCCAGATAGACCTGGAAGGGGGGTACACCCGACTTAGCGATCCCGTGGCCGTGGTGCCCATAAAGGGCTTCGCCAGGAGACCCCCTTTCTTCAGCAAGAACATCTACGAGTGGAAAACGGTCTCCTACCTCACCCTTTACCAGGGAGGCAGGATAAGCCGCATGGTAGACATGGCCCGGCTGGAAGAGGCCGTAAGCTCCGCCCAGGTCAGACTCACCCAGGAAGAGCTGGTGGCCAACGTGACCAACATCTTCCACCGTATAATCCAGCTGGAAGCCCTGAAGGCCGCCCAGGAGGAAGCCCTCAAGGCCCTGGAGAAGGTTCGTCAGGACACGGCGAACCTCCTGAAGGTGGGCAGGGCAGCCCCCGTGGACCTCATGCGCATAGAGACCCAGGTGGCCGCCCAGAGACAGGATCTCACCACCACCCGGGAGCTCATAAGACGGACCAGGGAGACCCTGGCCTACTTTTTAGGCTGGCCCCCCACCACCCAAATAGAGCCCAGAGGCCAGCTAAAAGAAGAGCCCTTCCATCTCCAGACCAGCCTGGAAGAGGCCCTCAAGAGACGGCCCGATGTCCTGGCTGCCCGGAAAAAGGTGGAAGAGGCGGAAAAGAAGATCTCCTACGAAATGGGGGCCCACCTGCCCCATGTCTACCTAGCCAGCAGCTACGGTAAAAAGGCAGGAGCGGGTTTCCACGGGGAAGAGGAGGTATGGCAGGCGGGCCTCTACCTGAAACTCAACCTCTTCAGCGGGGGCACCATATCGGCCAGGGTGAGGGAGGCCAGGGCCCGCCTCCTGGAAGCCCAGAATATCCTCCTGGACACCAGGCTCAAGGCTTCTAGGGAGATCCTCAACGCCGCCTCGTCCATAAAGGAAGCCAGGGCGAGAATAGAAGCCGCCAGGACTGCTCTGGAGAGTTCCAGGGAATCCTTCCGCATAGAAAAGCTTAAATACCTGTCGAGAGCGGGTACCGTGACCGACATGCTCATGGCCCAGGCCCAATGGCTGAACGCCCGGGCCCGATACTACCAGGCCCTGTACGATTACCAGGCCGCCCTGGTGGCCTACAAACTGGCCACGGCCACCATTCTGGAGGATGTAAAGAGATGAAAAGATGGAAAAGACCCCTCATAGCCCTGGTGCTGATCCTGGCCACTGCCCTGGCGGGGATCACGGTGGTGAAAAAGAGAAAGAGAGAGATAGCCCAGGCCCCTGCCCCCCAGGTCTATCCCCTGCCCGTGGAGACGGCCCGGGTGAGGAAGGGTTCCTTGGAAATAAAGGAGCACTACCTGGGCACCCTTTCCCCCATGGTCTCCTCCCGTCTGGCCCCCAGGATCATGGGCCACATCCTGGAGGTGAAAGTAAGAGAAGGGGACAGGGTGAAAAAGGGAGAAGTCCTGGCTCGCCTGGACGATAGACCCCTGGTGAACCAATACCAGTCCATCAAGGCCCAGCTGGAAGGGGCCAGAAGCACCCTGGCCACCCTGGAGGCCATCTATAAAAGGAACCTCATGCTCTTTGAAAACAAGGCCATAAGCCAGGAGGAACTGGACAGATCCCGCTCCGCCAGGGACGAGGCCCGGGCCCGGGTGGAGACCCTGAAAGAGTCTTTGAAAACGGCCCAGCTCAACGTGGAGTACTCCTTCATCAGGGCCCCCATGGACGGGGTCATCACCAGGAGGCTCCAGAATCCCGGGGACCTGGGAGTACCCGGCAAGGCCATCCTGGAGATGGAAGCCCCCCAGAAAGGCTATAAAGTGGTGGTGAAGGTACCCCAGGAGCTGGTGGGACACCTACGCAGGGGAGACAGGGTGTATCTCAGCCCCCGGGAAGGAGGGCCCACTGTGAAAGCCTCCCTATCCCGCATCTATCCTTCCGTTGCCGTGGGCACCCTGGCCAAGGTGGAAGTGGATGTGAAGGCACCGCCCTTTGGCCTGCCCTCCGGAGGAACCCTGGATGTGGCCCTGGTCACCGGAAGGTTTCAGGGATTGATAGTGCCCCTCAGGGCCCTCCTCCATACCACCAAGGGTGACCTGGCCTTCACCGTCACCCGGAACAATACGGTGAAAGCCCTTCCCGTCAAAGTCCTAGGTAAAGGAGAGAGAAAGGCCGTAGTCCTGGGGGCCCTTACCCCTGGAACCCGGGTGATCCTGGGCGAGGAGAGCCTCCTGGTGAGACTCCACCGGGGGGCCAGGGTCACACCCATTAAGGACGAGAAGCTATGAACTTTGTCCAGGCCTACATCCGCCGTCCCCATCTCATCACCGCCTTCATCCTCCTGGTGGTGGCCCTGGGGGTCATCTCCTTCAAACTCATGCCCCTCAACCTCTTCCCCGATGCCAACTACCCCGTCATCACCGTGGTGGTATACCAGCCCGGGGCCTCGGCCAGGGACATGGAGGACAAAGTGGCCCGGCCCATAGAGAAGGAACTGGGCACCATTGACCAGGTGAGGAAGGTGACCTCTGTTAGCAACGACGAGATGGCCGCCATTTCCGTGGAATTCCAGTACACCAAGGGCCTGGACGCCGCCGCCACCGACGTGGCCAACACCCTGGACCGTATAGCCTGGAAACTCCCCCAAAACATCCTGCCACCCCAGATATTCAAGGTGAGTGACGCCACCACCCCCGTGGCCACCCTGGCCCTTTACCCCAGGAAAGGGAGCCACCTGGACCTGGCCAAGGTGCGCCAGCTCGCCGACAACGAAATCAAGGAAGACCTTTTACGCATACCCCACGTGGCCGATGTGGAGGTCTTTGGAGGCTACACCCCCGAATACAGGGTCACCGTGGACAGGACCAAACTCCACCGCTATGACCTATCCCTCCCCCAGGTCATGGCGGCCATTGGTGCCCAGAACCTCAACATTCCCAACGGCCTCATCATTGGAAGAGAAAGCCAGTACCTCTTTAAAGTGGCGGGAGAAAAAGGCCTTATGGAAGAGCTGGGTTCCATAGTGATAGGCAAGGGCCCCGGGAACCAGGAGATCCACCTGAGGGACATAGCCAGGATAGAGGCCTCCTATAAAGAGCGCCAATCCCTATTCCACGGCAACGGCAAGAAGGCCATAGGAATCAATATCCTGCGATCTCCCAGGGGACACGTCACCACCACCCTGAAGGCCCTGGAGAAACACCTGCCCGGTATAGAAAGGAAATACCCCCAGCTGGTCTTTCAGGTGGTGGACACCCAGGGCACCCTCATCAAGACCAGCATATCCAACCTGGTGGAGTCCCTGAGGGACGCCATATTCATGACCGTGGCAGTCCTGTTCCTCTTCCTGGCCAGTATCCGCATGTCGGCCCTGGCGGCCGTCTCCATTCCCCTAGTCTACTTCATGACCTTCGCCGAGATGAGGCTCCTGAACTACGAGCTCAACATTGTCACCATGACGGCCATTATTCTGGCCGTGGGGCTCCTCCTGGACGACGCCATCGTGGTTATAGAAAACATTGAACGCCACCACACCCAGCTGGGAAAACCCATCCACCGGGCTGCAGTAGAAGGCACCCAGGAGATCATCCTGGCAGATTTTGCCGGCACCTACACCACCATCATCGTCCTGGTACCCATCATGCTCATAGGGGGGTACGTCCAGAAGATCCTCCGTCCCCTGTCCGTGGTCCTGGCCCTATCCCTCTTCAACTCCTTCATCATATCCGTAACCGTCATCCCCCTCTTGGCTCCCAGATTCCTGGCCTCCAAGAGGGGCAAGAATCGGCTGGAGAGGCTCCTGGACCTCTTTGACCGCCACGTCATAGGCGGTGCCCGACACCTCTTTGTGGCCCTGCTGGACACGGGCCTGAAGCGCCGGTGGGCCTTCATACTTCTGGCCGTAGTCCTGCTCCTAATCACCAGGAGGGTGATGCCCCTGACGGGAAGGGATCTCATGCCCCCCATGGACACGGGTATCCTCAAAGTCTCCTTTGAGACGGAAACCAACACCTCCCTGGCCCAGACGGAAAGGATACTGGAGAAAATGGAAACCATCATAAAAAGAGAGAAGGGCCTCATCCGCTTCGACGCCATGGTGGGCTCGGAACCAGGGGTGATCAGTTTTGGCAAGGGCAGGACCCCCCAGATGGGGCTCATCACCGCCCATTTCGTGGACCGCTTCCATCGGAAGGAGAGTCTGTGGGAGATAGAAGACCGCCTCCGCAAAGCTTTCAGGAAAATCCCCAGCCTCAAATACGCAGATGTATACGATTTTGGAGCCACCCCCCTCTCCAGTATATCGGCTCCGGTAGACGTGATGATAAGCGGTCCCAACCCTCGGATCCTCGACTCCCTGGCATCCCAGGTGGAAGCCCGTCTGAAGAAGGTGAGGGGCCTCACCAGCGTTTCCCGCACCTGGACCATGGACAAGAGAGAGATACAGTTCCTGGTAAACATGCATCAAGCCGCCATATACGGTCTGTCCCCCGTGGACATATCCCGTCAGGTGGAGGCCGCCGTCAAGGGCGGGGAGGCCTCGGTATTCCGGGTGCCCGGGGAAGACGGTTACGTCATCCGGGTCCGGTACCCATCCCGGGACAGAGACTCCATGACAAAACTCAAAACCTTCCAGGTCCAGACCCCCCTGGGTCCCGTACCCCTGGAGTCCCTGGGCAGGATAAGGGTAGTCAAGACCAGGACCACCATCACCCACCAGAACTTTCAGCCCACAGTGGATGTCTACGGTTACAGGGCCACCATGGCCATATCCCATATCCAGGACAGGGTGAAAGAAGCCCTAAAGGGCATTCCCCTGCCTCCAGGCTACAGGATAAGCCAGGAAGGGGAAATCAAGAAGATGAAAGAGTCTTTCGGCAGGCTGGTTCACGCCCTGATTTTCGCCATCATTCTCCTCTACTTCTCCCTGGTGCCCACCTTCAAATCCTGGGTCCACCCCTTCACCATCATGGTGGCCATTCCCCTGGCTCTTATAGGAGCAGTCTGGGGACTCCTGGTGGTGGGTCGCCACTCGTGCATGCCCGCCTTCATGGGTATGATTCTCCTGGCAGGTATTGTGGTGAACAACTCCATCCTCCTCATAGACTTCGCAGAGAAGGCCCTGAAAGAAGGGGCCAGCCTCAGGGAAGCCCTGGAAGAAGCCGTCCGGGTGAGGGTGAGGCCCATCCTCATGACGGCGGCCTCCACCATAGTGGGCATGATCCCCATAGCAGCCCAGTGGGCCGTGGGATTGGAGAGGCTCTCCCCCCTGGCCGTGGTGACCATAGGGGGTTTGGCCGTATCCACCCTCCTCACCCTCTTCTACGTCCCCCTCATCTACAGTCTCCTCCACGATGCCAGGGCAAGACTCACCACCCTAAAAAGGTCCTTCTCTGAAAGGGCAATTCCCCAGAAAGGGAAGGCTTGAAGTTCATCATATATAGAAATATAGATATGACAACTCTGTCACAGAATTGGTGAAAAATTCAGGGAGGTAAGAGACATGGGTATCACGAAAGATCTCCTGAACCAGGCCTTCTTCTTTCATGGCCACAGGTGTCCCGCCATGCCCCTGGGCCTCAGGGCAGGGCTAAAGGCCATGGAAATCCTGGAAGTGGAGAGGAGCCAGGACAAAGAGCTCTACGTCATATCGGAAACGGGCAAGGGCCACGCCGCCGGGTGTTTCCTGGACGGCATCATGTTTGCCACGGGCTGCACCTACGGCAAGTCCAACATTGAAAAGCGCTACTGGGACAAGATGGCCTTCACCCTCATAGACACCAGAAGGGAAAGGGCCGTGAGGGTCTCCCTGAAGCCAGAATTCTTCGCCCGGGCCCTCAACTCCCCCTTCGTAGAAATGAGGAAAAAGGGCGTTCCTCCCCAGGATGTGCCGTGGGAGGTCCTCAAACCCCTCCTAGATAACATCCTATCCATGCCTGAGGAGAACTTTCTA
>JAJSAC010000004.1 GCA_024274915.1 Thermodesulfobacteriota bacterium
AAGCCAGAATTCTTCGCCCGGGCCCTCAACTCCCCCTTCGTAGAAATGAGGAAAAAGGGCGTTCCTCCCCAGGATGTGCCGTGGGAGGTCCTCAAACCCCTCCTAGATAACATCCTATCCATGCCTGAGGAGAACTTTCTAATGGTGGGCCAGGTCTTTCCCTACCCCTGGGAGAAGAGGCCCGGGTGCTTCACTGCCCTCCCCTGTGCCATGTGCGGCGAGCTCACCTTCGAGAAGGCCCTAAGGGTGAAAGACAGCCAGTTAGTGTGCATCCCATGCTCAGGCTATCAGGAGTGAAACGTGAAAGAGACTGAGAACCCCATAATCTGTTACTGTGCGGGTATCACCCGAGAGGAAATCCGCCAGGCCGTAATGATGGGTGCCAGGAGAGAAGAGGAGGTACGCATCCTCACGGGAAAGATAGATCATGGTCGATGCCAGGAAAGGAATCCCCAGGGCATTTGTCGTAGCGAGGACTTCCAGAGGGAAATAGAAAAGGCTTTGAAGGAGCTCAGGGCCCTGACCCGCCTCCTTTCAGGTTTTGGTTGAAGATGTTAAAAGGGCGCAGTTGCGCCAAAGACACCAATTTAGGAGGCTAAAATGCCCTTGGATATGCTGGCCTCCCTTGTGTTCCTGGTGGCCTCTTTTGTCTTCTCCATGCTGGGAATGGGAGGAAGCCAGCTCTACATCCCCATCCTCTACTGGCTGGGAATGAACTTCAAACACGAAGCCATCCCCCTGGGCCTTCTCCTCAATATAGCCACCTCTGCATCGGCTGCCATCACTTATTACCGCCACGGCCTCATCCGCGTCCGCCTGGCCATTCCCTTCGCCTTAACCATGATCCTATGCGCCCCCATAGGAGCCTTCATAAACTTCAAGGTATCCACCAAGCTGGTGATCCTGGTCTTTGCCCTCTTCACCCTGGCAGGAGCCTTCCTAGCCGCCACCAACTGGAAACCCAAAAAAAAGGTGGAATCCAAGAAGGCCGAGCTCATCCTAGGGGTCACCGCTGGCTCCATTTTGGGCCTGGTAGTGGGATTCGCCGGTAGGGGCGGAGGGGCCATGATTGTGCCCATCCTCCTTATGTCGGGCCTAGAGGCCAAGGCTGCAGCAGCCACCTCCTCCCTAATTGTCACCTGCGCCGCCGTATCAGCCTTTTTGGGGCACCTTCCCCGAGCTCATTTCTACCCTGTCCTGAGCATCGCCACCATAGCAGCAGTGCTGGTGGGCTCCCAAGCGGGATCCCGCCTAATGGCGGGACGAATGAAGCCCAAAGGAGTACGCTACATATTTGCCACAGTCCTATTTTTAGTGGCCATACTACTCCTGAAAGACGTGTTCTAAGGCCCGGCCTGGAGGCCGGGCCTTAGAACAGGGTTATTCACCCAGAATAACGCGATACTTTTTGGGAGATACCACTGCCAGGCCCGTGACACTTACCCCCTGGTTGTTTTTCTTGTCACAGGCGGTGATCACCACCTTGTAACCCCCCGCTACCCTAGGGGTGAAGGAACCCTCAAAGTGACTGATCTTACCAGCATACCTCAAAGGTACCTCGGCCACTTTTTTGCCCTTAAGAAAAACACAGGCTCTCACGCGATACTCGTCGGCATCCCACAGGAAGCCAGGCCTCACAGGACATCCACACATGGGGGTCACCTGGGCACCAATAGTCACCTTCTGACCCAGGGGATAGAACTCGTGGGGTTTGGGAAGATAGACATGGACAATGAGGCCATAAAGTTCAAATAGAATTCCGTCCCCTTTTATATCTTGACCCGGAACGATCCAGGTGGTCTTCACTTCCCTATGGATATTGGGTCCAGCAGCCATGGGACCCGTTACCTCTATGAGGAGCTTCATGGGCTCCTTTAGGTCAAGGGTGAACTGAACTTTGGCCGTGCCTTTACCTACAGAGAGGACTTTACCCCGAGTTCCAGGCTCTTTCATGATCACTCTGGTGTCACCTGTACCACCCTCAATGGCACCCGTAGCCAGGAGCCGACCCGTAAAGTAGTCTTTCACAGCCACCTTGAGGCCACCCACGGCAGAACCCACAAACTTGGCATCGTGAGCTCTCACTCTCACAGTAAGGACAGTGGGAATGGCCCAAACTGTTCCCAGAAACCACACAACAAAGAGTAAAGACAAAAAAACCACACCCAATACCTTCCTCATACCTCCTCCCTCCACAACCAAAGTTTTTATAAAAAGACTTCTAGAAAATAACCCTTCCATGGTCAAGGAAAGGGGTAAAACCCTTTGCCCCTTCCTCAACCTGAAGGTAAAGTATAACACATCCTACAGGAGGGATAAGGACTGTGAACGAGTATGTCATAAGGATAAAAGATCTCCCCTGGGAGGAGAAACCCCGAGAAAAACTTATAGCCCACGGTCCCAGCGTCCTCCGGAACTACGAACTTCTGGCCATCATTCTGTCAAGGGGCACCAAAAAAGAAGGGGTATTGGAGACGGCCCACCGCATCATGGACCAGTATCACCCTGCCTTCTTGGAACAGGACCTCACCGTGGACAAGGTGAAAACCCTCTACAGTCTGGGCACCGTCCACGCCTGCCAGTTCATTGCCACCTTGGAACTGGGAAGACGCCTCTTTCAAAAAGGAAGAGAAATCCATTTTAGAACCCCAACCCAAGTATATGAGTACTTGAAGGGCATGGCCTATCTCCCAAAAGAACACGTGAGGGCCCTCTATCTGGACGTGAAGAACAGGCTAATCAGGGAAGAGGTGGTGAGCATGGGAAGCTTGAACTCCAGTCCCCTCCACCCCCGGGAGGTGATACGCCCAGCTCTGCTATGCAATGCTGCGGGCATTATCCTGGCCCACAACCACCCCTCGGGAGACCCCACTCCAAGTCCCAGTGACATGGAAGTTACCAGAAAAATAAAAGAGGCTTGCCAGCTCATGGAGCTGGATCTACTGGATCACCTCGTCCTGGGGGAAAGGGGGTACGTAAGCCTAAAAGAGAGGGGCATCCTTTAGGAGAAACCCTATAGGGTAGTGACCCGGGTAAGGGGCAAGACCAGGCGCTGGCCCGGATAGATAACAGACCTCCTCAACCCGTTGGCCACCAATATGGTCTTTATTTTCACTCCGTACTTCCGGGAGATCTCCCACAGGGTATCCCCTTTTCTCACCACATGAATGATCCACCTCCGATGGGACACCCGACGATAGGCTTTGTTCCTCTTGGAAGAAGAGTGGGCCACCCTTATTCTGGAAGGTACTTTGGAGGCTTTCTCTTCCTTTTGGGAAGCAGAGGAACCAACCTTTTGAGGGGCCTCCCGGGCCCTTGCCATCATAACCTCGGGGGATGGAGCCTTCATCTTGCCTTTGAAATACTCTTCCACGGCATCGGCCAGCCCTATGGCCACCCTGGTCTGGAAGAGGCTAGACCTCAGAAGCCTGGCCTCCCTTCTGTTGGTGAGGAAGCCTATCTCTACCAATACCGACGGGATACCAGGATTCTTCAAAACGGTGAACCTGGCCTTTTTCACCCCACCTTTAGGCATCCCTGTACACCTCACAAGGCTCCCCAAAGCCAAACGGGCAAATTTCTCGCTCTCCACACGGGAATAGTCTTGGGCCAGATCCAAGAGAATGTAGTTCACCTCCCGCTTTTTTGTAAATTCCACCTCCAGCATGTCCGCGGTGTTTTCTATCCGGGCCAGCATCCTGGAGACGTTGTCTGTAGCTCCCCTGCTAGAGAGGGCAAAGACCATCACCCCTCTGGCCCTACGATTGGGGGCGGCGTTGCAATGGATGCTGATAAAGAGGTCGGCCTTGTAGTCATGGGCAATCTCCACCCTCTTCCTCAAAGGCAGATAGTAATCCCCTTTCCTAGTGAGATATGCCCTAAATCCTGGCATGGAATTTAGGAGGTTGGCCAGCTTCCTGGCTATGGAGAAAACCACCCATTTCTCCACAATACCGTTATGAATAGCCCCGGGATCGTCCCCCCCATGACCCGGGTCTATAACAACAATGAAGTGTCGTTCCTTCTTCTCCTTGGCAGCGGCCTCTTCCCTCTGACGCTTCTCCTGAACCACCACCTTCTCGGGTTTTTCCACATCCACCACGTAACGGGCTGCCCTGCCCATAAAGGGCTTCAGGTAGAAGAAGTGGTATTTTAGATCCCCCTCAAGAACCAACACCACCCGGACTCCCCTCTTTTTAGGGGCCCACCGTACCTCCCTAACCACCCCATCCCCCACTCTCTCCACACCTGGGGCCTTGACTTTCATACCTTCAATATCAACCACTACCCTGGCAGGCCTGGAAAGCCCAAATACCCTGGTCTTCCCAGGACCAGTCACATCAAGCACCACCCTAGTGTGGTCAGGGGCTGTCCAGTGACGTACGCTCTTTAACCAAAAAAGGTGGGCCCTGGAATAAGCTTTAGTAGGTAAAGGGCTCAGGGAAAAGATTATAAAGACCAAAAGGATGGGGAGGGGGAGCCCCCGAACTTTGAGAAGAACTCTTGCCATATCCCTTTGGCCTCCTTCACGTCCTCTCTTATTTGTCTCACCAATAACTGAGGAGAAGGAAACTTAACTTCACCCCTTATCCTTTTCAAAAAAAGAACACCAATTTCTTTATTATACAACTCGCCAGAAAAGTCAATTATGTGTACTTCCACCTTCACCTCTTTGTCGTCTTCAAAGGTGGGATTAAATCCAATATTCACCACACCGGGGTGTGTCATTCCCCCCACTTCAACGGCTACTGAGTAGACTCCATTCCTTGGTATCAGTTCATTATCCGGCTCGATATTGGCAGTAGGAAAACCCAAACTCTTTCCTCTGCCCACCCCTTTTACCACTCTACCTAATAGCTTATATGGTCTACCCAGAAATTTCATAGCCTCAGTCACCCTACCTTCTAAAAGCATCCTCCTGATCCTGGTACTGCTGACCAGGATGCCATCCACCACCACAGGGTCCACCACTCTAACACGGAATCCAAACCTCTGACCTAACTCAGCCAAATAATTTACATTCCCCTTTCTATCTCTACCAAAGCGGTAGTCCCTTCCCACAAAGATTTCCTCAGCATTAAGCCCCTTGACCAATACTTCTTCTACAAACTCCTCCGCTTCCAAGGATGCAAAGCTCTTGGTAAAATAAATACAAAGAAAGTGATCCAAACCCATTGCTTCCAAGAGTCTCGCCTTCTCTTTCAGAGGGAGAAGCATAAGGGGAGCTTCACTAGGCCTAAGGACCTTCAAGGGATGGGGATAGAAAGAGAGGGCAACCGACGGCAATCCCAGTTCTTTGGCTTTATCAGCAACTCTTTTAAAAATCGCTTGGTGCCCCAGATGGACCCCATCAAAGTTGCCCAGGGTCACCACCGATGAGGACACCATGGGCTTGGGAATCTCGTTATAGTGAACAAGAAGGAATCTCATGGCCCCTTTTTCTACACCCAGGGCACCTCAGGGGTCAACGGCGGCGGGGGCGGTTTCTATAGGGAAGTTTCCTTCTTCTGCCAACCTCCTCCAGCCAAGGTTCCAACAGGGGCTTGTCATCTCTAAAGGCCAGGGTGTCCACCTTGAAAAGGTCCAGGGTAGCCTTGAAATAGTCTCCACCCCTAAAGCGTTTGGCCCCTCGGGATCTAGGCCCCCGGACCACCCTCCACAAGCCCAGAAGAAGCTCCCTTATGGTGTGGAGGAGATGTACGGGAAGGGGCAAATCCTCCCTCAGGGACTGGGTCACCATAAAAATCTCCTCCATTACCTCCCCCAGAGTTACCCTGGCGCCGAAGGGCTTGGCAGCCTTGATCCTGGGCAGAAGAAGGAGGGAAAGGAACTGGGCAGGAGCATAGGGCATACCCCGGTTAAGAGAACCGTCGGCCCTCACCAAGAGAGTGACCACTTCCTGGAGGTGAGGCAGGATTGCCTCACTGGCATGGGGAAAGAGATGGTATAGCAGACCCAACTCGGCCATGAGTTTCACCGACCTGCCCGATGCCCCGCTGAGAAGGATACCTAATACCTCCTCCCTCAAACGCTCCGGTGAGGCCTGGGATATCCTCCAGCCTTCTTCCCTAATGGCCTCCGCCACCCGGGGATAAAGGGAAAAACCCAAACGGCTGGCAAACTCTATCGCCCTAGTCATCCTCACGGGGTCTTCGGCAAATCTAACCCGCGGGTCTCCTATGGACCTTATGACCCTGCGGCGCAGGTCGTCCCATCCCCCTACATAGTCTATAACGGTAAAGTCGCCGGGATTATAAAAAAGGGCGTTAATAGTGAAGTCCCTCCTCATCACATCCTGATGGGGCGATCCATAAAAGTTGTTGATCATTCTGGGATCCTCAGCGGACTCCACTTCATGAGGTTCAGGGGCCCTTCTGAAAGTGGAAACCTCTACAATCCTTCCTCCCTTGAAGTAGACGTGGACCAAGCGGAACCGCCGGCCTATGATGCGGCTATTATTGAAGAGTTTCCTTACCTCCTCGGGGGTGGCATCTGTAGCCACGTCGAAGTCCTTGGGCTTTCTGCCCAAAAGCAAGTCCCTAACACCCCCTCCCACCAAGTAAGCCGTATAGCCAAACTTAGAAAGCCGCCGGATCACCTTGAGAGCTTCGGGCCACACATCTTTACGGGAAAGGGAATGCTCGGAACGAGGTATGATCCTGGGATAAGGACCCCAAGAAGCCTCTTTAAGGGGGGAAGATTCTTTACTCAACATGGCCCTCCGAACCAGAAATACCTAGCCTCCCTTCCAAGCCCGGTCACTAAAGAGGTAGACAAACCACAAGAGAGGGGCCCTCATAAATCAAGGAACCCCTCTCTTTCCCACACCCCAAGGAAATGTGAAAGATAAAATCGTAACCCTTCCAAAAGCTTCCTAAACGACCTTTACTCCTCCACAATGATGGCTTCCACGGGGCAGGACTCAGCAGCCTCCTTCACGCTGTCTAGAAGATCATCCTCCACTTCTTCCATCCTGACCTTAGCCACGTCATCCTCCAACTCGAAAACATCGGGGCACATATCTGAGCACACCCCACAACCAGTGCAGAGATCCTCGTCTACTCTCACTACTGCCATGGTCCACCTCCTGGGTTGTATTCACTACCTACGTTAAGGGTTATTAGACAAAGCTCCCCACAAATCAAGAGGTTTTCAGTACCATTTCTCGGAAAAAGCCCCCCCTCTCCCTGTAGGAAGAGAACTCATCAAAACTGGCACATCCAGGCGAGAGGAGCACGGCGTCACCCTCTCTGGCCACATCCACAGCCCAAGCCACTGCGTCGCCCAGTCCCTCCGCCTCTATAATGGGGACTCCTGTGTCCCGTAAATCCCTTGCTATCTCCTCCCTGGCTTCACCAAAAACCACCAGGGTTTTGACCCTCTTTTCCACAGCCTCCCTAAGGGAAGTGAAACGAAACCCTTTGTTTCTACCGCCCATGAGGAGCACTATAGAACCTTTCACCAAAGCTAAGGCCCGGACCACCGCCGGGGGATTGGTGGCCTTGGAATCGTTGTAAAAGCGGATCCCCCCCTTCTCTGCCACAAACTCCAGACGGTGGGGAGGAAGGGCATAAGTCTCCAGGGCAGCCGCCATCCCTTCCATGGAAAGACCCACTATTCGGCCCAGGCCCAAGGCCGCCACCACATTGTCCATGTGAAACCGGACCCATTGAGGCAAGGCACCCACTTCCAGGGTCTCTTCCACCCCGTCCCTCCAGACAATGGTATCATTCTCCACCCCCATACCCCTCTCCACGGGAGTGAGTATAGAAAAATGAAACAGTCTACACTCCCCAAACTCACTCCTCCGAAGCAAGGGGTCATCTATGTTTATAAGGAGAGCGTCTTCCTTACCCTGTTTGGCAGCCATCCCAAGCTTCAGAGCCAGATACTCCTCCATGGTGCCGTGTCTATCCAGATGGTCCTCGCCTATGTTGAGAATGGCACCCACGCCAGGGCTAAACCTTTCCGCCCACTCCAGTTGGAAGCTACTCACTTCAAGCACCACCCATTCCGGCCTCCTCCCCTCCACCACCATACGGGAAAGGGGGGTTCCAATGTTGCCCCCCATCCACACATCCATGCCCCCCTGACACATGAGATGCACCAGCATGGAAGTCACCGTGGTTTTCCCGTTGGTACCCGTTATAGCCACCACAGGAGAGGAAACTCGAGTGAAGGCCAGTTCCATTTCGCCCACCACCCTCACACCCCGTTTTTGGGCCTCTACCAGCAAGGGATGGCGGGAAGGTACCCCAGGACTAACCACCACTTGGGAAACATCCGAAGGGAGGGAAAACCTACCTCCAAATCGGGCCTCAAAGGGAATACCCAGAGCCCTGGCCCTCTCTGCCAGATCCAAGGCCTTAGCCTCCACGTCCTTCCTGTCGTCCATCACTAACAGGGGATGACGGAGCACCTCCATGACCAAGCGGGAGGCCCAAAAGCCCGACTCACCCAAACCCAAAACCAGGACAACACCCACGCCTCACCTCAACTTCAAGGTAGAGAGGGCAATCAAAGCGAAAACGAGGGAAATGATCCAGAATCGAACGATGATCTTGGGCTCAGGCAAACCCTTCTGTTCGAAGTGGTGATGTATAGGAGCCATACGGAAGATCCTTTTGCCTCCAGTCAGCTTAAAGTATCCCACTTGAAGAATAACCGACAAAGTCTCCACCACAAAGATGCCTCCAACTATAACCAGAAGGAGTTCATGTTTAGTGATGAGGGCCACGGCCCCCAGAGCGCCCCCCAAAGCAAGGGAGCCCGTGTCCCCCATGAACATCTGGGCCGGGTACGAATTAAACCAAAGGAACCCCAGACTTGCCCCCACTAAAGCCCCACAAAAAACGGCCAACTCCCCCGCCCCTGGAACATAGAAGATATGGAGATACTGGGCAAAACGGGCATGTCCCACCAGATAAGCTATGGCCGAGTAGGTGGCAAAGCAAATGGTGGCGGGGACAATAGCCAGACCATCCATGCCATCGGTGAGGTTCACAGCGTTGGAAGTCCCCACAATCACCAGAAGGGCAAAAGGTATGTAAAAAAGGCCCAGATGGGGAGAGATCCTCTTAAAGAAGGGAACCAAAAGGTCGGTGGAATGGACACCCAACTTTCCATAAAGAAAGAAAGCCAGGGTCAGAGCCAAAGCCACCTGGAAGAGAAATTTTTTTTTGGCTCCTATACCCTTGGAATGCTTGAGCCTCACTTTAAGGAAATCATCCCAAAAACCTATAGCACCATAACCCACTAGGGCGAGAAGGGCAGCCCACACCAAAGGAGAGGAGAGATCGGCCCACAAAAGGGTGGAAAAGATGACAGAGACAATGATGAGAATACCCCCCATGGTTGGGGTACCCCTCTTTTTGAAGTGCCTGGCAGGACCATCCTCCCGGATAACTTGCCCCACCCGATACTCCCGGAGTTTCCTAATGATCCAGGGACCCAGCAAAAGGGAGATCACCAGGGCCGTAACCGTGGCGTAGATTGTTCGGAAGGTGATGTAGCGAAATACGTTGAAGGGGAAGAAGTAAATGTGAAGATCGTAGAGGAATTTCCAGAGCATCATTCCACCCCTAGCAACTCCAGGACCCGCTCCATCATCACCCCCCTGGAGCCTTTAACCAGAAGAGCATCTCCTTCTCCCAGCACCCCCGCCAAAACCCAAGCCGCCTCCTCATGGTGGGAAAAAACCCGGGCTTCTCCCCCCGCCTCCTCCACTCCCACAGCAATCTCTCGGCCCTCTTCCCCCAGGGTCCCCACCCAGTCCACACCCAACGCCACAGCTTCTCGGCCCACCCATCGGTGCCACCGTACAGCCTCGTCCCCCAGCTCCAACATAGAACCTAGCAGGGCCAACCTCCTTTTGGCGGGGAGAGATACCAAGGTCTTGAGGGCCCACCAGGTAGAATCAGGATTGGCATTGTAAGCATCATCCAAAACCATGGCACCTCGCCATCGACGGAAAGTCATCCTCCGCTTTGGACCCTCAAAGGTGGCTAGGGTCTCTCTAACCTCACCAAGGGAAAAACCCATCTCCAGGGCCACAGCCGTCGCTGCCAAGGCGTTGTAGACGTGGTGAATCCCTGGCATGGTAAGGGCCATCTCCACGGAAACCCCAGAAACCGTTACAGTGAAGACGGTGAGCCAATCCCCTCCCCTCTCTTCAAGACGGGGATTCCTGGCCCTCACATCCCCGCCTTCCAGACCAAAAGAAAGGGTACGAGGAAAGGAAGCCGCCAGATGACGAGAGAAAGGATCGTCAACATTATACACCAAAAGCCCCCCAGGCCTAATACCCCCCAGAAGCTCTCCCTTGGCCTGTCTCACCCCCTCCATCCCCCCCAGCGGTCCCAAATGGGCCCTCCCCACATTGGTCAAAACGCCTATATGGGGCCTAGCAATGGCTCCCAGACGGGCTATCTCACCCGGAGCGTTGGTACCCATCTCCAACACTGCCACCTGAATATCAGAGGCCATGTTGGCCACCGTATAAGGAAGGCCCACGAGATTGTTGTAATTCCCCTCGGTCCTGTGGACCCTGTATCGCCTCCCCAAGAGGGCGGCTATAAGGTCTTTAGTTGTGGTTTTACCACTGGAACCCGTCACAGCCACCACTGTGGGAGACCACAGGTCCAACAAGAAAGAGGCCAAGGACTGGAAAGCATCAAGGGTCCTGGTAACCGGGATACAGGGCACATTCATTTCCCTCTCCACCAGGGCCAGGGGACTCCCCTTCTCCCATGCCTGGAGGACAAAGGTGTGGCCGTCAAAGCGCCCTCCCCTGAGGGCCACAAAGATCTTGTCCTTGCACTCCCTCCGACTGTCTATGGATACACCCCGGTAAGGCAAGTCCAATAAAGTGGGGGGGCCCAGATAGCTCCACCCCATACTCTGAACCAACCGCCCCAGTGTCAGCGCCATCCCAGGTCCTCCATCACCTCCTCGGCCACCTTCTTATCACTGAAGGGGTAAACCTCATCTCCTATGATCTGATAGTCTTCATGCCCTTTACCGGCTATGAGGACCACATCACCGGGCTGGCGCCCCTCTAGGGCCTTGCGAATAGCCTTACCCCTTTGGGGCTCTACCAAGGCCTCCCCATTAACCCCTTCCAGGATATCCCGAATAATGGCCATGGGATCTTCGCTCCTGGGATTATCGGAGGTTACC
>JAJSAC010000036.1 GCA_024274915.1 Thermodesulfobacteriota bacterium
AGGGCCCGGGCGATGACCAGTAGTTGTTGCTCTCCTCCGCTCAGGTGACCCGCCTTGCGGTGGCGGAGGTTGTCTAGCATGGGGAAGACCTCCAGGATGCCTTTCACCGACCACTTGCCCTTCCTTCGGGAGGCGATCTGGGCCACTTCCAGGTTCTCCTCTACGGTGAGATCGGGGAATACCCGGCGGTCTTCAGGCACGTAGGCCATGCCTTTCCATACCATCCTGTGGGGGGGTAGCCCCGTGGTCTTTTTCCCCATGAAGATGATGGTCCCCTGGCGAGGGGGTACCAGGCCTATAATACTCTTTATAGTGGTGGTCTTGCCTGCCCCGTTTCTGCCCAATAGACATACCACTTCCCCCTTGTGGACCTCCAGGCTTACCCCCTGGAGGACATGGCTGTCGCCGTAGTAGGTGTGGATCTCCTTCACCTCAAGCATCCAGGCTTCCTCCTAAATAGGCTTCCCGAACTCGGGGATTGTTGCGGATCTCCTGGGGACTTCCCTGGGCCAGGAGGCACCCCTGGTGGAGGACCAGAATTTTGTGGGCTATGGAAAAGACTACCTTCATGTCATGTTCCGTGATGAGGAAAGTGATGCCCGTTTTTTGAAAGAGCTTCTGGACCATCTTCACCATGCGCTCTGTTTCTTCGGGAGTCATGCCCGCTGTGGGCTCGTCCAGCATGATCATTTTTGGATGACTGGCCAGGGCGATGCCGATCTCCACCAGCCGCTTGTCGCCGTAAGCCAGGTTCTTGGCTACCTCTTGGGCATGGGCGGCTAGGCCCAACATCTCCAGGATACGGTGGGCTTCTTCCCTGAGGGCCCTGTAGGAGCCCAGGCCTTTGAAGAGGCTGAGGCCCTTTCTATGGTAGGCCACCAAGGAGGCCAGAATGTTTTCCTCCACGGTGTTCTCCTGGAAGATGTTGGTGATCTGGAAGGATCGGCACAGACCCAGCCTGGCAACCTTGTGGGCGGGCAGGCTCGTGATGTCCCGACCCTCGAATACCACCCTTCCCGTAGTGGGTCTGTATTTGCCCGTAATCACGTTGTAGAAGGTAGTCTTGCCCGCTCCATTGGGACCGATGAGGGCTGTGATCTCTCCTTTCTTCACATCCACGGAGACGTCTCTGAGGGCGTAAAACTTGCCGAAGGATTTGGAAAGGCCCTTCACCGAGAGGATGACATCATTCTCCATGGCCCTCCCTCCTTATCAATCGTTGTGCCCAGGCGATAAGGGTGCCCAGAACCCCCTGGGGGAAGAAGATGACGATTGGCACCAGGATGGCCCCCAGAAAGATCATCCAGGATTGGGTGTACTGGGTGATGAAGTGTTCCAGGAGATAGAAGATGAGGGCTCCAAGGGCTGGGCCGAGGAAGACTCTTGGGCCTCCCAGTATAGCCATGAGGACGGGCTTAGCGGACATGGTCCAATGGACCATGCTGGGGGAGGCCATGCGGTCGTAGAGGGCGAAGAGGGCCCCCGCAACTCCCGCCATGAGCCCCGCTGCGGTGAAGGCGATCCATCGATAGAGCTTGATATCAATCCCCACGAAGGAGACCCTTTCTGGGTTTTCCCTCATGGACCGTAGGATTAGGCCAAAAGGTGAGAGGGTGAGGCGCCACAGGAGGATGGCGCCCAGGAGGCACACCACCAGGCTGAAGTAGTAGTAGGCCCAGGGTGAAAAAAGAGAGAGCTTTTTCACCAGGAGGTCCAAGACGGGTACCTCGAAGCCTGTAATGCCGTCGCTGCCCCCTGTGAGGCTGCGCCACTGGTGTACCAGGGTGAAGATCATCATGCCAAAGCCCAGGGTGAGCATGGCGAAGTAGATCTCGTCTCTCCTGATGGAGAAGAAGCCGATGATAGCGGCTCCCAGGGCAGCCACTATAGTGGAGATGGCCAGGGCGGGTAGCATGGAAAGGTGGAAGTGCTGAACCATAAAGGCCATGGCATAGCCCCCCAAGCCGAAGAAAGCCGCGTGGCCAAAGGAGAGGAGACCCGTGTAGCCAAAGAGGAGGTTGAAGCTCAGGGCGAAGAGGGCGAAGATGAGGATTTCTGTGAGGAGGAGAACGGCGAAGACCCCGGCGAAGTGGGGAAAGATGAAGAGAAAGAGGGCCCCTGCCAGCAGAGCAGCCAGTTTGAGGCTTTTGCCCTTCTCCATCTATTCACTCCCAAAAAGGCCTCTAGGCCTCACCAGTAGGATAAGGGCCAGGAGCAGATAGGGCAGGGCCATTTGGATCTGGGGCACAAACTGGATGCCCAGGGCCTCCACCAGTCCCAGGATGATGGCCCCTATGAAGGCCCCCAGGAAGCTGCCCAGTCCCCCTACCAC
Source organism: Thermodesulfobacteriota bacterium (assembly GCA_024274915.1). GTDB lineage: Bacteria > Thermosulfidibacterota > Thermosulfidibacteria > Thermosulfidibacterales > B14-G1 > B14-G1. The sequence goes on from JAJSAC010000036.1 coordinate 2,333, forward strand.
CACAACGATGAAGGCGGCGATGATGATGTTGTCGCCCATGGCGGGACCTATAGCCCTCAGGGGAGCAGCCAGGACCCCTGCCATGCCTGCCAGGAGGGTCCCGAAGAAGAAGACGGCGGTGAAGAGGAGGGGCACGTTGATACCGATGGCCGAGGCCATCTCCCGGTCCATGGCCGCCGCCCGGATCATCTTGCCCCAGGCCGTCTTGTGGAAGAAGAACCACAGGGCTGTGGCGATAACGGGCCCCAGGAGGGCGATAAAGAGGCTATAGACGGGGTAGGTGCTCCCCAGGATTTGCACGGTGCCTGATAAGGCCTTGGGGGCCTCTATGCTGTGGTAACCCGGTCCCCAGATGAGCTTCACGGCGTCGTCCAGAATGAGGAGGATACCGAAGGTGAGAAGGAGCTGGAAGGAGATGTCCCTGCCGTAAAGGGGGCGCAAGAGGGCCATTTCTGAGAGGGCTCCAAGGGCTCCCACCAGAAAGGGGGCTATCAGGAGGGCCAGCCAGAAGTTGTGGATATGGGGGGCCAGCCATAGGCAGAGGTAGGCCCCCAGCATGTAGAAGGAGCCATGGGCAAAGTTGAGAACCCCCATGACTCCGAATATGATGGTGAGGCCCATGGAGATGATGAAGAGGAGCATGCCGTAGCACAAGCCGTTGAGAATGTTAATCAGTAGGGTGTCCATCTCTCCTCCTGCACATGTAAGGGAGGACATTGAGTCCTCCCTTACATGACTTTATCGGAACACCGGGGCAAAGGCACGGTCTTTTCTGCACAAATTTTGTGTTGATGTGTTCCTGGGGTGGGGCATTCCCCCTTCGTGGTCTCTTGGGGCCCAGGCATGCCCTGCCATTCAGTACTGCCCCACCCGTTTGCCTGGCATCTCTATCGCATCTTGCAGCCTGTGGCTGACACCGGGGGTGTCACCTCCTCACCTTTGAAGATGACCATGGGCTTCAAAATGCGAATGGGGTATTTGGGATCGGCTGCCGTCTTGCCCCAAGTGACATTGAGGACGGCTTGATGGTCGCCCGGGCGGATGTGAATCTTACCTGCTGGGACTTCCACGGTGAGACCTTCCAATGCCTTGATGACCGCCATCTTGTCCGTGGTTCCCGCCTTCTCGATGGCAGCCTTCAGGGCGTACACGGCGGCGTAGGCGTTCTGAGCGTTGTAGCTGGGATAGACGCCGTAGCGGGCCTTGTAGGCCTCGACAAAGTGCTTGTTTACGGGGGTGTCGTTGGCCAGGAACCAGTACCGGGTGCCTACCCAGAGACCTGTGGGCATCTGGTCTTTGAGGGCGTAGAGAACCTCGGTGGCTGCACCCAGGGACATGAGAACGGTGTATCCCTGTTTGAAGAAGCCCATCTTGTTGGCCTGTTTCACGAAGTTCACTAGGTCACCCGACCACAGGGAGATAAAAACCCCATCGGGTTTGGCTGCCATGATGGAGGTGATATAGGGGGAGTAGTCCTCTGTGGCGATCTTGGGGAAGGCCACGGTTTTCATAAACTTGGCCTTGGGATTGAGCTTGCTCAGGTACTTCTGGAAGTACTCCCAGGACTGGTGGCCGAAGGCGTAGTCGGGGCCCACAGTGGTCCACTTCAGCGCCTTGGTCTGGGCGGCGATCTTGGCGGCGGCCATGACGTTCTGGTTGATGTTGACGCTCACCCTGAAGGTGTACTTGTTGCACTGGGAGCCCGTTACATCTGGAGTGGCAGCGTGGGTGATGATGAGGGGAACCTTGAGCTCTTTGAGGTAGGGGACCACGCCCTTGGCCACACCGCTGCTGTCAAGGCCGATGAGGAAGTCCACGTGCTTCTCGTAGACCAGCTTTCTGATGGCCCGAAGGGCTATGGGGGGCTTGGCGTGAGAGTCTTCGAAGTAGACTTCCAGTTTCTTGCCCAGGATGCCTCCCGACTTGTTGATCTCGTCCACGGCCAGAAGTAACCCTTGCTTTGCGAACTGGCCATAGGTGGCTGCAAAGCCCGAGAAGATGTAGACGGAGCCAATCTTGATTTTACCTCTGCCGGCCCTGGCCTGGCCGGGTACGAAGAGGAACCCCACCATAGTGCATGCTACCACCAGTGACAAAAATGCCTTTCTCATGACACCCCTCCTCTCTAACGATGGTTGTTTGATAGTAGAAATCTATACAGGAGATGGCAGAGGGTCAAGGATGGAGAGGCAAGGTATCCCTCTGGAAGATGGGTCTTTATGTGAAAGCAGGTTTTTTAGTGAAGATGATTTAACCGGTTTGTAGTCCATGCTTTAGATTACATTCTCCTTGGACAAGGCACTTCCCTTGTGTCAGAATTTTCCCACTCTTTGGAGGGATACGTTGAGGAGGGTAACGGATTTTTTGCCCGGTATAAGGGGGCGGATAAAAGATGCTCCCCGGGACTTTGTGGTGGAGGAGGTGCCCCTCTATCCTTTCTCCGGGGATGGGGAGCATCTTTTGGTGAAGGTGGAGAAGGTGAATGCCACCACCTTGGATGTGGTGGGTTTTTTTTGCCGGGCCTTGGGGTTGAGTCAGAAGGAGGTGGGCTATGCTGGGATGAAAGACCGCGCGGCCGTCACCCTCCAGTGGTTTTCTCTGCCGGGGGCCAAGGTGGACGAGAAGAGGCTGTCAGCTTTGGAGACTCGGGGTTTTAGGATCCTGGAGGTGATCCGTCACACAAACAAGCTCAGGGTAGGCCATTTGAGGGGTAATCGCTTTAGGGTGGTGGTTCGAGACGTTGTCCCAGATGCTCTGGAACGGGTCAGGGCCAAGCTGGAAGTTCTTGCCACCCAGGGTATGCCCAACTACTACCATGGCCAGAGGTGGGGCAGGGATGCCAGAAATGTCCGGCAGGGGCTGGAACTTCTCAAGAGGGGCAGGCGGAGGAGGTTGTCGCCCTATAAAGCTCGGCTCCTGGTTTCAGCGGTGGGGGCTTGGCTCTTCAACGAGTATCTGGACTGGCGCATAGACCATGGGTTCTTTCTAAGGGCGTTGAAAGGGGACATCGCCAAGAAGCGGGAGACGGGGGGCCTCTTCACGGTGGAGGATCCAGAGACCGACTCCCGCCGGTTGGAGGCCGGGGAGATAGACATCACCGGTCCCATATACGGTAGCAAACTGTGGATGGCCCAGGGGGTGCCGGGGGAGAAGGAGAGGGCCCTTCTGGAGGAGGAGGGCCTCACCCTGGAGGTCTTCAAACCCTTCAGGAGCCCGGGCACCCGCCGTCTTTTGAGAGTGACACCCCGGGAGGTGGAAGTGGACCAGGAGGGTGATTCCCTGATCCTCTCCTTCTTCCTGCCCGCAGGCTCTTACGCCACGGTGTTGCTGGAGGAGCTAATGGGGCCGTGAGGCCTAGTTGAGAGTCACATGCAATTTTGGATATTGGTGGCAGGGCCACGGAATCTTGGTGTTTCTTATCGGGGCTTATGGTCCTTGTTCACTTTTATCCCCTGTTCGGAGTCAGTTATGTAGACAGATGCCTTTTCTTTTTCTGGAAAGTGGAGTTGACCCGTTTTAGTGGACACCTGCGTACTAACTACAGGAGGTGTTCACTATGCCAAGGACACGAAAGCCTTACCCGCCGGAGTTCAGGCGGCGAATAGTGGAGCTGGTGAGAGCCGGTAGAAGTCCTGCCGAGCTAGCAAGGGAGTTTGAGCCCACGGCCCAGACCATTGCCACCTGGGTGGCCCAGGCCGATTTGGACGAGGGTATCAGCAACAACGGCCTCACCACTCCCGAAAAAGAGGAGCTCAATAGGCTCCGCAAAGAGAACAGGCGGCTGCGCCTGGAAAGAGAGATTCTGGCAAAAGCCGCGGCCTGGTTTGCACGGGAGACCGAATCCATACCTCCCAAATCTTCGGTTCGTGAAAGCCAACCAGGCCAAATATCCCGTGGCCCTTATGTGTAGCCTGCTTTTTGTCTCCAGGAGCGGGTACTACGCTTGGCTCCGTCGCTCTCTATCCAGGAGAGCCACCCAAGACAGAAGACTCAAGGGCCTTATACGAGAGATCCATGCGAACCCCAAAGGAACCTATGGTGCTCCCAGGGTCCATGCCGAGTTGGTAGACATGGGCATTGAAATTGGCAGAAAAAGGGTGGCCAGGCTCATGGTGGAGATGAGGGCTGCTCCCTCGGATTTTTCAGGCGTATAGTGCTGATTCTATTGTAGTTTTTAGGTTTCTCCGTGTTCTCCCCAATTATCCCGCATCTATGAGTTCCAGGCCCCGGTGGTAGCCCTTTCTTTTGAGCATCTCCCGGATTCCCCGGTGTTGGGGATCTTCCAGCCTTGGGTCTCCCTTCACCAGGGCGAAGGCTGTCTCTCGAGCCTCTTGAAGGATGGCAGCGTCCCTCACCAGGTCAGCCACCTTGAAAGGAGGGAGTCCCGACTGGCGTACCCCTAGGAACTCTCCGGGGCCCCGGATTTTCAGGTCTTCTTCGGCGATGCGGAATCCGTCGGAGGTCTCTTCCATCACCTTTAACCTGGCTCGGGAAACATGGCTGGGGCCGTTACTCGCCATGAGGAGGCAGTAAGAGGCGTGGCTACCCCGGCCCACCCGGCCTCGGAGCTGGTGGAGCTGGGAGAGGCCGAACCTCTCGGCCCCTTCGATCATCATCACTGTGGCGTTGGGCACGTCTATGCCTACTTCAATGACGGTGGTGGAGACCAGGAGATGGATCCTCCCTTCCTTGAACTCCCTCATGATTCGCTCTTTCTCCTCCCGGGACATACGGCCGTGGAGGAGGCTCACCTTGTAGGGAGCAAAGGCCTGAGCGATTTTGGGATACATCTCCAGGACCGAGGGGAGCTGGAGCTTCTCCGACTCTTCGATGAGGGGATAGACGATGTAGGCCTGGCGCCCTGCCCCTAACTGCTCTCGAATGAACTGGTACACCTTCTCCCGTTGGTTTTCTTGAACCACTTTGGTTTTGACGGGTTGGCGTCCCAGGGGCATTTCGTCGATGACGGACACATCCAGGTCGCCGTAGAGGGTGAGGGCCAGGGTCCGGGGAATGGGGGTGGCAGTCATGACCAGCAGATCTGGCCTTTCCCCTTTGGCCCTAAGGGTGGCCCTCTGGAGGACGCCGAAGCGGTGCTGCTCGTCTATAACCACCAGCCCCAATCTCTTGAACTCCACGTCTTCCTGAATGACGGCGTGGGTGCCCGCCACCACGTCCAGCTCCCCAGAGCCCAAGGCTGAGAGGACCATCTCCCTCTCCCGCCTGGATAGACCGCTCACCAGGAGGGCGCACTTGATGCCCAGAGGGGCCAGACGTTCCCTCATGCCCAGGAAGTGCTGCTCCGCCAAAATCTCCGTGGGGGCCATCATGGCCACCTGGTAGCCCGAGTCCACGGCCACGGCCATGGCCAGGAAGGCCACGATGGTCTTGCCGCATCCTACGTCTCCCTGGAGAAGGCGGTTCATAGCGTGGGGGGAGGCCATGTCCCCCCGGATCTCTTCCAAGGTCCGTTTTTGGGCCTCTGTGAGGGTAAAGGGCAGGGATTCGAGGAGCTTTTTAAACTTAGGCCCCGTTACCTGGAAAACTATGCCCCGTTCCTTGGCCACCTCACCCTTTTTTAGGGCCAGGGCTAGTTGGAAGAAGAAAAACTCTTCAAAGATGAACCGTCGCACGTGGGGACTTTTCCTGTTCCTCAAGTGCTGGGGCTCTTCTTCCAGGGGGTAGTGGATCTCCCGGAGGGCCTTGTAGAAGGTGGGGAACCCCTTCTCTTTTAAGAGCTCAAGGGGCAAGTATTCCGCCCTCACCTCTTTTAGATCTTTTAGGGCCTGGACCTGGATCCTTCTTAGCTCTCGCTGGCCTAGTCCTTCGGTGAGGGGATAGACGGGGAGCACGTGTCCTTTCTTCTTTTCTCCTTCCTTGACGAAGTCGACCTGGGGGTGGATCACTTCCAGGCAGTGTTCGTAGCGGTTGAGCTGGATGTCTCCAAAGACCAGAACGTTTCTGCCAGGTTGATAGGTCTTCTCCATCTGATCCCGGCGGAAGTGGAACCACTTGCCTTTCACGATGCCCGTGGCATCCTTGAAGACCACTTCGAAGATGGGTTTGCGGGTCCCTGTCACCCGGGCGCTCCATACTTGGGCCATGAAGAGGCCTTTCATTCCCGGCTTCAGCTGATGGATGGAGAGGATGGTTCTTCGGTCTTCATACTCCCTGGGCAGGAGGAAGAGGAGGTCCTCCACGGTGGCAATGCCCAGGCGGGCCAGGATCTTTGCCCGCTTGGGGCCTACCCCTTTCACATACTGGATGGGGCGGTCTAGGAACTCCAGAAGTCTTTTGATTCCATCAGCTTCCATAGGGCTTCCCTGTTAGATGGTATCCTCTGGGCTGGAAGGCTGCAAGGCGGTCCCGGAGTAGAATAAAAATAAAAAGTGAGGGACCCCAGAAGGAAGGGTCCCTTGGGAGGAGGGGATGGGTATCTTGGGCCTTTTTCCAAAGGCCAAAAGGCAATATAGACCCTTTTATGGTTTTTGCAATGGTTATGAGGGCCAGTGCGTTCCTCCCTCCCCTTTCCATTACCTGGGAGACGGGGGACGATGGGGTTGGGGGGCCCATTTCAGCGGTGGCAGGTGCCCCTCTCAATACCCAGGTCTGTGAAGAAGGAAGGGAAAGAGACATCCACGGCCCCGGACCCTTCCAAGACCACCCCCTTTTGGGACACCAGTCCCGCCAGGGCCAGGAGCATGGCCATGCGGTGGTCCCCGTGACTGTGGACCCTGCCTCCTTTAAGCTCCACAGGCCCCTTGACTGCGAATCCGTGGGGCAGCTCCTGGATCTGGGCTCCCAAAGCCGCCATCTGGGAGACGGTGACGGCGATTCTGTCGCTCTCCTTCACTCTCAGTTCCTGGGCCTCCTCCAGGCGGGTCTCGCCCCGGGCTAGGCTCCCCAGGAGGGCCAGAAGGGGCAACTCATCTATGGCCAGGGGGATATCTGCTGGGTCTACCCGGATGCCTGCCAGGTTAGGTGAGTATTCCACCTCCAGGTCTCCCACGGGTTCGCCTCCCTCCGTCCATTCCTGGAGGATTTTCACCCGTCCCCCCATTTCCCAGATCATCTTGAGGAAGGCCGTGCGGGTGGGGTTGAGATTCGCCCCCAGGATACGGATGTGACTTTCGGGGATGATGAGGGCGGCGGTGACGAGAAAGGCCGCCGAGGAGAAATCCCCGGGCACTTTCACGTTCATGGCTTTGAGCTCCCCTGGTTTTATGGTGATGCGGTCTCCCTCTTTCTCCAGGGCCGCCCCCCGGGCCGCCAGCATCCTCTCGGTGTGGTCCCGGGTTTGGCGGGGCTCTATCACCACGGTCTTCCCCTTGGCTGTGAGACCTGCCAAGAGGAGGGCCGACTTCACCTGGGCGCTGGCCACCTGGAGGGTATGGACTGTGCCCTTGAGTTTGCCCCCCTTCACGGCCAGGGGGAGGAGGTTTCCTTCCTGGCGTCCCAGGATTGTGGCGCCCATCTCCCTCAAGGGGTTCACCACCCGGGCCATGGGACGTCGGCGCAGAGAATCGTCCCCGGTGATGACGGAAAGGAAAGGTCGCCCTGCCAGGACCCCCAGCATGAGGCGGGCCGTGGTTCCAGAGTTGTGGGCCATGAGCACGTCTTGGGGTTCCCGGAGGCCTTCCATCCCGTTGCCTTCCACCATGTATGAGCCCTGGGAACCTTCTATTTCCACTCCCAGGTGGCGGAGGATCTCCAAGGTGGCCATGGTATCCCTGCTCTCCAGGAGCCCCTCTATCCTGGACTTCCCCCGAGCCAGGGCAGAAAGGATGAGGGCTCTGTGGGAGATGGACTTATCCCCCGGCACCCGGAAGGTGCCCGTGAGGGGTGTGGTTCTAGGTGATATGATAACTGTGGAATTATCCAATTGTTCCGTCCTCTGCTCCCGATAAAGGCTTTTCCCCCATCATTTGCTGGCAATGAGTAGTTTGGGCTAGACGTTTATCCCCACCGGTTTTATTTCGTCCCCGACGAAGGTTCCCTTACCCTGGGAAGCTATTTCCTCTGGGGTGTAGGGTTTGATTTCTATGGGCTCCCATATCTTGGCCTTGGCCATAGCGGTTCCTATGGTCTCAAGCCGCTCCAGGAGGTTCATCCCCTGGAAGTCTCTAGAGACAACGGCAAGGTCAATGTCGCTGTGTGGCTTTGCCGTGCCCTTTGCCCGGGATCCGAAGAGAATGATCTTTTCTACACGGATTCCCTGATCCTCCAGGGCCGCCTTCACTCTTTTTATGACTAGAAGGAGTTTCTCATCCATGCAAAGATCTCCTTTGTTTTATCGAGGTATTCACGGGCAACGTCTCTGTGGTAGCTGGTGATGAGCCTATCAAAATCTTCCGGGTACCTGGTGGGAACGCTTATGTCGCTGAGTTTGCTTATGAATATCAACTTGTCCTCTGGTAGCTCCGTTCCACTTAACTTTACCAGGTACCTCGGATTGTGGGTCTTGGGGGGGGTCTTCTCACTGCTCTCCTGGATTTTTGCCTTTAGTACCTTTTCTAAAGCAAGGTGACACATGAAGATGGTGTAGATGTACCGCCCGGCCCTAAACATATGCTCGGCGGTTTCCAGGTCATATCGAGCAGATTCCAGCCAGTTTTTGACAGATTTTTTCATACTTAATCAAATACATCATTTCCCGGTGGATATAAAGCCGCTTTGTAATGGGACCGTTGGCCTTTTCTATGAGAGGTGTGCCGGCGGTCGTCACGTAACTGGGCCTTTGGGGAGACGTGACAGGAGGGGGCCCTTTCAGTCCAGCCCCCTCCTGATCCAGCGGGCCTCTTCCATGATGGCCTCCAGGGCATTCCAGTCCTCTTCTTCCAAAAGCCTTTCCATCTCTTCCAGGGTGGTGTGGAAGCGGCGCAGAAAGGCCAGGACCTGATCTCTGTTGAGGCGGAAGATCTCCCGCCACATCCAGGGATTACTGGCGGCAATGCGGGTGAAGTCTTTGAAACCGCCTCCTGAGTAGCGCAGGAGGTCTCCCAGCTCTTTTTCGGCGTCGCCCATGGTTTTGACCAAGGCGTAGGTGGCGGCATGAGGCAGGTGGCTTACAGCGGCGAAGACAGTGTCGTGATGTTGGGGGTCCATCTCTTCTACTCTGGTCCCTAAGGCCTGCCAGAACCTCCTCACCAGCTCTAGGGCTTCCCGCGGGGTTTCGGGTGTGGGGGTGAGGATCACCCGGGCACCTGCAAAGAGGTCCTTTACGCTGTTTTCCACCCCCGACTTCTCCGTGCCCGCTATGGGGTGTCCTCCTACGAAGGGGATGTTCCGGGTGGCCAAGATGGGTGATAATTCCTCCACCACAGCCTCTTTCACACTGCCAACGTCGGTGATCACCACCTCATCTGGTAGGTGGGGCAGAAGCTCTTCTGTCATTTCCCGGAAGGCGTCCAGGTGGGTGGCCAGGATGGCCAGTGTTCTACCCGGGGGAACCTCCCGGGCCTGGGTGAAGCCTTCGTGGATGATGCCCATGGCCAAGGATTTCCTCACCGTGTCGGGATCCCTATCGATCCCCAAGCGCCTCTTGGCCACGCCTGCCTCCCGGGCGGCCTTAAGGATGGATCCCCCCATGAGACCCATACCTACCACTAGGAGGTTGTCTATCAGTTTCATTTCATTGACCGTTAGTGCTAAAGGCTCGGTGGCAAAGGTGAACACCCTTTTCGCCGGGGAGCCCATGGGGTAGACCATAGCGCTCCCGGTGTTCCATGAGGACCTTCAATTCTTTGATGAAGATGGCGTTTTCTTCCGGTGTTCCCACGGTGACCCTAATGTACTGGGGCAGGCCATAGCCCGCCATGTTCCGCACGATGACACCCCTTTTCAGGAGGTCTTGGTACACCCTTTTCCCATCGCCCACGTGGATGAGGAAGAAATTGGTCTCTGAGGCCACATACTCCAGCCCCAGGCCTTTGAGTTCCCCATAGAGGAATCTCTTTCCCTCTTGGACCATTTTTCGGGAACGTTCCACGTGTTCGTCGTCGTCCAGGGCCGCCAGGGCTGCTGCTTGGGCCAGGGAGTTGACGTTGAAGGGCTGGCGTACCCGGTTCATGTAGTTGATCATCTGGGTAGGGGCGATGCCGTAACCTATGCGTAGGCCCGCCAGGCCGTAGATCTTGGAGAAGGTGCGCATGAGTACCAAGGGGCGGTCTTCTTTCAGTACTAGGGGGAGGAGCTTGGGGAACCTCTCCTGGTCCTCCACAAATTCTATGTAAGCTTCGTCGAAGACTACTATGACGTCCCTTGGGATAACCTCCAGAAAAGCCATGACCTCTTGGTGGGTCACCATGGTGCCTGTAGGGTTGTTGGGGTTGGCCACAAAGACCATCTTGGTGTCACCATCTATGGCCTGGGCCATGGCTTCTAGGTCGTGGGTTAGATACTTTAGAGGGATGCCCACGCCCTTTATGTCCATGGCTAGGGAGATGAGTTTGTAGACGATGAAGGCGGGTTCTCCATAAACCACCTTGTCTCCTGGACGGAGGTAAGTTCGCATGAGGAGCTCTATCACTTCGTTGGAGCCGTTGCCGAAGATGAGGTGCTGGGGGGATACTCCCAGTTTCTCGGCCGCTTTGTTTTTCAAGTAATAGCAGCTGCCGTCGGGGTAGCGGTGGATTTCCGATAAGGATTTCTCTAGGGCTTCCAGGGCCCTGGGAGATGGACCGAGGGCGTTTTCGTTGGAGGCCAGCTTGATGACTCGCTCCAGGCCCATTTCTCTTTGGAGTTCTTCTATGGGTTTCCCCGGATCGTAGGGCACCAGTTTCTCTATGCCTTGATGGACTTTGGGCTTCACTGCTGTTCCCCTTTCTCTTGGAGTTTCTTGATGAGAATCTTATTCACCACCTGGGGATTGGCCTTGCCTTTGGTGGCTTTCATGATCTGTCCCACAAAGAAGCCTACAATCTTGGTCTTACCCGCCAGATATTTCTCCACCTCTTTAGGGTTGTCCTCCAGGACCTTCTCCACGATGGCCTCCAGCTCCGATTCGTCACTGAGCTGGACTAGACCCTCTTCCTCCACGATCTGCTGGGGATCTTTGCCTGTCTGATAGGTCTTGGCCAAGACCTCTTTGGCCATCTTGCCGCTAATGGTTCCCTTGTCCACCAGGGCCACTAGTTGGGCTATTTGCTGGGGAGTCACGGGGGCTTCCAGGAGGCTCTTGTTTTCAGCGTGGAGGCGGCCCAGGAGTTCCACCATGACCCAATTGGCTAGGGCCTTGGGGTTGTCGGGATGGGCCTTTACGGCCGCTTCGTAGAAGTCAGCCATCTCTCGGGCGGAGGTGAGGACCTCGGCATCGTAGGCTGAGAGGCCGTATTCTTCTATGAACCTGGCCTTCTTTTCGTCGGGTAACTCGGGCAGGGAGGCCGCTACCTCTTCCAGCCACTCTTGGCTCACCTCCAAGGGGACCAGGTCAGGTTCGGGGAAGTACCGATAGTCGTGGGCCTCTTCCTTGGAGCGCATGGTCTCGGTGGCCCCTAGCTGGGGGTTCCAAAGAAGGGTTTCCTGGACAATGATTCCCCCTTCTTCCAGGACCTTCTGTTGGCGTTTTATCTCGTACTCTAGGGCCTTCTGGACGTGGCGGAAAGAGTTCATGTTTTTCAGCTCTGTCTTGACGCCCAGGCGGGTTTCCCCTTTGGGCCGGATGGAGATGTTGGCGTCGCAGCGGAGCTCCCCTTTTTCCATGTCGGCGTCGGAGACCTCGATGTAGCGCATGATGGTGCGCAGTTTTTGGAGGTAGAGGCGGGCTTCTTCAGGGGTGCGGATGTCAGGTTCGCTCACGATTTCGATGAGGGGCACCCCGGTGCGGTTCAGGTCTACGTAGGAGTGGGGATCGCCGAACTCCCCGTGGACGTTTTTACCGGCGTCTTCTTCCATGTGGACGCGGGTGATTCCTATCCGCCTTTTGCCCTGGGGTGTCTCGATCTCTAGATAACCGTGCTCTGCCAGAGGGAGTTCGTATTGGGATATCTGGTATCCTTTGGGTAGGTCGGGGTAGAAGTAGTTCTTACGGGCAAAGACTGAAAGAGGATTTATCTGGCAATTGAGGGCCAAGGCCGCTTTGATGGCGTACTCTGCCACCCTTCGGTTGAGCACAGGCAGGACCCCTGGCATGCCCTGGCACACGGGACAGGTGTGGGTGTTGGGCGGGGCTCCAAATTCCGTGGAGCAGGAGCAGAAAACCTTGGAATTGGTCTTAAGCTGTACGTGCACCTCCAAACCTATGACGGCTTCGTACTCCACCGCTAATCCTCCTCGTTCAAGTCATCTTGTCCTTGGGGATGAAGGTTATCTCCCCGTATTTTTGCTCGTATTTGGCCACGTTTTCCGTTAGGGCCATGAGGATGGCCTTGGCGTGGCGGGGGCTGGTGATGATGCGGGAAACCAGCTTCCCCTCGTTTTCTACCACCAGGAAGAAGTCCATGACGAACTCGTCTTCCGTATGACGAAAGGTGGCCAGGTTGGTATAGCAGCCGGAGAAATCCTCCCCTGATACCACCAGGTTCAGTTTTTTGTCTTGACCCATTTAGACACCTCCTGATTTGGAGAGTATTACCAGATTGGGGAGGTAGAGGCAAAAGGGGGAAGGAGAGGATGGGTTAATGAGTTTGTGAGTGGATGGGTCGGTAAGTTAACCAGAAGAGGAGGGGGGTACAACTCCCAATGCCTTTTGTTTCTCATCTACCCATTTACGCCACGCATTTGCCTTTCTTCCCATCCACTTCATCAAGGAGGAGGCTATGGGTACTGGAGAGAGGGGACCATCCTTCGGCATTGATCCGTCGTCCGGGATCCCTGCTTCCAAGCTGCTTCTCACGGGGTTTCCGGGGGTGGGCAAGACCACCGTGGTGATGAGGGTACTGGAAGTCCTGGGGAACAGGACCCTGGGATTTTATACCCTGGAGGTGAGAGAAAAGGGCAGGAGGGTGGGTTTTCGACTGGTGACCACCTGGGGAGATGAGGGTTGGCTGGCCAGGGTGGGGCTGGCCTCTCCATTTAGGGTCTCTCGGTACGGGGTGGATCTCACCTTCCTGGAGGCAGTGGTGGCCCGTCTTCGAGAGGAGTGGGCCCCTGGCAAGGTCCTGGTGGTGGATGAGATCGGCAAAATGGAACTCTTGTCTTCCAAATTCAGGGCCTGGATAGAAGAAGTGGCCCTGGACCCGGGGGTTCCCTTTCTGGCCACCATAGCCTTGAAGTCTCGGGACCTCCTGGTGGCCAGGCTCAAGGAGAAGCTGTCCCTCTGGCAAGTGACTTTGGAGAATCGGGGCGATCTGCCCCAGAGGGTGGTGGAGTTATTCTCCAGGGGGGCTTCTCCCTCCACTGGCCACGGCCGGAGTTGAAGCGCCCGGCCCCTATTCACCTTTCCTTGACAAATGTGGGCTGGAGTTTTCTGCCCGTGAGGACCCTGTAGCCGGCCTCTATGGCGAAAGAGAGACCCACCATAATCGCCAGGACCCACAGCTCTTTGGGGTGGGTGGTGGCCCTTTGCCACACTAGGGCTGCCAGGGCCAGGAGGCACATCGCTAGCCCCAAGAGGGCCACCCAAGGCTTGCTCCCTGTTTTGGTTGCCAGCCTGTAGTTGGAGGCGTTGACGGCGGCGAAGATGAGGAGGAACCCCGCGCTTCCCATCATGGAGATGCTGGACAGATCGAACAGGTTGGCCACGAGGAGGGTGAGTGCCGATGTGATGATGAGGCCCTCCAGGGGCTTGCTCCAAACCCGCTTTTCCAGAAATTCGGGCAGTTCCCCTTCTTTGGCTATGATATAGCTAACCCGGGCGGTGCCATAGAGGGTGGCGTTTATGGCCGAGCCCGTGGAGAGGAGGGCAGCGATGGCTATGAGGGTGAAGCCAAAGGCCCCCAGGAAAGGCCTGGCAGCAGCGGCTAGGGCATAGTCTTTGGCGGCTACGATTTGGCTGAGAGGCAGGTTACCCACGGTGACCAGGGCCACAATGACGTAAAGGGCGATAACAAAGATGACCGCCGTGTAATAGGCCCGGGGGAGGGTCTTGGTAGGGTTCTTCACGTCCCGGGCGGTATTGGCAATGAGCTCAAAGCCCTCGTAGGCCAAAAAGATTATCATGCCCCCTGTGATGAGTTCCAGGGGCGGAGACCAGGATGAGGGGACCAGTCGGCTTGGGTCTACACTCCAAAGCCCTACGCCTACGAAAAATAGAAGGATGACCACCTTGAAAGCCACGATCCACTCTTCAGCCTTACCCACCACCTCGGCGTCCAGGGCATTGAGACCCGTGAGTGCCACTATTATGGCTGTAATGAGGGTGTGTCTCCAGAAAGGCTGGGTGGCTTTGGAGAAAAGGCTAGCCCCGTAGCTGCCGAAGGCGTAGGCATAGAGGGAGAGCATGACGATGTAGCTGAGCCACAGGAGGACGTTGAGACCGCCGGTGAAGAGGCTGGGACCGAAGGCCTGGTTGATGAACTCCACCGTTCCCCCTTCACTGGGGAAGGCAATGGACAGCTTCACATAGGAGTAAGAAGTTACGAGGGCTACCAATCCTGCCATCAGGAAGGCCAGGGGAGTTCCTCCCTGGGCCAGCTGCACCGCCAGTCCCAGGACGGCGAATATCCCCCCTCCTACCATGCCCCCTATTCCAATGGCCACCACAGGCCAGAAGCCTAAGGGGCCTTTTCTGCCTATGGCCATAGTTCACTCTTTTCCGGGGGAGGGTGGAGAGAATTGGCGAAAAGGGGCGGTCCTTTCCCGGATCTCCCGTCTCCTCTCTATGAATTTTGGGCCAGAGGGCAGGACCTGGTATTCGAAATGGCGGATCACCTCTTCTTCTGTCCAGCGGTCAGGGGTGGGTGCCCATTCCACGGAAATCCCTTTGGCTGTGGTTTTGATGTTTCCTACAATTCCACAATTGGGACATTTAACCGTTGCACTACTGCCAAGGAGTAGAAGGGAGTTATGGCAGTATGGGCAGCTGGTGGGGCCCTCCTCTCCCAGGTACTCCACCTTCCCCTGGGAGATCTGCTCCACCATAGCCCTTCCCTTCTCCCTGGCTCGTTCCAAAGTTTCTTGATGGTATACAGCCTCTCCAGGGCCCTGGCCGTATACCATGAACTGGTCCACTATGGTGTAACCTAGAGCCCTGAGGAAAAGGGCGTTCAATGGCAGGGCGTAGGTTTCCCATCCTGGGATACCCGCTGTGGCCATGGACAGGGCGGGGCGCCCCTCCAGCCTCCGGCCGTAGCCGTACATAAAGCCCATTCCCCTGTCCAGCAGGGTTTTCAGGAGACCTGTGGGTCCCAGTATGTAGGTGGGTGCTCCCAGGATAAGTCCGTCGTATTCCAGGAGGGTGTTGTAGACCTGGTGGGCCTGGTCTTGGATGGGACAGGGTGCTTTCTTGAAAACGCAGGTCATGCAGCCTCGGCACGGTTCAATCTTATAATCGGTGAGACGCATCATGGCTACGTAGGCTCCGGCCTCTTGGGCCCCTGTGAGACCTGCCTTTACAGCTATCTCTGTGTTCCCCATTTTGCGGAAACTACAAACCATGCCCAGAATTTTCATCTTCCTCTCCTTCCTTTCTCTTCTCTTTTTCCTGGGCCCGGAGGGCTATCTCCAGGGCCATGAGGTAAGCTTCTAAAGTTTCCTTCTGAGAGGGGTCTGTTTTGAAGAGTTTGTGCAGGATCTGGACCAGTTCTGGTTGTTGAAAGAGCTTTTTCACCACTTCTTCTAAAGCGGCGTCCTCCCTGCCTCCGGCACTGTAGAGGATACCTTCTTCTTCCACCCCTTTAAAGTACTGGGGGCCTCTTCCAGTAATGAGCCACGCTGGGTTTACCCCGAAGTTATCTAAAAGCAGTTTAATAGCTGAGGCTTTGGGCTCATTTTTGCCGCTAATATACCGATTAAGTGCCGATTTTGAAACCCCCAGGGAGCGGGCAAAGGCTTCTTGGCTGAGTCTCGATTGTTTACATATTTCTTTTATCCTGGAACCAATCTCTTTCCTTAGAGATTTCAGGTGGTTACCGTCAGGGACGGGTGGGGTTGCCAAGGATTTATGGGTTGCCTTTTTCTCCCCATTGTTATAGAAATTTCCCATAAAAAATCTCCTGCAAAAGGCCCATTTTTGGGTTGACTTATGTCAAAAATGGTGCTAAATGCTTAGTAACACTGGGTTTTCGCATGTGGGTTTTATACATGCAAAGACTGGGGGTAGCAATGGAGCCCGAGGGATTGTTGAAGGGCCAGCCATATTGAAAAGGCGGCCCAGTTTTGGGGGAAGATGGGGGCATAAATATGGGGGACGAGAGGGTCGTAGTAATAGCCGATGACGAGGAGATGGTCAGGGACTTTTTGAAGGCTGTTTTCTCACGGACTCACTGTCGTATCCTGGAGGCCAGTGATGGAGAGGAGGCGGTGGAGCTGGTGCGCAGGGAGGGGGACAGGATAGCCCTGGTGATGCTAGATGCGGTGATGCCCAGAAAGGGGGGAATCGAGGCCCTTCCTGAGGTGGTGAGGGAAGTTCCCCATGCCCATGTGGTTCTATTTTCGGGGAACCCTGAGCCCTACAGGAGGAAAGCCCTGTCCTTGGGGGCCCATAGGGTTCTTTCCAAGCCTTTTAGGGTGAAGGAACTGGTTCACCTTCTGGATGAGGCCCTGGCTCATGCCAGCCAAGAGGCCATGACCCCTGCAAAGGCGTTGTAGGCCTCTTTGCCAAAGAGGCAGAATACCACTTCTTCTAGGCTTGTGTCAGGGTGGTCCTGAAGGAACTTCCCTACGGCCTGGTACATGATTTTTGCGGCTGATTCCAAGGAGAACCCTCCTACGCCGGTGCCCAGAGCGGGAAGGGCGATGGATTTCAATCCCAGTTCGTGGGCTCTAAGGAGGGCGTTGTAGGTAGCAGCCTGAATCTTTTCTGCGTCGGTGGCCAGGTCTTGCCCCATGACAGCGGCGTGGATGACATAACGGGCCTTAAGCCTGCCTGCGCTGGTCACGATGGCCTCACCTACTGGCCTGGGGCCTTGAGTCACAGCCTCTATTTCTATCTCCTCTCCGCCTCTCCTTTTGATGGCTCCAGCAACTCCCGCTCCCATCCAGAAGTGGTTGTTGGCGGCGTTTACTATGGCATCGGTGGCCAGCTCGGTGATGTCTCCTTCCTCCAATTTCACCACCACTTTTCCCAGCTTCTTTTCCATGTGCACCTCCTTTTGTACGGGGGAGCCCCAAGAGTTTTTAAAGGCCCAGCTCCTGGGAGATGCTTTTCATGGCCTCTAAAGAAATGTCCAGAAACTCTTCCAGGGAGAGTCCTAGTTCATGGCAGGCCTGGATCTGTTCCCTGTTTGCTCCTCGGGCGAAGTGCTTTTCTTTGAATCGGTTCATGAGGAAATTCACATCCAGAGGTTCCAGCTTTTTGGAGGGGTGGATGAGGGCGGCGGCCACGATGAGTCCCGTTACGGGGTCGGCGCAATACAGGGCCTTGTCCAAAAGGCTTTCCCTGGGCACATGACCAGGGTGGGCTAGGATGGCGTGGAGAATCTCCTGGGGCAGATCTTTGTCCTGGAGAAGCTCCACAGTCCGAAAGCCGTGACGGGCCATGTTCTTGGCCGTCTCGTCGTAGTCCAGATCGTGGAGGAGTCCTGCCATACTCCAAAGCTCTTCGTCTTCTCCAAAATGGCGGGCCAGCTCCCCCATGACGGCCTCCACGGCCAGGCAGTGTTTTTGGAGGTTTCTGTTTTTTACCCGCTTTTTGAGCAGGGCCAAGGCCTCTTCTCTTTCCATTTTGAACCTCTCCCTTGATATGGATTTCTGAAGTTGTTATAAGCACTTCTGCTCCTATGCACAAGGTACAAGGAATTGGGGTGACATCATGCAAAGGGGCGGTGAGGGGCGCAAGGAGGTTCTCTGAATAAATGTCACCCTTGGGCCGGGAAAAGGCTTGACTTAGCAATTTACATAATTTACGTTATTTATGCTTGCCTTTACCAATCTGGCATGGAAAGGGGGGATGGGGCCCGTATGGCTAATGTAGTGAACGCCTTTGTTAAGGTGGAGAATGATCTGGATGCTGCGCTGAAAAAGCTTCGGAAGAAAATAGAGAAAGAAGGACTTATTAAGGAGATTAAAAAGAACATGTATTATGAGAAGCCCACTCAGCGCAGGCGCAGGAAGATGCTGAAGGCTAGAAAGAAGATGCGCAAGATGCAGGAGAAGATGGCCCGGCTAGACCGCTATTGAAGTTTTGGAACCTCTGCATAACGACCGGGGGAGCTTCAAGAGGCTCCCCCTTTTAGTTTGCCCCTCTTTGCTCCCTCCTTTAGCTTTTTCACTGCCCTTAGCCCTTTTCCCCCAGCACCTTCTCCACCTCTTCCCATACCTCTTCCACGGTGATGGCTTCCAGGCAAGGGGGTCGGTTCTCTTGGGCTGGTTGGCACTCTCTGAAGAACCTCTCTCGGCAGGGAGAGCAGGGGAAAGCGTTCCAGATGTGATGGGCCTTTTCTCCCCGGGGACCGGTGAGGTGGGGGGCTGTGGATCCATGGATGGTGATGGTGGGAGTGCCCACGGCGGCCGCTAGATGGCCGGGGCCACTGTCGTTGCCTATGAAAAGGGAAGCCTTTTCCAAGAGAACGGCCATTTCCCCTAGGCCCAGGTCTAGGGTTGTGATATCTATGACCCCTTTCACTCCCGCTACCAGGTCTTGGGCCTTCTTCCTTTCCATGGGGCTCCCCAGGAGGAGGACCCTGAGACCCTTTTTGGCGAGACGCTGAATGATTTCCTGGAATCTGCTGGGGAGCCAGGTCCGGGGCTCTTTGGAAGAGAAGGGATGGACCACCAGTGTCTCTTCTCCTTCTAGGCCTTCCCTTTCCCATAATTCTTGGGCTTTCTCCCGGGCCCGGTGGGGAGGATGAATGAGGGGTCCTTCCCAGGGGCGGTATAGGCCAGCATTTTCCAGGATGTGGCGGTAGACTTGGGACTGGTGAAGGGGGCCTTGGGGGAGGGTCACCTTCCTGTGGAGGAGGAAGCCTCGGCCGTCGGTGGGGAGTCCCCAGGTCCGGGGCACCCCTCCCAACAGGCACATAAGGGCCGACAGGAAGCTATTGGGCAGTAGCGTTGCCCTGTCCACAGGTCTGGTGAGGAGGAGACAGGCTCCTTGGAAGACTTTTCCCCATCCTTTTTTGGTTAGGGCAAGGTAGGTGTCCGGGGGATATCGCCCTTCCAAGAGGGAATAGAAGGGCCCGGGCCCCAGTAGAAGGAGTATCCCCTCCTCTAGGGAGCCCAGGAGGGAGGGTAAGGCCATGATAAAATCTCCCAGCCAGTTGGGTAGAACAACCACTGCCTTCTTCATGGCACCCTTATAGCTTCTGAAAAGGGATTGCTCAAAGGGGAAAACCTTTACCCTTTGACAACCTGGAGACCAGGGGCTATTCCATAACCCATTCTTCAATGTGTGGATGTGTTGAGGTGAAAGTGCGTGGATGCGCTGGCGCGCATTCTGTTGCTAGGGAGGAAGAGAAACCATGGCGGAAACCCTGGACAAGATCCGACAGGACCTGATGAGAAAGGTGGAGGCCTTCCGGGAGATGGGGATAAATCCCTATCCCAACCGCTTCAAGGTGAGCCACACCCTGGGAGAGGTGGTGGAGGCTTATGGGGAAGAGCAAGATGATACCGAGCTAGAGAAGGCTGGGGTGTTCACTCTAGCGGGGCGCATGATGTCCCTCCGGATCCATGGGCGTATAGCCTTTGCCCACCTGAGAGACTACACGGGCAGGCTCCAGATTTTGGTGGAACGAGACGTGGTGGGTAGGGATTTTTACAACAAGGTCTTCAAAAAGCTGGACGTGGGGGACTTTTTGGGGGTAAAGGGTACCCTTTTTAGGACCCGCACAGGGGAGCTCACCCTTAGGGTTCAGGGGGTGACCCTTCTCTCTAAGGTTCTGCGTCCCCTGCCGGAAAAGTGGCATGGGCTCAAAGATGTGGAACTCCGCTACCGCCAGCGTTACCTGGATCTCATAGCTAACGAGGATTCCCGCAGGGTCTTTGTGGTTCGGAGCCAAGTTATCCGCAAGATCCGGGAATTCCTGGTGAGCCGGGGTTTCATGGAGGTGGAAACCCCCATGATGCAGCCCATTCCCGGTGGTGCTGCCGCCAGACCCTTTGTCACCCATCACAACGCTTTGGATATAGATCTCTATCTCCGTATAGCTCCAGAGCTGTATCTAAAGAGGCTGGTGGTAGGGGGATTTGATAGGGTGTTTGAGTTGGGCAAGTGTTTCCGCAACGAGGGCATCTCCACGGAGCACAACCCCGAGTTCACCATGGTGGAGTTTTATATGGCCTATGCCGATTATATGGACCTTATGGACCTCACCGAAGGGCTTGTCTCTACCCTGGCCAGGGAGATTTTGGGTACCACCCAGGTGGAATACGGGGATTACGTTCTGGACCTGAGTCCTCCCTATAGGCGCATTACTTTTCGCAGGGCCCTCTTGGAGTTGGGAAAGGTGCCTCCCAAAGTGCTGGAGGAGGAAGCCAAGGCCCGGGAGTATGCCCGGGAATTGGAGATTGACGAGGAGAAATTGGCCACTTTCGGCAAAGTGCTGGGCGAGATTTTCGAGCGGAGGGTGGAGCCCATCCTGGTGCAGCCCACATTTGTGTACGATTACCCCAGGGACGTCTCTCCCCTGGCTAAGAGCAAGGAGGATGACCCTTCAATGGTGGAGCGTTTCGAGTTCTTCATGGCCTGCAAAGAGGTGGCCAATGCTTACACGGAGCTCAACGATCCCGTGGACCAAAGGGAGCGCTTTTTGGAGCAGATTAAGGAGCGGGCCAGGGGAGATGAAGAGGCCCATCGTATGGATGAGGACTACATCCGGGCTTTAGAGTATGGTCTTCCTCCTACGGCGGGGGAAGGCATTGGTGTAGATCGCCTGGTCATGATTCTTACGGACTCTCCATCCATCCGGGATGTTATCCTCTTCCCCACTTTGAGGCCGGAAGGCGGTGTAGAGGGAGACAGGGATGGGAAGGCTTAAGGTCAGGGGCCAAAGGCAAAGGGCCAAGGGCGGGGGCCTCTTTTGACTTTTGAGCATGGCTAGACTGGAGACCTTCGTCGCCCTGCGTTACCTGCGCCCCCGTCGGGGCAGGGGCCTTCTTTCCCTCACTTCTGGCATTTCTGTCATGGGCATTGCCCTGGGAGTGGGAGCCCTGATAGCCGTCATAGCTGTCATGACGGGCTTTGACACCCACCTGAGGGAGAAGATCCTGGGGACCAACGCCCACCTAGTGGTCTTGAGCTACCAGGGTCGGGTGAAAGAACCCCACAAGGTGATGGAGGCTGCCAAAGAGGTGGAGGGTGTGGTAGCCGCTGCCCCCTTCGTCCTTTCCCAAGGGTTGCTCAAGACAGATCTGGGGACTCAGGGCGTGGTGATCAGGGGAGTGGATCCAGCCCTGGAAGGAGAGGTGACCATCCTCCCCACTTCTGTGATCCAGGGAGATTGGAAGGCCCTGTCTTTAAAAGGGTACGTCGCTGTAGGGAAGGTTCTTGCCCAGAGAATGGGCCTTATGCTGGGGGACTCTATCACCTTGGTCTCCACCGAGGGACGTATTACGCCCATGGGGCTTATTCCCCGTTTTGGGAATTTCCGGGTGGGGGCCATCTTTGACACCGGGATGTATGACTTCGACGCCAACTTGATCCTTCTCTCTATAAAAGATGCCCAGCGTCTTCTGGGTTGGCAGGGCGGGGTTACGGGGGTGGAGCTCAGGCTGAAGGATATTTACGAGGCCAAAGAGGTGGGTCAGCGCCTGGTCGCCCGTTTAGGCTATCCCTTCTATGCTCGGGACTGGATGACCATGAATCGCAACCTCTTTTCGGCCCTGAAACTGGAGAAGGTGACCATGTTTCTCATCCTCACCCTTATAATCGTGGTGGCTGCCTTCAATATCGTCTCTACCCTCTCCATGATGGTTATGGAGAAGAAGAGGGAAATCGGCATCCTCAAGGCCATGGGATGTACCACAGGGATGATCACCCGCATCTTTCTTCTTCAGGGGATTATCATGGGTACTGTGGGTACCTTGGCGGGGACCCTCCTGGGTTTGGGGATCTCTTTGTTACTTAAAAAGTACCATTTCATTCAGTTGCCCAGTGATGTCTATTACGTCACTACCCTCCCGGTGAAGATCGTTCCCAGGGATGTGATGATCATTGCTCTGTCGGCTATGATCATCACTCTGATTTCCACGGTCTATCCCGCCCGTCAGGCGGGTAGACTGGATCCGGTGGAGGCGCTGAGGTATGAAGGGTGAGCCCCCGGGGACAGGGTGGTTGCGTGGAGTTCTATTCTGAGATAAGGGAGGCACAGAACCCATCTTGGAGGTGAGAAGTGAGGATTTTTAATATCTTCCGTAAGTCTCCTTTTGAGCCTCTTCAAGAGATGATGGCCAAGGTGAAGGAGTGCGCCTTTGAAGTTAAACCCCTCTATGAGGCTCTTTTGGATGGGGACAGGGAGAAGGTGAGGAGGATGGCGGAGCGGATCTCCCATTTGGAGTTTGAAGCCGACCAGATCAAGAACAGGCTGAGGGCCTCCTTGCCCCGGGGGATCCTTATGCCTGTGGCCAGGGCCGACATCTTGGAGATCCTGGCCAATGAAGATGCCATTGCTGACGCTGCAGAGGACGTGGCCGTCCTCATGACCCTGAAGGAGGACCTTACCGTCACCTCTCAACTTAGGGAATGCCTCCTCAGTTTGGTGGACAGTGTGTTGGAGGTGGTGGAGCTGGCCTCAAAGGTGATAGAGGAGCTGGATCTCCTGGTGGAGACGTCTTTTAGTGGTCCAGAGGCCCAAAGGGTTATTTCCATGATAGATGAGGTGTGCGATGTGGAGCACCATGCCGATGAGGTGCAGCGGGAGGTGACCCGGAACTTCTTGTCCCACGAGGTCAAATTCAGCTCGGGCGAGCTGTGGCTGTGGTTGAAGATTGTGGCCAAAACGGGGGATATAGCCAACTACGCCGAAAGGATGTGTAACAGGGTCCGCTTGTTCCTCTCTAAGTGAGGAGGTTTCCATGGTGAACACTGTCATTCTGGGGATAGCTCTGGCCGGTGGGCTGTACATGGCCTGGAACATAGGAGCCAACGATGTGGCCAATGCGATGGGTACATCGGTGGGCTCCCGGGCGTTGACTCTGAAGCAGGCCATATTGGTTGCTGGACTTTTTGAGTTCTTGGGGGCGGTGCTGGTGGGTTCCCACGTCACCCAGACCATCAGCAAGGGGATAGTTGATCCCCGCCTCTTTGCTGGAGTCCAGGGGGAGTTCGTTCTGGGGATGCTGGCTGCCCTGCTTTCGGCGGGGATCTGGCTTCAGTTGGCCACTTATATGGGTCTGCCCGTTTCCACCACCCATTCCATTGTGGGGGCTGTGGTGGGCTTTGGACTGGTTTCCTATGGGGTTTCAGCCGTGGAGTGGGGAAAGCTGGCCAAAATTGTGGCCAGCTGGGTGATCTCCCCCATCATGGGAGCCCTCATCTCCTTTCTCCTTTTCCGGCAGCTTTCCAAAAGGATTCTGGAACAGCCTTATCCATTGAAGGCCACCCGGCGATACGCCCCCTTTCTGGTGATGCTGGTCTTCGTCATTCTCACCCTATCCTTTACTTATAAGGGGTTGAAGAACCTGAGGCTAGATCTGTCCCTCACCAGGGCCTTACTGGTGGCTTTCGTGGTAGGCCTTGGAGGAATGGTCTTCACTGCTTACGCCATGGGGCATTTCAAGATCCAACCGGGGGCCAAGATCCGGGAGAGACTCAGGGAGGTGGAAGGTATCTTCAAGTACCTCCAAGTGATGACTGCCTGCTATATGGCTTTTGCCCATGGTGCCAACGATGTGGCCAATGCTACAGGACCTCTGGCGGCCATCTTCAGCACCATGAAAGCGGCTTCTGTCCAGGTCAGGGTTGCCGTGCCTTTGTGGGTGCTCTTTTTGGGTGGCCTGGGGATCGTGGTGGGGCTGGCCACCTGGGGCTACAAGGTGATAGAGACGGTGGGGAGGAGAATCACCGACATCACCCCCAGCAGGGGGTTTTGTGCCGAATTCGGTTGTGCCACCACCGTGTTGGTCTGTTCCAAACTGGGCATGCCCATCTCCACCACCCATACCCTGGTGGGCTCCGTGGTGGGGGTGGGACTGGCCAGGGGTATAGGGGCTCTCAATTTGAGGATACTAAAGGATATCTTCTTGTCCTGGATAGTCACTCTCCCCTTCACTGCGGGTCTGGCAATGCTCCTCTATGTCTTTCTAAGAGCTGTGTTTTAGGATGCTTGGGCGATGGGGATGGCACACACTCTAATGGTTCTTCTACCTTGAAACCAGACTCTTTCTGAGAAAATTTCTGTGGAAGTGGGCGGTTTTTTCTAGGAGCCCTTTTGAACAGATTTTGCAGGGGTGAAGGGATCGCGGTGGAGATTTGTCTCCATGTTGACTTTCCAACAGTCTGAGTCCATCATTCTTTTTGGAGGTGGAGGCGTCCATGGAGAAGTGCTGGCTTAAGGGTGTATTGGAGTGTGGAGAGTGTCCCAATATAGATCCCGATACGGAGGCCCACCTTTTGAGGGATCCCAATGCCAGGATGAGAGAGAAGTGTGTGGAATGCCCCAAGCTCATGGTAGACCTGATGAGTTGCGAGGCCCCCCATCAAGTGGCCATGAAGCTTTTACCCAGGGTGATGGAGGGGGACCAGGGAGAGATTCAGCGTCTCAAAGAAAAACTGGATCATGGAAAGCGCAGAATAAAGGCCCTGAGTGAGGTGACGTCCCTCATCAGGGATTCTACTGATCTTGAAAAGATCATTTACACCATCCTCACCTATCTCACGGCAGGGGATGGTTTCGGTTACAACCGGGCCTGGGTCTTACTGGCAGAAGGGGATGCTTTGAAGGGTTATTGGGCCATAGGTCCCAGGGATTATCGCGAAGCCATGGAGATATGGCGTTGTATGGGAGAAGAGGGCTGTTCTATCAGGGACCTTTTACGTAGAAGGGAGGCCCTCCTCAAGGACAAGGATAAGTTCCGTCCCGTATTGGAGAAACTGGTCTTTCCCCTTGATCCCCGGGAGCCTCTGGTTAGGCTTTTGGAGGCTAGGAAGGCGGCCCTGGTGGATAGGGACACCTGTCCGGAGCTGGCTAGCCTTCTGGATTTGCTGAATGTGAGGACCCTTTTGGTGTTGCCCCTATGGAGCGGAGAGGCGCTCCTGGGCTGCATTTTGGTGGACAATGTGGTCTCCAATGATCCCTTCCACCCCGTGGAGGTGAGGGCCCTGGAGACTTTTGCCGTCCAGGCGGCCTTGGCTATAGAGAGGGCCCGCCTGTACCGCCAGCTGGAGGAGAAGGTCCGGGAGCTGGAAAAGAGCAGCTGGGAGAAGGAGTGCCGTCACGATTCCATCACCAAGCTGGAGAAGATGTCAGCGGTGGGCTCTATCACCTCAAAGATGGCCCATGAAATCAGGAATCCTGTGACGGCCATCGGTGGCTTGGCTAACTACCTGTTGAAGACTGGCAAGAGTGATGAGAAGGTGCTGAGAACCATTGTCGAAGAGTCCAGACGGTTGGAGGAGTTGGTGAGGGATCTCATTGCCTTTGCTGACACCATCTGTCCCTCCAAGACCCGGCTGGACCTCAGGATGGTGGTTAAGAAGGCTGTTCAGGAGGCTGAGGAGACTTTGGAGAAAGGAGATCACACCTTCCACCTATTCCTTGATGACGAGCCCCTCATGCTCCGGGTAGATCCAAGACATGTAAGGACCCTTGTCTGGCACCTGTTGAAGAACGCCATAGAGGCTATGCCTGAAGGTGGGGAGATCAAGGTTTCTTTGAAAAGGGTGGAAGATGCGGCCCTTCTTGAGGTGGAGGATAAGGGTAACGGCATCCCTTCACACGTGATGGAGGAGGTGACTCGCCCCTTCTTTAGCACCAAAGGGGGTACGGGCATGGGGTTGCCCATATGTGTCACTGCGGCCAAGGAATATGGAGGGGAGCTGGAGATCCTTTCATCTTCTCGGGGAACTGTGGTGAAGGTGAGACTTCCTTTGAAGGATGGAGAGGAAGAGGCTGGCGAGGGCTATGGGAATAGACACCGCTCTTGGAGAGAAGGGAACGGGATGCTTAATGGGGGAAGGGAGGGGTGATATCCCCACCTGGCGGCTGTCTAGAGAGGGCGAAGGTCTTTAAAAGGTTCTGTGAGGGGGGTGATCCATGGGAAAAGCGAAGCTTCTCATAGTAGACGATGAAGAGAGCATCCGGCTCCTCTATCAGCAGGAATTCACCGATGAAGGCTATGATGTGGTGCTAGCTTCTTCTGGAGAGGAGGCCTTGAAGGTCCTGAATAGGGAGCCTGTGGACTTGGTGATCTTGGACATTCGTATGAAGGAGATGAGCGGTCTGGAGGCCCTCCAGCATATCGTCAAGGAGAAGAAGAACCTGCCCGTGATCCTCTGTTCCGCCTACTCTTCTTATCAAGATGATTTCTCCAGCTGGCTGGCCGATGCTTATGTCATCAAGTCCTCGGATCTCACCGAACTTAAAGAAGAGGTGAGGAGGCTTTTGGAGAAGTATTACGGAGGAGGGAAAGTGTGAGAGCTGTAATAATGGCAGGGGGCTTTGGTACCAGGATCAGGCCCCTCACCTCTTCCATCCCCAAGCCCATGCTCCCCCTGGTGAATCTTCCCATAATGGAACATATCGTGCGTCTTCTGAGGCGCCACGGTTTCTTAGATCTGGTGGTTCTCCTGTATTATCAGCCTCAGGTGATTCGGGACTACTTCGGCGACGGATCCGACTGGGGAGTCAGGATGACCTATGTCACCCCTACCAAGGACCTGGGCACCGCCGGGGCGGTGAAGGCCGCGGCCATTTATCTGGATGCCCCTTTCCTGGTCATCTCTGGAGACCTTCTTACGGACATGGACCTGACCGCTATGAAGGACTTTCACGAGGAGAAGGGTTCCTGGGCCACCTTGGGGCTGGTTTCGGTGGTGAATCCCCTTCAATTTGGAGTGGTTATCACCGATAAAGGGGGCAGGGTCGTCAAATTTTTGGAGAAACCAGGCTGGGGGGAGGTCTTCAGTGACACAATAAACACAGGGGTCTACATGCTGGAGCCCCAGGTTCTGGACCGGATCCCCAAGGATGAGGAGTTCGACTTTAGTAAGGACTTGTTCCCCAAGCTTCTGGCTGAGGATAAGCCCCTGTACGGTTTTCACACCAAGGACTACTGGAGGGATATCGGTGATCCAGAGTCTTATCAAGAGGCCCACCACGATATCTTTGACGGCTTGGTGAGGGTGGAGATCCCCGGAACCAAACTGGACCTGGTGGGTAGGGACGTTAGGGTGGGCCACGAGGTGGAGATAGCGGATGAGGTCCGGTTTGAAGGGGCCGTCATTTTGGGCAATAACACCCGAGTAGGTGGAGGTTGTTATCTCAAGAACTGTGTTCTGGGAAGTAATTGCGCCCTGGCTCCCCGGGCCCGGGTGGTGGATTCCGTCATATGGGACAATGTGCTGGTGGGTGAGAATGCCCAGGTGAAGGGGGCGGTCATTTGCAACAGCGTGAAGCTTGGAGCCGGGGCTATGGTGGAGAAGGGAGCAGTGGTGGCCGAGGGATGCACCATTGGCGCTGGTGCTGTGGTGAAAGAGGGGGTGATGATTTGGCCCAGCAAGGTTCTGGAAGAGGGGGCCGTTCTCACCGATAACCTTATATGGGGGGAGAAGTGGAAGAAACGCCTCTTTGAGAGTTCCATGGTGACAGGTATCACCAATATGGACCTCACCCCCGAGTTTGTAGCCAAGCTGGGGGTGGCTTACGGGTCCACTCTGCCGAAAGGCTCCTATATTTTGACGGGCCGGGATTCTTTCAGGGCCTCCCGGATGCTCAAGCGGGCCTTCATCGGGGGGGTCCTCTCGGCGGGGGTCAATGTAAAGGACTTGCGCCTGGTTCCAGAGCCTGTTCTCCGGTATAAGCTCCAGTCCTTCGGTGAGGTGGGGGGCGTTGTCTTCCGCCAGTCCAGGGAGAACCCCTCGGTGACAGAGATCTGTTTCTATGACACCGAGGGCCTGGACATCTCCACCAGTCAAGAGAAGGGAATCGAGAGACTCTTTGCCCGGGAAGATTTCCGCAGGATTCACTATTCTGAGCCCGGGGGTATTTCCGATATGCCCAGGGTGGTGGATTTTTATCGGGAGGGCTTTCTTAAGGCCTTGGACAGAGAAGCGGTGAAGGGGGCCCGGTTCAGGATCGTGGTGGACTTCGCCCATGGTCCTGCCAGCATCCTCCTGCCGGAGCTTTTGGGGGAGTTAGGATGTGATGTGGTGGGGATAAACGCTTACATGGAGGAGAAGGCCCTTTCCGATGAGGGGAGATTGGCCCATTCCCTGGAAAGCCTCTCCAAAATAGTGACAGCTTTGGGGGCCCACGGAGGATTCCGCATCTCTCCTTCAGGGGAGGAACTGATCCTGGTGGATGAGGGGGGGCAGGTGTATCAGGGTATGGAAGCCCTTGTGGTGGTCTCTTCCCTGGTTCTGGCGTCCCAGGGGTCGGGTACCCTGGTGGTGCCCGTGGCGGCCCCTGGGGTCTTGGAGGACATGGCTGTTCAAAAGGGATTCTCCTTGCGACGGGTGCCTCATGGCTCCAGGAGTATCGCTGAGGCCTGCCGGAAGGGGGGTGTGGTTATGGGAGCCTCCATGGAGGGGGGGTTTGTATTCCCCCGGTTCCACCACGTCTTTGACGCCATGTTCGCTTTGGCTAAGGTGTTGGAGATGATGGCCAGGGGCGGGGTCTCCCTGGGTTGGGCTTGGGAGACGGTGCCTTCCACCGTCTTTCTCCGCCGGGATCTTCACTGCCCATGGGAGCTTAAAGGAACCATTATGAGGCGTCTCAGCGAAGAAGCGGCTGACAAGGAGGCTTCCTTTGTGGATGGCATCAAGATATTCTTTCCCGACGGGGCGTGGGTCCTTCTTTTGCCCCATCAAGTTAAGCCCCTCTTTCATCTCTATGCCGAGGCCCAGGTAGAGGAGAGGGCGAGAGAGCTCTTGGACCACTACCAGAGGTTGGTGGAGGAGTGGAAAGGGGAGGCCAAGGGTGGGGTCAAGGACTGAAGTGGCCCTCCTCTTCGGTGTCCACGGTCACCAGCCCGTGGGTAACTTTCCCTGGATCTTTGAAGAGGCCTTTGAGAAGGCCTATAGACCCTTCATGGAGGTGGTGAGGGATTTTCCTTCCTTCTCCTTTACCCTCCACTACACAGGTCCTCTGTGGGAGTGGATTGAGAGGGAGCGTTCCTGGTTCATGGAATGGGTGGGGGAGATGGTGGATAGGGGTCAGGTGGAGATCCAGGTTAGCGGCTTCTATGAGCCTGTACTGGCTGCCATCCCTGTCCGGGACCGTCTCGGCCAAATAGAGATGGCCAGGGAATATGTGAAATCCCGATGGGGCGTGGTGCCCCGGGGCCTTTGGCTCACGGAGAGGGTGTGGGAACCCCAGATCCTTCCCCAACTGCTGGAGGCAGGGATAGAGCACGTGGTGGTGGACGATTATCACTTTCTTTGTGCTGGCAGGGAAGAGGGGGAGTTGGGAGGTTATTTCCTCACCGAAGACGAGGGTGAAACCCTGGCCGTTTTTCCCATCAGCGAGAGGCTCCGGTACCTTATACCCTTTCGCCCTGTGGACCGGGTGATGGACTATTTGCGGGACCATCCCGGCCCCGGGGCTATTATCCACGATGATGCCGAGAAGTTTGGTATATGGCCGGGGACCCACGACTGGGTCTATAGGAAGGGATGGCTCAGGAGATTTTTGGAGGCGGTGGAGGGGGAACCCCGGGTGAAGACCCTCACCTTCTCCCGGTTCATGGAGGAGTTCCCTCCCCAGGGTCGGGTCTATCTACCCACGGCTTCATATTTTGAAATGGGTGAGTGGAGTTTGCCTCCTGAGTTGGCCAGGGAGTTTCACCGTTTGGTGGAAGATCTCAAGGCCAAGGGTGAGTGGGAGCTATACAGGCCCTTCTTCAGGGGGGGTATCTGGAGAAACTTTCTGGTGAAATACCCTGAGGCCAACCACATGCACAAACGGATGGTGTGGGTGAGCAAGAGGGTTTCTGGCGTCGACCTGGAGGCTAAGAAAGCCCTTTACAGGGCCCAGTGCAATGATGCCTACTGGCATGGTATTTTTGGTGGTCTCTATCTACCCCACCTCCGGAGGACTGTCTACTCTCACTTGCTGGAGGCCGAGGCCCAGGCTGGGGTAGGGTTGGAGGGAGCCTGGGTAGAGGATCTGGATGCCGATGGTCATGAGGAGCTGATTCTTTCCAATAAGGAGTATCTGGTGGTGATAAAGCCCTCCCAAGGAGGATCGTTGGTGGAGCTGAGCTCCAGGGTGGAGGGGGTGAATATCACCGACACGTTGGCCCGGCGTTTCGAGCACTACCACCGGGAAGAAGAGATCCACCGCCGGGGGGGAGATGGGGCCCCCAGTATCCATGAGTATGCCAAGGCCCCTCCCAGGGAGGGGTTGGTTTACGATCCGTTGCCTCGATACAGTTTTGTGGATTACCTGGTGCCGGAAGGGTTTTCTATGGGGGATTGGGAGGAGGGCCGGTGGGAGGGGGTGAGGCTTTTGGGTTTCCAGGGCTACCACCTATCCCTTGGAGGTGGTGGTTGGACGCTCCTCTGGGAGGAGGGAGACACCAGGTTGGAGAAGACCTACCGGCTTTTGCCCCGGGGATTGGAGGTGAGCTATGCCTTTTCTCTACCTCAGGAGGTGGCTTTGGCTGTGGGGATAGACCTCCACCTGCCCTGGGCTGATAATGCTTGGGTAGAGGTGGCCGGGAGGAGGGTGGCGGCTACGGGCAGGAAGTGTTGGGGAAAGATCGGAGGATGGGTCTGTAGAGATCCTTCCCTTTCTTCTCCCTTTGTGGTGACTTTGGGGAAGGAGGAGGAGGTTTGGCAGGTGCCTTTCTTCACCCTTTCCCAGTCAGAACAGGGCTTAGATGAGATATATCAGGGAACGGGGTTTTTGGTTGTGGTGGAAGGGGGAGGAGGTGTCACTTTCTCCCTTGGTCTAAAGCGGGAGGAGATGAGCGATGCCTGAACTGAGGATGGATCCCATAAAGGAGAGGTGGGTGATAATAGCGGTAGAAAGGGCTAGGAGGCCTGAGGACTTTCAGATTCCGCCTGAGGAGACGAGGCTTCATGCCTGCCCCTTCT
This sequence comes from Thermodesulfobacteriota bacterium, assembly GCA_024274915.1. GTDB lineage: Bacteria > Thermosulfidibacterota > Thermosulfidibacteria > Thermosulfidibacterales > B14-G1 > B14-G1. Next base: position 33,564 of record JAJSAC010000036.1, read on the forward strand.
GTTACGGCAATGAGGACAAAACCCCTCCGGAGGTTTTTGCCATCAGGCCTCCGGATTCTCCCCCCGACACCTCGGGGTGGCGGGTGAGGGTCACTCCCAACAAGTATCCCGCCCTGCGTATAGAGGGAGATCTGGTGCGGGAAGGTGTGGGAGTTTTTGATCGGATGTCGGGTATAGGGGCCCACGAGGTGGTGATAGAGAACCCTGACCACAACCGTTCTCTGGCGGATCTCTCCATAGAAGAGATAAGAGATGTACTCTTGGCCTATAGGGAGCGGATAAAGGACTTAAGGAAGGACCAGCGTTTCCGCTATGTGCTGGTCTTCAAAAACCACAGGTCGGCGGCTGGGGCCTCCCTCTCCCACTCCCACAGCCAGATCATAGCCACCCCCGTCACCCCTTTCATAGTGATTCAGGAGTTGCGGGCGGCCCAGGAGCACTACCTCAAGAAGGAGCGGTGCATTTTCTGTGACATCATAAAGCAGGAACTGGTCATAGGCAGAAGGGTGGTGAAAGCTGACGAGGACTATTTGCTTTGGGCTCCCTTTGCCTCTTGTTTCCCCTTTGAGACCTGGCTTTTTCCCCTGAAGCACCGTCACGACTTCACCCTTCTGGCTGATGATGAGTTGCTGGTCTTGGCCAGGGCCATGAAGGAGATGCTATTGAGGATGAAGCTGGTCCTCAATGATCCCCCCTACAACTTCGTTCTCCACACCAGTCCTTCCCTCACTCCCAGGCCGGGTAAGCCTCAATATTGGGGTACCATCGAGTACGATTACCATTGGCACCTAGAGCTGGTTCCCCGTCTCACCAAGATCGCCGGCTTTGAGTGGGGCACAGGGTTTTACATCAATCCCACGCCCCCTGAGGTGGCGGCGGAGGAGCTTAGAAAGATAGAGATAGAGCTCTAGGTTTCGTTTTGGTTGGGGATAAAAAAGAAGGGGGGACCGCAGGGCCGCAGAGGTCCCCCCTTATCGTTTTCGGGTTTCTCTTTACTCCTCTTCGTGGAGTTCCACGCAGTACTTCTGGACGGTCTCCTCGGCGGGAGGCTTGGTCACCAGTGAGATGAGGATGAAGAGGATGAAGCCCACAAAGATCCAGTAGAACTGGTGAGGTGTGATGATCTTCTTGTTGAGGAAGAAGAAGTGGGGTTTACCAAAGTGCATCTTGGCGTAGAGCCAGGTGAAGAAGGTGGCAGGAGCCATGAGGAAGGCTGTCCAGATGGCTGCGGCCTTGGTGGCCCGTTTCCACCAGATGCCCAGGACCATGGAAGGGCCGATGGAAGCCAGGATCACCACGAAGGCCCATCCCGACAGGTCTATGATGAGGGCGGGGGGATTGAGGGCAATAAGTCCACAGAAGACCAGGATGACTACAGTCCAGACCCTGGCGGAGAGGACGGGCTGCTCCTCGGCGAACTTAGATCCGAGGACCTTGCCCATCCAGTCGCGGGAGATGAGGGAGTTGAGGACCATGATCCAGCCCGCCACGGTGGACATGGCGATGGAGAGACCACCAGCCACGATGATGGCCATGAGGGCTGAGGACCCGATGGATTCCATGGCGGCGATGAGGGCGTAGTCCGTCACCTTTCCGATGCCAAAGGTTTTCTTTATGAGGACCAGGATAATAATGGCCAAAGGCTTACCCTTGGCGGCGGCGATGGGAGCTGCCTTGGCAGCCAACGGGTGGAATTTCTCCATGATGGCCCGGGCGCCGGAACCAATGAGCATCAGGCCCACGTAGAGGGAGCCGCCCATGAATGTGGCCCAGAAAATGGACTTTCTGGCCGTTTTCACGTCCATGGTGGTGAAAAATCTCACCACGGTGTAGGGCATGGCGGCGAAGCCGTAGTGCCAGGTGAAGTAGAATCCAATGACGCCCAGCCACATGGCCATGAAGGGATGCTGAACCCCGGCAGGATTGGAAGGCATGTTAAAGAATTTGGGGCTGGTGGCCATGATGGTCTGCCAGAAGGCACTCCAGCCTCCCATCTTGGCGATCATTGCTACGGCACCGATTAGGGCTGCTATGACCATAAGGCAACACTGGAAGGCAGCATTCCAGGTGGTGGCGTACATGCCACCCAGCACCGTGTAAAGAAGAACGATGATAGCAGCGATCAGGATGCTCAGCTTGTAAGGTATGTGGAGCAGGGCCACCATGAAGAGGGCTGTACCCACCAGGGAGAGAACCACATAAAGAATACCGGCTATAAGGGTGGGGATGCCGGCCACGAAACGCCCTGCTGTGGGCATCTCATAACGGTCGCAATAATAGTCGGTAAAGGAGACGGGGGCGTACTTCCTTAAAGGTCCCGCTGTCAGGAGGGCCGCTATGGGAAAGCCGGCAATGATGCCCACCAGAGCCCACCAGAAGGGATAACCCAGGATAAAGATGAAGCAGGGTAGTCCCAAGAAACTGGCCGGGGAGAGGTAGGTAGCAGCCAGGGCAGCCCCGTTGGTGAATGCACCCACAGACCTGCCCGCTACGTAGTAGTCGGCAGCGCCTGCGGTGAGCTTCCTGGAGTATATTCCTACTGCAATGATAATGGCGAAATATAGAACTGCACCGATGATTACGACTGGGTCAACGCCAACTCCATAAGGATGCATCTGTCCACCTCCCTTACACTGTTCCCACCATCCAGGCGACAAAGAGGTTAACCAAGTAGAGGCCGCCCAGCCAGCAGTACCATACAGGTGCAGGTGCACCGGCGATCATCTTCGTGGTGATCCCTGGGTTGGCAGCCTCAATGATCCACCAGCCAAAGGCGTATACATACATAATGATAAAGGCAAATATCAACTGCTTTGGGGGTTTAATCATCTCCTTCTACCTCCTTTTCGAATGATAAAGATAGTTTGAAAATAGGACCCTATTTCGTGGAGCTGTCTCACCTCCTTTCGCCTTTAGTTCACCCCCTTACCCATGAGAGAGCAAACACTTTTTGTTATGAAGTAGCCAAGGACTTTAGCCTTGTCAAGAAAAATTTTTTGTCTCTAAACTAACAAGACCCTGGTCTGAAGCGGGGTTTTAAGTTATAACCTCCCCATGGCTGCCATGGGGGTGTTCCTATCAACGGGCTCTCTTTACATCTTTCCCCTGGAGAAGAGCTTCTATCTGGCCAGCAGGGCGGGTTTCGATGGTGTAGAGCTTGTGGCTAACGAGATATACAGAAAACCCAGGGTGGAGGCCTATTTGCGGGATCTTTCCAGGATAGCTCCCATAAGGGTCATTCATGCCCCCTTTTTGGTGAAGGGAGGTGGTAGGGAAAAGATCCGTTCCCTTTTAAGGTCTGTAGAGCTAGCCCAGGAGTTGGGGATTTCAAGGGTGGTTTTCCATCCTCCCAGGAGGTTTCCTCCTGAAGTTAGGTATCTTAGATGGTTCAAGAGGACCAGGGACTTTTCTCAGGTGGGGCGAGGGGTGGAGCTTTCCTTGGAACTCATGCCTGCCTTCCCTTTGGGGGGGATAAAGGTGAACCTTTTTTCCACCAACTCGAGGGAGGGGCTGGTGGCCTTTGCCGAGGAGAGGGGTCTGGGCATCACTATGGACACCACCCATGCAGGTACCTGGGGCTGGGATTTGGTGGAGACTTACTGTATACTTAATACCAATGGCCGGGTTAACCACATTCACTTCAGTGACTTTGCCCCCTGGAAGGAGCATCTTTGGCCTGGTAAAGGGTGTTTGAAATTGGAAACGTTTGTCAGTTTTTTAAAAGAGGAAGGGTTTGCGGGATCCATCACTTTGGAGGTGGATCCCCGGGAGTTGCCCCAGGACGACCTGGCCAAGATCAGGGTTTTTAAGGAGATTATCTCCTGGGTAAGGGAGAAAGATCATGGATAAGCTCGATTTTTTGAGAGAAGTTAGACCTTTTGACAGGATCCCCCCCGAGGATCTGGAAGGGCTCTTGCAAGGTCTTTATGAGATGAGGTTTGAGCCAGGAACCCTAATTGTCAGGAAGGGGGATGAGCCGAGGCCAGCCCTCCTTCTCATTCGGTGGGGCTTGGTGAAGGTCTTCCTCGAAAAGGAAGATAGGGAGGTGGTCCTGGGGTACCGGGGAGAAGGGGAGGTGCTGGGAGAGGAGACCTTCATCACCCGTGGTCTTTACCCTTATTCGGCCCAGGCTGTGGAGGAGACCCTGATTTACTGTCTTCCCTGGGATGGCCTCTCCCGTCTCATGGACAAGTACCCCGAGCTCTATCAGAAGCTGAGTAAACTCATAGGCAGGCGTATGGCCCATATCTACGAAGATCTGCCCAGGGTGATGCCTGGGGAAGGCCAGACAGGAATCTTGGACACTTCCCTCCTGCGCCGCCGGGTGGGAGAGATTCTTCGGGAGAAGCATTTGGTGGTGGCTGGCGAGCACCTTTCGGTGGTGGAAGCGGCAAAGCTCATGAAGGAAAAGGGGGTAGATTCTCTGGTAGTCGTGAAGGATGACCGTCCTGTGGGCATTGTCACTGACAGAGACATGGTGACCAGGTATCTGGCCAGGGACTTAAATGGGGCCACCTTGGGGGAGATCATGACCCCCCACCCCTTGACGGTGAATATCAATGACTTTGCCTATCAAGCCCTTCTTATCATGCTGAGACACGGGGTTCGTCATCTCATAGTGGTGGAGGAGACGGGTAGACCCTTGGCCATTCTTACCCAGAGGGAGCTTCTGCGGTCTAAAACCGAAGACATTCTGGAGCTCACCGACAGGACCGCTGGTGCTGTTTCCATAGAGGAGCTGAAGGATAGCTATAATCAGGTGCCCGTCATCATTGAGGCCCTCATGGCTGACAATGCCTCGGTAAGGGAGATTTGCGAGGTGGTGAGCGAGTTCAATGACCTGGTCACCTCCCGGGTGGTTGAGATCTGTTTGAAGGAGCTGGAGGCAGAGGAAGGGCCACCCCCAGCCCCGTTCTGTTTCATGGTCTTCGGTAGCGGTGGTCGCAGGGAGCAGACTTTGAGAACGGACCAGGACAACGGCATGGTCTTCGTCGCTCAAGGGAAGGGTAAGGAGGTGAACCACTTCTTTGAGGCCTTGGCAGACAAGGTGGTTCCGGCCCTGGAGGCCTGCGGTTTTCCCTTGTGTCCAGGCAATATGATGGCCACCAATCCCCAGTGGAGGAGGCCTTTGGGGTCCTGGGAGGAGGAGCTGGAGGAATGGTTTCTCCATCCCACCAGAGGGGTGATGCTCAAGTGTAGCATGTTCTTTGATTTGAGGGGCATTTACGGCGACAAGGGACTGGTGGATCGGCTGTGGGAGGTGGTTTTCAGGTATGTCAAGTCTTACCCCGGTTTCGTGGCCCGTATGGGCAAGTCTTCGGCGGAGATCAAGCCCCCCATAGGCCTCTTTGGTCGTTTCATTGTAGAGAAGTCGGGAGAACACAAGAATGCCATTGACATTAAGCTCAGGGGATGTCTGCCCATAGTGGAGGGGGTGAGGTCTCTGGCCTTGGTGGAAGGGATAAGGGATACCAACACCTTCGATCGTATAGAGGCCCTGGCCCAAGTAGGTACCTTCACAAAGGATCAGGCCGATGAGCTTAACTATACCTACCAGTTCCTCCTCACCTTGAGAATCAGAAGCCATATCCAACTCCTCAAGGAGGGGAAAAAGTTGCACAACCATGTTGATCCCTCCCGTCTTACCAAGCGGGAACGACAGATCCTCAAAGACTGCTTTGCTTCCATTTACCGCCTCCAACAGTTGGTGATGGCCAAGACGGAGGCGGTGTTTTTGCCTGATTGATTGGAGGAGGTCATGGACGTGGATGCCAGAGTGAAGGAGCTAGTTGAACTGGCCTGGAAGAAGAGCCCGGCTTTCAGAAGGCGGATGGAGGAGGCAGGGCTCACACCCCACCAGATCCGTGGTGTTGATAACCTGGTTCTTGTTCCTGTCCTCAAGAAGGAAGAGCTGGCCCATCTCCAGGCCCAGGCCCCACCCTTTGGCGGTCTCCTGGCCGTGGATGTGAAGGAACTGGCCCGGATTTTTGTCTCCCCGGGTCCCATCTTCGATCCCCAGGGGGCTGTGAAAGACTACTGGCGGCGGGCCCAGGCATTGGAGGCGGCGGGTTTCGGTCCAGGGGATCTGGTGGTGAACACCTTTTCTTACCATTTAACACCAGCAGGCTTCATGTACGATGAAGGCCTAAGGAGTCTTGGGGTTGTGGTGGTGCCTACAGGGGTGGGCAACAGGGAGTTCCAGGTGGAGATCATCACTCGATTAGGGATTACAGGCTTTGTGGGCACCCCCAGCTTTTTGGCGGCTTTGCTGGAGGTGGCCAGGGAGAAGGGCCATGGTCCTGGGGCTTTCCCCCTTAAAAAGGCCCTGCTCTCTGCCGAGCCCCTACCCCCTTCTCTCCGACGCATGTTTCAGGAGGAGTGGGGTATAGATACCTACCAGTGTTACGGTACCGCCGATGTGGGTACTATAGGTTTCGAGTGCTTCTGCAAGGAGGGTCTCCACGTAGCCCGGGACATGGTGGTCCAGATCTGTGATCCCGCTACGGGGAAGCCCCTGCCTCCCGGGGAGGTGGGAGAGGTGGTGGTCACCCTGCTGAGCCACGTCTGTCCCCTCATTCGCTTTGCCACGGGGGATCTCTCCAGGTTCCTGGAGGAGCCCTGCCCCTGTGGTCGCTGGGCCGCTCCCCGACTGGCAGGCTTTCTGGGTCGGGTGGGGGATGCCGTCAAAGTGAGGGGCCTCTTTATCCACGGCCATCAGGTGAGGGCCCTGGCTGGAGAGTTTCCATGGATAAAGGCCCTCCGGGTAGTGGTGGAGCGGGAGGGGGTGCGGGATACCCTCGCCCTCCTGGTGGAAGGAGAGGGTGTGGCCCCTGGGGATTTAGAGACCCTGCAGAGACGGGCTGGGGACCTCTTCAGGTTGAGAATAGATACCATTGAGCTTTTGGAGCCCGGGCGGTTGGGCCAGGGGAAGGTTTTGGAGGATAGGCGGAGATGGGATTGAGAGAGGAGTTGGACGCCTTACTCTCCCGGGAGCTGGAGGTCATAAAGGCGGCGGGCAGGTACCGATTCTTGAGGACCATAGAGACGGCCCAGTCTCCCAGGGTGATCCTAGACGGCCGGGAGGTGGTCCTCATGTGTTCCAATAACTATTTAGGGTTGGCGGATCATCCCCGTCTAAGGGAGGCGGCCAGGAAAGCCATAGACCGCTACGGCACCAGTGCGGTGGCCTCTCGGCTGGTATCAGGCACCATGGCCCTCCATGAAGAGCTGGAGGAGACCCTGGCCCGCTTCAAGGGTACGCCGGCGGCCCTGGTCTTCAACTGTGGTTACATGGCCAACGTGGGAGTCATCTCGAGCCTTCTTGGGCCAGAGGATGTGGTCTTCTCCGATGAGCTGAACCATGCCTCCATCGTTGACGGCTGTCGCCTCTCCCGGGCCAGGACCGTGGTCTTTCCCCACAAAGACATGAGTGTCCTTGAAGATCTCCTGAAAAAGGAGAAGGGAAATCGCCGCATGATAGTGGTGGATGGGGTTTTCAGTATGGATGGGGACATTGCCCCCCTGCCCGACATGGTGGATCTGGCTGAGAGATACGGAGCCGTCCTCATGGTGGACGAGGCCCATGGCACAGGGGTTCTGGGAGAGAGGGGAGCGGGTACCGTTGAGCATTTTGGTCTCACTGACAGGGTGCCCGTTCAGATGGGAACCCTGGGAAAGGCCCTGGGAGGGTTCGGCGCCTATGTGGCAGGTAGCAGGGTTTTTAGGGAGTATCTCATCAATAAGGCCAGGAGTTTCATCTTCACCACGGCCTTGCCCCCTGCCGATATGGCAGTGGCCCTGGAGGCTGTTAAGATGGTTCAGGGGGAACCCCAGCGGCGCTACCGACTCCATGAGAACGTGGCCTATCTGGTGGATGGGTTGAGTTCCTTAGGTTTCCAGGTCACCAACCAGGGCACGGCCATTATCCCTGTTATCATTGGCCCCGAGGGCAAGACCATGGAGATGAGCAACAAGCTCTTGGAATACGGGGTCTTCGTGGCAGGCATCAGGCCCCCCACGGTCCCCCCAGGCACCAGTCGTCTACGGGTGACGGTCATGGCCACCCACAGCCGGAGGGATTTGGATTTGGTACTGGAAGCCTTTGAGCGGGCAGGCAAGGAAGTGGGAGTGATAGCGTAAGCCCTGCAGGATCGGGTATCATTCTCGTGGCTCCATAAGTCCTTTCTTTATGCCGCTAGTCGGCCAGAATGGGGAGTGTTTGTGGGTAGTGAGTCTGGGCGGCTGAGATGGTTTTCCTTTTCAAAGGGGCTGAGCCGGGCGTTCTCAAAGAAGGTTTTAAGAAATCTGAAAGAGAGCAGCCTTCCAGAATGACAGCTTGATAGCTGGGTATACTCGAGAGTGCGTGGTGGAGCCGGAGGGGATGGACGTAAAGTCACGAGCAGAGGGTGTTTTTACATTTAAACCTGATTATATTGCTAAAACCTTCGGGTTGGATTATAAGGGACCTTCCATGGGTTGCAAAGACGAGGACAAAGCAAAAGCGAGGGTGTTCATTGCTTAGGGTAGAGAACCTTTTTCTCAGTTTTGGAGCGGTCAATGCCCTTTACGATGTGAGCTTGAGTATTAGGGAAGGCGAGATCTTCTCCATAATTGGCCCCAATGGGGCGGGGAAGACCAGTCTTCTCAATTGCATAAGCAGATTTTACGTTCCCCAGAAGGGAAAGATCGTATTTCAAGGTAAGGACATCACCAGGGTACCTGCCCATGAGATTGCCTTACTGGGGATAGCCAGAACCTTTCAGAACATAGAGCTCTTCAGGGGTATGACGGTGTTGGACAACATCAAGTTGGGAGCTCACATACACATGAAGTCAGGATTTTTCTCAGGGGGCCTTTACTGGGGCAAGGCCCAAAAGGAAGAGATCGCCATAAGAAAATGGATAGAGGAGGAGATCATAGACCTGCTGGAGATTCAACCCATTCGTAACAAGGTTGTGGGGGTTCTTCCCTATGGCCTGCAAAAAAGGGTGGAAATGGCCCGGGCATTGGCCATTAGACCCAAAATCCTCCTTTTGGATGAGCCCATGGCTGGCATGAATTTGGAAGAGAGGGAGGATATGGCTCGCTTTATCCTGGACGTTCATGACGAGTGGGGCGTCACCATTGTCCTAATAGAACATGACATGGGGGTTGTAATGGATCTCTCTGATAGGGTGGCTGTCCTGGATTTCGGGCAGAAGATCGCCGAGGGCACCCCTGAGGAGATACAAAGGGACCCCAAGGTGATCAAGGCGTACCTTGGAGAAGAGGCCTAGAGTGCAGGCTGCTCAGAAGATGATAAGGGGAGAAGAACCTGGGGTCCAGATTGGTACAAATCCCCTGGAGCGCACCCTTCCAGGCCTGTTGGTTAGAAATGCCCGTAAATACGGGGATGGGAAGGTGGCCCTTAGGGAGAAGGAGTTCGGTATTTGGCAATCCGTCACGTGGGGTAGGTATCTGGAGCACGTGAAGCATTTTTCTCTGGGACTTATCTCTTTGGGGCTTAAGAAGAACGATAAGGTGGCCATCATAGGCGATAACAGGCCGGAATGGGTCTATGCAGAATTGGCAGCGCAGTCTGCAGGTGCCATTCCTTTAGGTATTTACCAGGATTCCATCCTTACCGAGGTGGCTTATGTGATCGACCATTCTGATGCCAAGTTCGTGGTGGCTGAGGATCAGGAGCAAGTTGACAAGATCCTGGACATGAAGGAGAGACTGCCCAAGGTTAGGAACATCATTTACACTGACCCTAAGGGCATGCGCGCCTATAGCGACCCTGCCCTCCTGTACTTCCCTGACGTGGAGGAGATGGGGAGAAGGCTGGA
>JAJSAC010000037.1 GCA_024274915.1 Thermodesulfobacteriota bacterium
ATTGCCCAACTGCCTGGCCAACTCCAACAATCCCAGCTTGTTCTTAATGATCTTTTCCTCTGTCGTCATCTGACACCTCCTTGTTTTGTTCACTATATCATTTTCGTACCAAGGTGTCAGATTAAGTCCTGTCTAGCACACTTTAAAATCGATTTCAGATAAAGTGGTGGCTCGCTGGAATGAAGATGCTCATCTGCGAGAGGTCACCCTTACTTTTGGCCAAGAAGGTTATCTTCTGTTTAAACTTAGCGGTCAAGACCTGAAGCAAGGCCGACTCGTCAAATCAGCATCCTTGGGCCCATATCTCGTAGTCGCTCCAAGCACATGGGAGCGTGACGAGACGGTAGCAGGTCCTCCGCTGGCGGCGCCGGAACCTGTGGCTCTTGATGGGTATATTGCCCATTTCTTTGACCTTGAGAAAGGCAATGGGACAAAGATTGCTTTCCACACTTCTGATGGGGAATTGATCTCGATTTCTTCGGGTTCGACGCACTTTGAACTAATTGGCGAGAGACTCGAGGACGTAAGTGGCCGTGTAGGGCCGCTTTTCAGCGAGCCTCCTAGAATCCGGGTTCCGAATGCGCATGTGTGGGAAAAAGTTAGGACAATCGTCATCGGTGAAGAGGGTGGTGGGAGAGGTAGATGGCGGACGGAATTTAGCCCTGATCCTGACTCTCTGGAGCAGAGTCTACCCTCTGAAGTTCTGGATAGGAAAGGTGGGTGGTACTTTCTCAGATTCTATGATGCAAACGATGATCTCATTGAGAGCTTGGACTTTAGATTCCTCACAGGGCTGAGGCAAATGCGGGTGCTGCAATCATGCCCCTTCCCCTCCAACGATGGACATGACCCAACTCGTGTGGAAATTGCACATGACCCTGGGGTTACTTTTCAGGAAGTGCAAGGCTTGCCAGATATCCAGATTGAATACTGCGGAGATCGGGAAACCACCGTGACGATACCCCCCAATCCTGACTATGACATAACTCGCTGGCAGGTCGGTTACGAGAATGGGCCGCAGGTAGAAGTAACCATCTTGGTGGAAAGGATTTGGTGGGGTCTTGGCGAAGAGGTAAATGAACCACCGCAATGGGAAGATAAGCGTCTTGTTCTTTCACGTGACGACTTCACGGCGGTTTCAAAGGCAGTACTGTGGTTACGTCTCCCGAGACACCGATGGGTGGACAAAGTCCTTGTGGGCTTTGAACGGGCGAGGGCCAAGTCGTATCCCATAAAAGTGAGAGAGAAAGCGCTTGCGGTACCGCTTCGCGAATTCGGTGATGCGCAAGAATTACAGCAGTTTGGTATTGTACCATTCAATGTTTGGATCCTTCGGAGAGGAGAGGCCTACAAAGGGATTTTATGTGAGTTAATAATCAATTTGACATGTGAGAAATGCGGTTTCGTAGCTTCTAATGAGGAAGATTTGTTTCGTCATATAGAATCCTTCCACTTGGACGAGTTCTTTAGATCTTTGACCTATCAAGAGTTGTGCGCCCTTTATCCATCTCTCCCGCCCGCCATATATAGATGCAAATATTGCAATTTTTACATAAGATCAGACGACTACAGAAACCCGACCAGCACAATTATAAAGCACATTGAGAAAGATTGCCAGAAGGTTGAAAGAAAGAGTGGACCAGTATCTATCATGTTCGAAACTGTTTCTGATGTCGATGAAATACGAAAGAATGTTATTGCCGGACTTGAGGGCATCAAGAAGTGCAGGTTGTGTGGTCGAGATTTTAGAGGTATTGGTCCTGACCTTATGCACCACTTAATTGAAGAGCACAGGAGTGAGCTTTACCGCTTAGTCTGAGTGGAGGAAGTTATATGAATCTGATCCTGTTGTCGCGGGAAGTGGAAGAGAGATATCGGAGGTACTTGAGGACCACCTTTTACTTCAAGGATCCAGAACTCAGGAAATCCTTTGAAGAGGCTTTGAACTCAGGCCGTTTGAGCAAAGGCCCCTATATAGAGGCCACACCGGTCTTTAAGCGCGGGCAAGCTCCGCGATCTTTATTTCAAACTCTGCTCGGTTTCCGACCGGATGATGGATTTCTGAGAGCAGTACAGGGCACTAGACCGCTCTACCAGCACCAGGAAGGAGCGATTCGGCGGGTCTTCAACGGGGGCAATGTGATTGTCGCCACAGGAACTGGAAGCGGGAAAACTGAAGCATTTCTCTACCCCGTTATGCTCCATCTCTATCAGGAATTTCAGGCAGGGAAATTGGGCCCAGGGGTGCGCGCGCTGATTCTCTACCCAATGAATGCCTTAGCAAACGACCAACGCGAACGTCTAAGTGAAATCTGCAAGCGACTTAAGGACGCCAATTCACCGTTCCGATTCACTTTCGGGCAATACATTGGGGAAACGCCTGAAGATGAGAATGATTCACGACGTCATGCACAAGATCACCTCGCAGAGCGAGAGGAAAGGGAGTTCTCTATTGTTGAAGATGGCCGGGTGGTTCATGGAGAACTTGTCCTACGGGCCGAAATGCGGCGTACACCGCCACACATCCTACTTACCAACTACTCGATGCTGGAATATCTCCTGTTACGACCTGACGATAGTCCCCTTTTTGACAACGGACGAGCTCGCTGGTGGACGTTTCTCGTGCTCGATGAAGCCCACCAGTATAGAGGCTCTCGCGGTATCGAGATGGCGGTGCTTCTGCGACGGCTCAAGCGGAGGCTAAGGGAAGGTGGTCGAAGGACATCCTTTCGCTGCATTGCCACCAGCGCTACGCTAATGGGCGGAGAACGGGATAGGGTTGAAGTCGCGAGGTTCGCTGGTGACCTGTTCGGCGAGGATTTTCGTGAAGAGGATGTGATCTTAGGTGAAACGGAGCCAATCCCTGAGCCTGGAACGGCAGAACTGCATCGTGAAGACTACAGGCTCCTCAAGGAGGTCTTGTACAACAAAGGGGCGGAACCGAGTGTGTTGGCTGAGCTGGCAAGCAAGCTTGGTGTCTCCCTCCTAACCGATGAAGACCTTTCGAAGAATGTGGGATGGCTCCTTCAATGTGATGCTCGATCAGTAACTCTTCGCCGCCTCATCACAGGAAGACCTGCTTATGTCCGGGAAATTGCCAATCAAGTTTTCGATGACTTGGCAGAGAGCGAACGTGTGCCTGCTCTTTCTGAGTTTGTTGACCTTCTCTTGCAAGCCAGAGACCCCTCCTCCGGCGCGCCTCTTTTGTCTGCACGCTATCACCTCTTTCTCAGATCCCTCGAAGGTGCCTTTGTTTTCTATTGGCCGGATAAGAAGGTTTTCCTTGATCGAAAGGCAGGGGAGAGCACGGCTTTTGAAGTTGCTCTATGCCGGGAATGTGGCCAGCATTACTTCGTCGCCCAAAAGAACTTCAGAGGCGGCAAAATTCAAGAGGCTATTCGCGATCCAACCGACGTGAACTTTGGAGCAACATTCCTGCGTCCCATCGAGGACAAAGGAGATGAAAGTGGCGAGGACGAAAACGAGAATCCCGTAAACAAAGCGATGCTTTACCTTTGCGTTCAATGTGGAGAAGCACGCCGCGCTAAGCCAACATGTGGACACGAGCACTTTATCCGAGTTGTCAAAGAAGAACCTCCTCGAGATGAAGACCGAGCAGACCAATTGGCAAAGTGCGGTGCCTGTGGGTATACTGCCGCCGGCCGAGATCCGGTGAGGGAAGTGGTGCACGGCACAGACGGCCCTCATGCCGTTATCGCAACAACCCTTTATAGGGCTCTCCCAGAGGAGCGAAAGAAGGTGCTCGCCTTTGCGGACGGACGTCAGGAAGCAGCGTTCTTTGCTTGGTATCTCGAAGGCTCGTATCGAGACATCCTGAGTCGCAATTTACTTCTGAAGGTTGCACAAGAGCTAAGTCCGCACACTCAAGAGGGCCTCTCCTTAAGAGAACTGGCCACGGGGCTGCGGGACCTTTTCCGCAAGAGAGAAGTCTTTCCATCAGCTATAGGCGATCTGGAGTTACGTCGCGAGGCATGGCTTGGCCTGTATCGCGAGTTCTTGACCGATGAGCCAAGAATCTCCCTTGAAGGAGTTGGCTTGATCCGCTGGGCCATCAAATGGCCTGATTGGTTTAGGGTGCCACAAGTGCTTAGGGATCCTCCCTGGTCGTTCACCGACCAAGAAGCGCCCGATCTGGTATTCGTGCTGTTGGATACAATGAGATCCGACAGGGCGGTGGAGTTGAGAACAGAGAGTGGCATCTCACTGAATTGGAGCGATCTTAATCTTCAGGCTTCACAGATGCGTTTCAGAATCGGTCCTCCACGGAGGAGAAAAGGCGTGCGTAGTTGGGATGGTAAGCAAGGAAAGCGAGCCTGTTTCCTTGCAAAACTGCTCATGAGGCTGAGAAACGGCCTTTCCGAGAAGGAAGCACTTGAACACGCGGTAACTGCCCTGAGGGAGATCTGGGAAACCCTTCGTCAATCCGACGAGAGTGCTCGCTCCTCGCTGGATCGTCTCCTGCTATCCATAGATGACGCGCGAAGGCTGAGTCCTGACTGGTGGAGGCTCCATCTCATACAAGAAGCCGACACCATCTTCCAATGCGACACGTGTGGCCGCCTTCAGGCGGTTTCCATTGTAAAAGTCTGTCCAAGACACCGCTGCGCTGGCACTCTATATCCAATACAGGTTCGTGATTTGGAACCGAATCACTACTGTCTTCTCTATGAGGAAGACCTTCCTGGAATCCTTCGAGTGGAGGAACATACTGCACAACTCGATAAAGAAAAAGCCCGAGAATTCCAGCGGGAATTCAAGGAAGGCAAAATCCATGTGTTGAGTTGTTCCACGACTTTTGAATTAGGTGTAGATCTCGGAGATCTCGATACCATCTTTCTGCGTAATGTTCCGCCTGAAGCGTTTAACTACGCCCAGCGAGTGGGGCGAGCCGGGCGTCGCAGCGGGTTTCCTGGATTTGCTATTACCTATTGCCGAAGAAGTTCCCACGATCTGTATCATTTTGCCGAGCCTGAACGGGTGCTCAATGGCATCGTTCGGCCTCCAGTCTTGAGCCTGCGAAACGAGAGGATTATCACCCGCCATATCACAGCGGTAGCGCTCTCGCGCTTTTTCCGCGAGTCTCCTGAAAGATTCAAGAGCGTGGAGAGGCTATTCGTTGACCTGGAAAAGCCTTCCGGCGTTGCCGATATCAGAACCTTTCTGCTTCAGCACCGGGCCGAACTGGAGGGATCTCTACGCGCAATTGTTCCGCCGAATATATTCAGCGAAGTTGGCATGGACAATGGGGGGTGGATCGAGAGAATAGTAGGAGAGGAAAGCCGATTCTCACTCGCCGAGGCCGAGATCTCTAACGATTACCGAATTGTCAAACGTCTCGAAACAGAAGCGGCCGATCAAGGGGATTACGATACTGCCAAATGGGCCAGGGCACGAGCAACAACTATTTCGGACGAGGATGTCCTCTCATTCCTCTCCCGAAAGGCCGTAATACCCAAGTACGGGTTCCCGGTGGATGTCGTTGAATTAGACGCCCAAAGAACACAGCAAAACCAAGAAGCATTTGAGGTCCTGCTTCAAAGAGACCTGAGTATCGCCGTTTCCGAGTTCGCTCCCACCAGCAAGCTGGTTGCGAACAAGAAAGTGTGGACTTCTTACGGGCTTAAGAGGGTGGCCGAAAGGGAGTGGCCACGGAAATTGTACAAACGGTGTCCGAAGCACAATGTATTCTTTTCATGGGAACATGGACAGAACGAACCTCCAACACCCTGTGGCGATCGGCTAGTGGTGTCCGAATATGTTGTTCCCCTCTTCGGATTCATGACCAATCGCGAGAAACCCAAGGAGCCAAAATCTCGGACCCCAAGGGTATTCTCAACGCGTCCATATTTTGCCGGTCCGCTTGGTCCTGAACCAGGTACCATTGGTTTCCCTGAGCACAAGACTCCGTTGATCACCGTTAGGAAGGCCTCCCCGGGTTTGATGGTGGTGTTATGTGAAGGGCGCCGTGGAGAGGGGTTTTACATCTGCAGAGAATGCGGTGCGGGGTTCAGAAGGCGTGAAAGGAGGCATAAGACCCCTTACGGTCACAATTGCCATGGGACGCTTGAAGAGGTCTCTCTTGGTCATGAATTTGTGACCGATGTTTTACATATGCATTTTCATCCCGAACCCGAGGATAGCATTGATCCCGTGTGGTTCGCATACTCACTTGCCTACGCTCTGGTCGAGGGCGCGGCGGAGATCTTGGAAGTCCCGTCCACCGATCTTAGTGCAACGGTAGCTTATAGCGAACAGCATCCCGTGTTCCCCATCATTCTATATGACAATGTGCCAGGAGGTGCGGGCCTTGTTGCTCGGCTTGAAGAGGGTGAGGTACTGAAGGCTTGCCTGAAGGCTGCCCAGAAAAGGGTCAGCGGCAAGTGTGGGTGCGACGAAAGCACAAGCTGTTATGGATGCTTGAGGAGCTACAGAAATCAATTCGCCCATCAACATCTCCGGCGGGGACCGGTGATGCACTATCTGGAAACATTGCTTTCGAGATGGAAGTAGCGTCCTATGGGGGTCACCCAGGGGGTCTACCATTGAATTTATGGGAGTGGCATTCGTGAATCCAGGGGGTAAGGTATGAATCTGGTGGGGGTGTGGCTGGTGGGGTTAGCGGCTTTGGCTGCTCGACTTGAAATGCCGCCCCTGCCTTTTTAGCATCCAGGAAAGCCCTCTGCCTTTCCCACCGATTTGTTCGCCCCGATCCTGAGGGGCAAGATACTAGCTTTTATTGTTGTCTCGGTTACCCCTTGGAGCAGATTTTATGTTCTGAATCATAACGTATAGCATGGATATTGACACATCCAGTTAGATATCATAACTTTATTATAAGCCTTGGATGGAGGTTTTATATGAACCAGTCAAGGTACGGGAGAAAGGCAGAAGAGAAGGTTGCTAGGGCCCTTTGCTCAAGAGGGGCCAAGGAGTGGCCAGGTTGAAGAAGAGCGCGGCAAGGGACAGAGCTACGCCCGTTGTAGCTTTGGTGTCCAGAGGGAAAACCGAGTACCGCTCGGCCGGAAGTGGGCGTAAACTGAGTCTGCCAAAGAAGAGGTAAGTAGAATAAATTTGCCAATCACTTGCTTTGTTTTGAATTTGTGAGGGAGGTGAGTTGTGGCTATAACGGCCAGAGAATTGGGTAAAAGACTGAAGCAGGCCAGGGAGGCCTGTGGCATGACCCAGGAGATGGTGGCCAATAAGCTGGGGATATCCCGATCTACCCTTGCCCAGATGGAATTGGGCAATAGAGCAGTCACCAGCCTGGAGCTCTCTAAACTGGCTTATTTGTACGGCAGGGACATTGGGTCTTTTTTGCGCGAGGGTTTCGAAGAAGAAGATGTGCTTTCGGTGTTGTTCAGGGCTGAGCTTGACATAGCGGAGATGGAAGAGACTGCCGACGCATTGCGGAAGTCTTTAGCTGTCGGCAGAGAGTTAAGGAACCTGGAGTCGCTGCTTGAGCTTAGTAAGGAGCCCAGAGTCCCTGTGTATCCTCTGGCCCCTCCGAAAAATAAGTGGGAAGCCATCAGTCAGGGGGAAAAGGTGGCTTTGGAAGAGCGCAGAAGGCTAGGTCTTGGGGATGCACCTATTCCAGACGTTGCAGAGGTATTGGAATCTCAGGGCGTTGCCACTGTACAACTGGATCTTCCCGAAGACGTGTCAGGGTTAACCCTCCGCTCTCCAGATATAGGTATAATGGTGGTGGTGAACTCTGCCCATCACTATTACAGACGCAGATTTTCCTTTGCCCATGAGTACGCCCATGTCTTGTTAGATAGGGAGTTAGTGAAGATCGTGAGTAGAAGTAGCCGTAGAGAGGAGCTTTTGGAAGTGAGGGCCAACGCCTTCGCTGCCGCTTTTCTTATGCCGAGGAAGGGGTGAAAGAGTTCTTGGGGTACAGGGGGAAGGGGGCCCCTAGCCGAGCCTCAAGGGAGATCTTTGATGAGGAGGGTGTTACCAAAGTCCAGAAACGTAGGCCTCCCCGAGAGATTCACTTTTACGACATTGTTGAGCTAGCGCATCATTTCAAAGTGAGTCGTATAGCTGCTCTTTATAGGATAAGGAATATGCGTCCTCCGCTTATCACGGATGAGAGACTCAACTATCTCAGAGAATTGGAAGAGCGGGGCAGGGGAAAGGACTTGGCGGACCTTCTGGGACTAGAGGAGCCAGACCATAGAGAGTTGAGACTTCGGTTCCGCCGCTACTTTTTGTCCCTCGCTTTTGAGGCCTACTGTGGAGGCCTAATTACCTACTCCAAGTTACTGGAACTTGCCGAGATGGTGGAAGTGTCCCCGGAGGCGGTTTCCAGGATTGCAGAAGAGTTGGGGGTTGGAGATGATGGCGAGTTGGATGTCTTGCTGCCTGGGGAGTGAGGGTTGGGTTTGGATTCTTGGAACAAGGTAGTGGTGGTTGACACTAGCGTCATAATCAACTTTGCACACATCGAGCGACTCGATCTCCTGGGAGATCTGCCGGGTTATAGGTTTGTCATTCCCGACCACGTGATGGAAGAGATAGAGCGGGAGCGTCAGAAGGAGGCTTTGAGAGATGCGTTGAGTGCAGGGTACATCTCTTTAGTTTCCATAACAGATCCTGAGGAGATAGGCTTATATGGCGGAAACACCAGGATCATGGGCAAAGGGGAATCGGCTTGTCTCGCTATAGCCCAAAAGCGGAAGTGGTTTATCGCATCCGATGAAAAGAGGAGATTCAGAAAAGAGGCGGTGAAAAGGCTTGGTGAAGGTAAGATTCTGACAACTCCCGGGATCCTGCTCATGGCCATCAAGGCGGGAATTCTTTCGGTAGAGGAGGCGGATAGGGCTAAGGCCATTTTGGAAGGTTGTCGGTTCAGAATGACGTTTAAGTCTTTCAAGGATTTGTTGGGTTGATTGGCATTTCGTTTTGGGGGAATTACGTTCTGTGGTATAACTCCGGCTTTTTCAGCCAGTTTTCCCGCTTCGACCTTGACTTGTCTCCCAAAAGCTTGGAATCTAAGGCTGTAGGGTGGATCGAAGGTATCGGAGGTGGGAAGGATGAAATATCGGATTGTCATTGAACAAGATGAAGACGGGATGTTTGTTGCCGAGTGTCCTGCTTTGCCGGGCTGCGTCTCTCAGGGAGAGACCCGAGAGAGGAGGCCATAGAGAATATCAAGGATGCCATCAGAGGCTATCTGGAGGGCTTGAAAAAGCATAATGAGCCTATACCTCCTCCAATCGAAGAGGAGATTGTCGAGGTGGCCTGTTGAAGAAGCTTCCCATGATCTCGGGAAGGGAAGCAGTGAGGGCATTCTGCAAGGTAGGTTATGAGGATGATCATCAGACGGGAAGCCACGTGATTCTGAGACACCGTGAACCGCCCCACTGGAGGTTATCTGTTGGAACCTACTTCTCTTCCACTTCGTAGGTGGAAGAGTTTTGGTTCTGGATTATCTGGGGTTGAAGCTTTCCAGAGCTTCTTTGATCTTTTCTACCGTGGCTGGATCTGGATTGATCTCTGTGACTGAGGGGGGAAGGAGGGAAAGGCGGCCCTTTGTGACTTTTGGTTTCCAGTGGGGGATTTTGATTAGAAAGGGCCCGTGCTGGAGGTATGTGTATTTTAAACGGGGAAATAGTGGGTGTCTCCCTTCTTCATTCCTTTTCTTCTGGGGCTCTTCCCTGGCCAGGAACCTTTCATAGGCCTGCCGGGCCTTATCTTCGTTCTTGTAGCGGTAAATTATGACCCTGAGCCCATCCAGGGCCACCACTTTCATCTCTTCGTAAGGTCTTTTCCTCTTCTTGGCCTTCTTGGCCAAGAAGGGATACTTCTTTTCCAGGGCGAGCAGTTTTTTCAAGGTCTTCTGGAAGGCCTCCTTCTCCTGGGGGGTAACGGGGTTGGTTTCCACATCGATGTCCGATTTTTCAAAGTGGATGAGCAGATCCGTGATGGTGGTCTGGGGCCTGGAGCTGCAGCCTGCCAGGAAGAGGTATACCAGGAGGGGGATTGTGAATGTCTTAACCCTTTTCATCTTTCCCTCTGCTACCTTTTTCAAGCTACACTAACTGGGGCGCGATGGGAAGTGTTTAATACCAGGACTTCCCTCAGTTTTACTCTTATGGGTCAGGGCGGGGTATTCCGACCGCAGAGATGATAGCTCATAGTTCATGGTTCAATGCTATAGTTGCTATCAGCCATGAGCCATGAGCAATCAGCCATCAGCCATGGGCAAGGGAGGAATGCCCCGCCCTTTCACTTGTTGGAAAGAAAAAATCCAGGATTCTGAACATGATGCCTTTACCAGGAAGGGAATTTTGGGGGAAGTCCTGTTTAATACCTTCTGAAGGTGGTGTTGTGGTGGTTACTCCTTTCGTGTACCTTTATTAAGGTTCTTTGAGGTTGTGTGTTTTATTCCCGGGCGTTCGGGAAGTCCGGTGAGAGTCCGGCGCGGACCCGCCACTGTGACCGGGGACGAAAGCCGCAAGGACCCACTGCCGGGTTGGCTAGCGGCTCATAGCTGATAGCTCATGGCTCATGGCCACGGACAGTAAACCGCGGGCCATGAACTATGAGCTACGAACCATGAGCTAACTTGGTGGGAAGGGGCGGTGAGTAGGACGATCCGGGAGCCAGGAGACCGGCCTGGGGTGTCCCTCACTTGGTGCCCTCGTGGGTCTGGGGCCGTGGGGGTTGGAGAGAGATTTTCCATCCCCGGCTCTTTTGGAGAGGGCCGGGGATTTTTGTTGGATAGTGTCAGTGGAGGGCGTTTTGAGGAGTGTGATCTTTGGCAGTGGAGTAGGCCCGTTTTGTTTTCTTCTCCTTCTTTTTATGGGGCAGCTGGGGGCTTTTGCCGTTCAGGTTCCCTCTCCCCAGCGTATTGTCTCCCTGGGGCCTTCCCTCACCGAGGAGGTCTATCTCCTGGAGGTGGGGGACAGGCTGGTGGGGTGCACCACCTACTGCCGATGGCCCCCTGATGCCACCAAGAAGGAGAAGGTGGGCACCGTGGTGGAGGTGGATGTGGAGCGTATCCTGGCTCTGGAACCCGATCTGGTCCTGGCCACTTCCCTTACTGATCCCCGGGGCGTGAAAAAGTTGAGAGATCTGGGGGTGAGGGTGGTGGTCTTTCCTCAGCCCAGGAGTTTTAAGGATCTGTGTCGTCAGTTCATCCTTCTGGGTTGTCTCCTGGGGAAGGAGAGGAAGGCCAAAAGAATTGTGGCCAGGGTGGAAGCCCAGGTGGCAAGGATCCAGGCCTTGGTGGCTGGCTTGAAAAAGCCCAGGGTCTTCGTGGAGATTGGGGCTCGCCCCCTCTTTACGGCCACCGGGGACTCTTTCATAAACGATTTCATAGAGATGGCGGGGGGTATCAACATAGCGGCCCACGCCAAGAGCGGCCTCTACAGCCGTGAAAAGGTCCTGGAGGAGAATCCTGACGTCATCCTTATCGTCACCATGGGAATTGTGGGGCAGAAGGAGGAGGAGACCTGGAGGAGGTTCAGAACTCTCAAGGCCGTGAAGGAGGGACGCATATACGTGATGGACTCCTATCAGTTGTGTAGTCCCACTCCGGTGAGTTTTGTGGAGTCTCTCAGGAATCTGGTGGTTCTTTTTCATCCAGAGCTCAAGGGCAGAGTGTAGGGTGCTTTTAAGGGTCTAAAGCCCAAGGAGGAGGCCTTTGGAGGGTAGGCTTTTGAGGTGGGGACTCTGGACCCTGTTCTTCACGGTTTTTCTCCTGGCCGTGGGCCTTTTCTCCCTTTCCCTGGGTTCCACGGGGTCCTCGGTCAAGGAGGTCTTTCTCTCCTTCTCCCGTAAGGGGAGCGTGGCTCATTCCATTGTCTTTCAGCTTCGCCTGCCCAGGATCCTCCTGGGCTTTGCCGTGGGGGGAGGACTGAGCCTGGCAGGGGTCATCCTCCAGGGGCTCTTTCGCAACCCCCTGGTGGAGCCCTATACCCTGGGGATCTCCGGGGGGGCTGCCCTGGGAGTCTCCCTGGGGATGCTCCTGGGTCTGCCCAGGACCCTGGGGCTGGTGGCTTTGCCCCTCATGGGCTTTCTGGGAGCCGTGCTGGTGATTGTTCTGGTCTATGTCCTGAGCACCCGCAAGGGGGTAATGAGGATTCAGGGGCTCCTCCTCACTGGGGTTATGGTGAGTTTCATCTCTTCTTCCCTCATCATGCTCATCATGGCCGTCTCCCGGCTGGAGGACCTTCACAGCATCGTTTTCTGGATCATGGGCTTCCTGGGGGAGACGGACTGGTGGATGGTGGCCCTCATGGGGGCCACGGCCCTAGGGGGACTGGTGCTTTCCTACTTCTTTGCCCTGGATCTCAATGCCCTAGCCCTGGGAGAGGAAGAAGCCCGACACCTGGGGGTGGGGGTGGAGAGGAGCAAGAAGATCCTCTTTCTCCTGGCCTCGGTAGTCACGGGGCTGTGCGTGGCCAGTGCAGGGATCATAGGCTTTGTGGGGCTGGTGGTGCCCCACTTCGTGCGAATGATGGTGGGGCAGGATCACAGGATTCTTTTGGCCTCTTCCTTTCTGTGCGGGGCGGCTTTCCTGGTCCTCTGTGATACCGTGGCCAGAGTGGTGGTGGCTCCCGTGGAGTTGCCTGTGGGGGTGATCACGGGGATAGTGGGGGGCGTTCTCTTCATCTACGCCCTCACGAAAAGACAGGCAAAGGTATAGGTGAAGGTAGAGATACGGAGGGGGTATGGAAATGAGAGCAGTCTCCTTTTCTTTCATGGCTTTTCTTTACCTTTACCTCTGCCTGTTTTCTGTCGGGGTTTTGGGATGATGCTGGAAGCTAGACGACTCACCTGTGGCTACGAGGACGGGTTCTTCCTACAAGATGTGGACCTGGCCGTGGCCCCCGGGGAGTGCCTGGGGATCATTGGACCCAACGGCTCGGGAAAGACTACCCTGGTAAGGGCCCTGGCCCGGAGTTTGAAGCCCCTGGCCGGGGAGGTGCTCCTGGAGGGCAGGGACGTCTGGTCTATTCCCCCCAGGGAGTTTGCCAGGAGGGTGGCCGTGGTTTCCCAGGATGCCCAGGTGGGCTACATGAGGGTGGAAGAGTATGTTCTTCTGGGGCGTATTCCCCACTACAGACCCTTTCAGTTTCTGGAGACCTCCCGGGACCTGGAAGTGGCTGATACGGCCATGGAACTCACCGGGATAAACTATTTGAAGGGCCGACTTCTGGGGGAGATGAGCGGGGGGGAGCGTCAGCTGGTCATGCTGGCCCGGGCCCTGGCCCAGGAGCCCCGGCTCCTCATCCTGGACGAGCCCACGGCCCACCTGGACATGGCTCATCAGGTGGCCGTCCTGGATCTGGTGCGCCGTCTTAAGGAGGAGCTGGGCATCGCCCTGGTGGTGGTCCTCCATGATCTGAACCTGGCCAGCGAGTACAGCGATGGGCTCCTCCTCATGAAGGGGGGGAGGGTAAAGAAAATGGGAGCTCCCCATGAGGTCATCCGGGAGGATCTCCTGGGGGAAGTCTATGGAGTGGAGGTGGTGGTTCAGGAGCACCCGGTGTCCCGGCGTCCTCACGTCATGGTGATTTCGGGCAGAACGGAGGTGGGGTCGTGGCGGAAGTGACCCTGGTGACGGGGGGGTCCAGGAGTGGCAAGAGCCGGTACGCCATGGAACTGGCCCTGGCCTTCCAGAATCGGGTCTTAGTGGCCACGGCTCAGGTGGCCGATGGGGAGATGGAAGAGCGCATCGCCAGGCACCGCCGGGAGAGGGGGGATCTCTTCCACACCGTGGAGGAGCCTCTGGACCTGGCAGGAGCCCTGGTCTCCCTGCCGGAGGGTACCCAGGTGGCTCTGGTGGACTGTGTCACCGTGTGGTTGGGGAATCTCTTCTATCACCTGGGGGAGGTGGTCCTGGACTCCCCTCCCATCAGGGCCTTTTTGAAAGTTCTGGAGTCTCCCCCCTGCAATCTCGTTCTGGTCACCAACGAGGTGGGCATGGGTCTGGTGCCCCCCGATCCTCTCTCCCGACGGTTCCGGGACCTGGCAGGTCTCCTCAATCAGGAGATGGCCCGCCGGGCCCAGAGGGTGATCCTAACCGTCTGCGGCATCCCTGTGGTGGTGAAGGGGTAATACTATACCACCTCGTCTCCCTGGGCCACCTGGGCATCCTGGAAGGTGGCCATGTCGTGGAGGATCTTCCCTCCCAGTTCCATGAGCCACATGCCTATGGCTGCCCCCGTGCCCTCACCCAGGCGCATGTCCAGGTCCAGAAGAGGACGGCATCCCAGCCATTCCAGGGCTGCCTGATGGCCGAAGGCCGCCGACTTGTGGGCACAGACCACGTAGTCCCGGACCCCGGGACACAAGGCTACTGCTATCATGGCTCCTGCTGTGGAGATGAACCCGTCCACCACCGTGGGGATGTTTAGGGCCGCTCCCCCCAGGATGAGGCCGGCAATGCCACCGATTTCCAGGCCTCCCACCTTGGCCAGGACGTCTATGGGGTCCGATGGATGGGGTTGGTTCACCTCCAGGGCCCTCTTCACCACCTGGATCTTTCTGGTGAGGCTCTCGTCGTCTATACCCGTGCCCCTGCCCGTCACCTCTTCGGGGGACCTGCCTGTGAAGACGGCAAAGATGGCGCTGCTGGGAGTGGTGTTGCCTATGCCCATGTCTCCGGCGGCGAAGAGGTTGTAACCCTTCTGGGCATACTGAAAGGCCACCTCCACCCCCATCTTGATGGATTCCAAGGCCTCTTCCCTGGACATGGCAGGGCCCCTGGCCATGTTTTGGGTGCCCTTTTTCACCTTGGCGTGGACCAGGCCGTCGGCAGGCATGAAGAAATGATCCACTCCCATGTCCACCACCACCACGTCGGCTCCCACCTGGCGGGCCACCACGTTGATCCCGGCTCCTCCCCGGAGGAAGTTGTAGACCATCTGGGCCGTCACCTCTTTGGGGAAGGCGCTCACCCCCTCTTCCACCACACCATGGTCCCCGGCAAAGACGAAGACCACCTTTTTCTCCACCCGGGCCCACAGGTCTCCCCTGATGGCCACAAACTGTCTCCCCAGCTCTTCCAGTCTGCCCAGGCTGCCTTTGGGCTTGGTGAGACTATCCAGTCTATCCTGGGCCGCTTTCAGCACTCCCTGATCAATGGGTTTGATGTTCTCCAGCAGGTGTTCCAGCCATTCCTCCATATCGGAGCCTCCTTCGTGGGGTTTTGGGTTTTATATCCCAGGTTCCCGTTTTTTGTTAAGGGAGGTTTTTCTCCAGCAGGGCCATGAAAAACCCCGTGGTGCCGTGGGTGTGGGGGGCCAGGCGTTCCTGGGAGATGAGCCTGGCCCGGGGATGGGATTCCAGGAAGTCCTGGATCACATCTTCGTTCTCCTCCCTCCATAGGGAGCAGGTGGCGTAGAGGATACGGCCTCCGGGGATGAGGAGGGGGAAAAGGGCTTCCAGGATGGCCTTCTGGGTCTGGACCAGGTTTTCCAGGTCCTGGTCTTTTCTAAACCATCGGCGCTCGGGATGGCTCCATAGGGTTCCTGAACCAGAGCAGGGGGCGTCCAGGAGAATGTGGGTGAAGGTTCCATTTTTGAAAGGGGGACAGGAACCGTCGGCGGCCACCAGATGGGCCCGGTGGCCCAGGCGTCGAAGTTCCTCCCGGGTCTTCAACAACCGGGAGAAGCTCAGATCCCCTGCCACCAGGAGGGCTTCAGGAGCCAGCCCCCTCAGGTATCCTGTCTTCCTCCCCGGAGCGGCGCAGGCGTCGAGAATGGAGGAGGCGGGTTTCCCCTCCAGCAACCGGACCACCGCCAGGCCCGAGGCGGGATCCTGGATGGTGAAGAGGCCCTCCTGGAACTCCTCCAGCCTCATGACGGGGTGGGTGGTTTCAAGGAGGAGGAAGTCTTCCACCAGGGGGGAGGGCTTGGTGGGGGTCCCTTTTTGTGCCAGTCTTTGGGCCAGCTCTTCGGGGGAGATCCTGGTCCTGTTGGCCCTGATGGTGGTGGTGGGCTTCTCCTGGTTCACGAAGGCCATGAAGTGGAGGGCCCCCGGCTCGCCGTAGAGGTACTTCAGCTTTTCTGCCATTTGGGGAGGGAAGAAGTAGGTCCAAAAGGCGTGTTCCTGGAAGTTTCTGGGCCTGGGCCAAGAAAATGTTGCTACCCTTTTCAGTACCCAGCGGATCCGGGGCAGGATTTTCCGGCAGGTCTTGTCCCGCAGCACCCGGCCCAGGGCCTGGCTCACCTCTATGGGGTGCTTGGACTGCCACAGAACCTCTGTGGCCCCCACCCGCAGGGCCGCCCTGAGAAGGGAAGAGGACCGGGTGAGGTTCTCCCCCTGGACCTCTTCCAGGACCTTGTTCACCACCCCCCAGCGGGAGGCCAAGGTGTAGGATAAACCTGTGGCTATGGCCCGGACCTGGGTGGGAATGTTTTCCCTGAAAGCTACATCCAGGGACTGATGGAGGTCCCCTGTGGCCTCCAGATGGAGGGTTATGGCTATGGCCCGATCAATGGCATGGATGTAGTAGGGGTTCATGGCCTTGTGATTGACGGTTAGATGTGTCCCAAGAGGCTCATCGCGGAATCTTAAAAACACTATTTTTGGACCTCCTTTGACCACTGGTTTAGTAGATATCGATGGCTACCTTGGATGTCCAGTTTTTGTCTTTTTGTGGGAGTTGTCTTTTGATCCTTTAGAAGAGGAGAGCTTCTTCACTTTGAAGGGTCCAATGGTGAGGGTGAGGTTTTTCTTGCCCCTCAGGACGGTGATCCTGACAGTGTCTCTGGGCTTCTTTTCAAAGAGGATGGCTTTCAGGTCTTCTAATTTCTTTATGGGGTGGCCGTCGGCCTCAATGATGACGTCTCCCTTTTTCAGGCCTCCCCTCTGGGCTGGAGTACGGGGAAGGACCATTTTAATGAGGAGGCCGCTTTTCTCTTCCTTGATGATGATTCCCAGCTTGGCCGAGAAGGGGAGCTCAATATAGGGGGGCACCACCAAGTAGTCTCCCATGTCGGGGTCCATCTCCTGGTCGTCGCCCAGGATGACTATGGCCACAGGGTCTATGCCCCTTTTCTTCACCCTGGAGGGGATGCCGTAGCCGTAGGCCACGTGGCCTTTGCCTACTATGACCACCATCTGGATGGAGGGGTGCTGTTTCAGGTAGCGGGCTATGGACTGGGCCATGCCCTCGTCCCAGATGATCTGGGACTGATAGAAGGTCTCGAAGTCCTTCACGTCCTTGAGGCTTTTTCCGTGGGCCCGATACACCTTCTTGAGGTACTGCCGGTAGCTCTCATTGGAGAGATCCAGGCTCTGGGGTATCTCTTCCTTCTCCTGGGCGGAGAGGGCCTTCATCCCTTTCCGGGCCACTTTCCGGGTGATCTCCTTGGGGATGTTGAGGGCCACTATGGGGAGGTGGTGTTCCTTGGCATAGTCTACTATGGGTTTGTAGAGCTTGTAGTCGTAACCCCAGCGGGAGAAGTACTCTGTCTCTTTCAAAAATTGGGCCATGTCTATTTTCCCTTTCAGGTACCGGTCTATGGCCTCCTGGGAGGGTCTCTGGAACATCTCCATGCCAATGGCCACCCTGTGGCCGTGCTCCACCAGCCAGCGGATGAGATCCAGCTGGGCCAGGTGCTGTCCGTATTGGGGGTGCTCTTCCCCCAAAAAGATGACCCGGGCATAGGAGACCCCCCTTGCCACCTGGTCCAATGAGAGGAGGCCTCTCAGATTTACGCCCAGGGCCTCCCTTTCCAGGGCCACCCTCATGCCCCGTTGGAAGGTGGGCCTTTCCATCTTGAAGAGCCTTCCTTGGGAGGAGGCCAGGATCTGGTAGGCTCCGAGGTGGGATAGTTTGGAGACGAGCCTCTGGCTCTCCTGGAGGGATGAACTGGTGATCCAGGTGATGGTGGTCCCCTGGTGGAAGGGGTTCTCCTGAACCTCCAGGTAGAGTCCTGCCCCTTTGGGTGGAGGGTGGAAGAGGTGTTTCAGGTCCCCGGGGAGGGCGCCCAGATAGACAATGTTTCCCCTGGTGTCCCGGGGAGGGACCAGGGCGGGGTCCACTTCCCTGTACCCTTTGGGGCCCAGGAAGGCTTTCAAGGGGGCGTAGGTGGGAGAGTTGCCCTCCACCATGTATCCTCCCTGTCCCAGGAGCCGGGCCACCACAGGAGGATACTCGGGTGGGGAGAGGTGGCGCATGATGTTGTAGCCAGGATCCACCAGGAGTGCCCGGGGTTTGCCCTTCACCTTGATCTCCACCTGGGTTTCTCTCTCTTTCATGGTGAGGGTGACCTTCTTTTCCCCTTGGTCCGTTTTCACCATCAGGGGCATCTCCAGGGGGAAAGTGGGGCCTTCCTGGGTGAGGGTGACGTGGACCAGGTATTCTTCCTTCTCCTTTCCCCTGGCTGTGCGGACCACGGCCTTCAATCTGGGCACCCCCTCTTTGTGGAGCCAGGCCGAGAAGAAGGCATGGAGATCCTGTCCCGAGGCTTTTTCCATGAGGGTCTCTATTTCGCCCCACCCTGTCTCATGGAAGAGATACTCTTTGTAGAACTCCCCGATGGCTTGGAAGAAGGCCTCCTCTCCCAGTCTCTTCCGGAGCATGTGGAAGACCATGGCCCCTTTCCCATAGCCGATGGCCTGGGAGGCGGCGTCGTATCTGCCCTGGAACTGGTTGAGGGGGAAGTCCCTGTCGGGGGTGACGTATGCCTGGTAGTTGACCAGGATACGGTGGCGGTATCTCCAGCCTTTCCCCCTTTTCTCCGCCATGCGCTGGTCGGCCAGATAACTCACCAGTCCTTCACACCAGTTCCCCCCCTTCACGTAGACCCCATTGCCGAACCAGTTGTGGAGGATCTCGTGGGGCAGGGAGGTCTTTAGGATGAAGGGGAGCCGGATGACGTGGCGGCCCAGGAGGGTGAAGGTGGGAAAGGCGTATCCCGTTTCCATGATGGGATTGGCCACCACGGCCAACCTCTTGTAGGGGTAGGGCCCTATGAGCCCGCTGTAGTCTTTCAAGTATTCGGCCATGGCCAGGAGATACCGCTGGGCCAGATCTTCGTCCTTTTCCAGCAGATAAACGGCCAGGGTGATCCCCAGGGTTTTAGCCCTGAAGACCCTGTAAGGGGCAGCCACCAGGGGCATGCCCTTGCTGGGGTAGGAGAAGCGGATGGTATAAGTGGCATCGGTCCCTGATTTTTGGAACTCCATCCTGTCCATGGATGTGACGGGTGTTAACCCCTTGGGCATGGTGACAGAGAGCTTGTAGTGGGCCAATCCCTCCGGCTGGGGAAACCAGCTACTGGGTAAGACTATGCCCTCTAGCCCTATGTAGTTACCCGTTGTGGGGTCTTGAAAGGTGGCGGAAAATTTGAAAATTAGCCTTTTGGTTTTGCCGTAAGGGCCAAAATCCCCCGTTTTTCCCTCGGGGCCTTTCATTTTCACCGGGGAGTCTGCCACTATTCGGATCTTCTTGCCGGCGGGGATTAGAATGGTGACTTTTCCGGTTACCCTGTGGGTTTTCAGGTCGAACTTAGCCAGGGCTGTCACCCTGGGCAGGTCTTCCTTTTGGGCCTGGGCCTTTATGGGTAAGGCCGGGAATAACACCAGTGTAACCGTCAAAAGGGCCCTCGCCCATGTGAAACGGTCCTTCATCTTCTCCACCTTGGAGTTTTTCGACCGTTACAGGATTAGCCCATGGGAGGAGGATGTGCAACGTTGTGTGATCAGGGAGAATAAAAATCCTCTACCTTGAATTCGGCCTCCAGTTGCCCCTCGATGATGGCCAGTCGGTTGATTTGGTTGGTGCCCTCATAGATCTGGGTGAGACGGGCGTCCCGGGTTTCGTGGCCCACTATGGCCTTCACTTCTCTCTGGGCAAAGGTTCTGGCCAGGTGGGCAAAGGCTTCCAGGGTCTTCCGGTCCTTGGTGGTTTTTACTCTTCCAGGTACTTGATGGTGAGATGCCCTTTCCTCTCGGAACCCCTGTAGCCTTCCAGGGGATTCACCCCCTCCTCCACCACCTTACCGGTGGGGAGGATGGCGTAGCGATAGAGGTAGGCCCGAGTGAGAAGGGGCCTGGAATTTATTTCCAGCTCCTTGATGGACTGGGCTACGGGGTGGTTTCCCAGGTCCAGGGACCCGGGGGGGGGCCGGGTTGAGGAGAAAGAGGGCCTTCTGGGGAATGGTGGTTTTAATGAGCTTTTCCTCTTTCACCGAATAGGTGACAACGGGCTTGTTGTCCCTCTTCACCATGCCCTTCCTGGGCACCCTTAAAGGGGAGTGGGGTCCAGGAAGACCCATGGGCAAAGAAAGGAGGTCCGGAAGGCCGGACCCCCTTGGGTACCCGGATGGTGCCGTCAATCTTTGATGTTCATCTTTTCCTTGACTAGGGCTTTTTCCCTGTCGTAGTTGGTGATGCGGCTGATCATGATCTTCTGGGCCTGGGGAGGTCCGGCGCCGTGCCAGGTGCCCACGCCGTGGAGGCCCGCCGTCCAGTTTTGGAGAAGCTTGGTAACCTTCATGATACGTTCGGCCCCGGCGGGGGAGCCAAAGCTGAAGCATTCTTCGATGTAGTCCTTGGTCTCAGGGTTTTTTAGCTCCCTGAGGGATGGCATGGTTACTATGAGACCACCCCCGATGTCTCCCGCCAGTTCCATAGCCTTCCAAAAGGCCTCGCACACGTTGAGCTTGCTCACATTGCCCATCATCTCGTCGGGCATGTAGACCCCGGAGCCCGGGGGCTCCTCGGAGCCCAGATTGGCGGCGGCCAAACCGCAGGCCCGGGCCGTTTCCCGGAGGATCATTAGCTGGACCATCTGGTCGTTGATGTGGGGTACCTTGGTCATGCCCTTGTACTCCTGGAGGAGGCGGCAGGCCCCGATGATGTTGGACATAAAGCCCACCTTGCAGGTTCCGCCGCAAGTCATCCTGTGGGTCCTGGCGAAGCGGGCCACGAACTTGCCCGAGTAATCCACCTCGCCGCAGTGGAAGACCCTTTCCCAGGGCACGAAGACGTTGTCGAAGGCGATGACGCTGGTTTCCCTCTGGCCGAAGAGGGGGTTGCCTAGCTCGAAGATGTCGTCAGTGAGGAGTCTTTCAGCAGAGAAGGCGTTGTACTGACAGATGTAGGTGATGCCCTCGGTGTCGGAGGGGATGGCGAAGGCCACGGCGTAGTCTTCTTCCCCGGGGCGGCGGGTGCCTTGGGGTAAGACCATGAACTCGTGGCTGGCATAGGCGCCAGAGATGTTGATTTTGTAGCCCTTGACCACAATGCCATCGGACTTTTTCTCCACCACCTTGAGGGCCAGGTAGGGATTGGGCCAGTCCAGGAGCTTCTTGTCTCTGGGGCCTCGGGGTTCCGTTAAGGCCCCAGCCACGGAGAGGTCGTTCTTTTGGACGTACTTAAGGTACTCGGTGAACCGCTTGTGATACTCGGTGCCGAGCCTCTGATCCATCTCCCAGGTGGTGGCCCAGGCGGCGTGGAAGCAGTCCAGGCCTACACAGCGGTAGATGCAGGTCCCCAGCTTCTCGGCGGTGAAGCATCCGGCGTTGGCTTTGGCCAGCAGGTCTTCGTTGTTCTGGCACACATAGGTGTAGCGGTTGACGGGCTCGTCGATGAGGGGAGAGAAGGTGGACATGATATCTTTAGATTCGGGGTCAAGAGCCCAGGCATAGCTGGCCATGTTGGATTCGATGATGGTTCGGGTTACAGGGTGGTCCAGGATGTCTTCTATCTTTTGGCCATTCATGAATACTCGAAGCTTACGCCTCTGGATACTTTCGATGAACTCTTCGGGGGTCTTTAATGCCATGAAGCACCTCCTGGCGTGGATTTTGATTCTCCTGTAATGGGTGAAAAATACCTTAAGTCCAGGGGCAAGTAAAGACTATTTCCAGAAATAATTTCATTCCCAGAATTTTTTCATTATCTGAAATAAGTGCTTCTGGGCCGAGTCTCTTGGGGGTGACGGTGAAGGTAACCTCAGAGGTGTTGGGGTTTTCCGAATTTTTCATTCCTTTTTGGGAACTCGGGGTTTCGTTCGGTTGTTTTGTTGGTTGGGAGGAGCGTTGCACTCTGGTCTCGAAAGCTTTATCCCTAGTATTTAGCAGTTCACAGATGAGGTTAAGGAGGAGAGAAAATGAAGGCCCTTTCTTTGGTACCTACTTCCCCCGTATGGGGGATGGTTCTCAAATCAGGTCCTGTGGTGAAGGCGGTGATCGTGGTGTTGCTCGTTCTTTCCTTTGCTTCATGGACTATCATTTTCTTTAAGTACCTCCAAATAAGGGCTGTGGATAAGGATGACAGGGATTTCCTGGCGGATTGCCAGGAGGGCTTGGGAGTTAAAGAAATACTGGCCCTGGCCAAGAAGTATCGCCAAGGGGTGGTTCCCTTGGTTTTTGCAGAGTTGAACAGGTGGTTTCTCCTTTTCCAAGGGGGCAGGAGGGATCTGGAAAGCCAGTGGACCCAGGTGGCCCAGCAGAGAATTCTTTTGGAACGCCAGAGGCTCAACAGCTATGTGGGGTTCCTGGCCACAGTGGGCAACACGGCGCCCTTTATTGGTCTCTTTGGGACCGTATGGGGTATCATAAACGCCTTCCAGCAGATAGGACTTCAGAGGTCTGCCAGCCTGGCTGTGGTGGCCCCTGGGATCTCCGAGGCGTTGGTAACCACGGCTTTGGGTCTCTTCGTGGCCATACCTGCCGTTATGGGGTACAATTATTTTGTGGGCAGGCTTTCTCAGATAGAGGAGAGGGCAGAGGGAGCGGCCTATATCCTGGTGGGGATTCTGGAGGGGGTCCATGAGGAGGAATAAGGCGGATTTCCTCTCTCAGATTAACGTCACTCCCTTTGTGGATGTGATGCTGGTGCTTCTCATCATCTTCATGATCACGGCTCCCATGCTCCAGAAAGGGGTGGAGGTGAGGCTGCCCCGGGTGAAGAGGGCCCCTGTCATTCAATTGAAGGAAGAGCCTTTGGTTATCACCGTGAGAAGGGACGGCACCTTGTTTCTCAATTCCCATACCTTCTCCCTGAAGAGGCTTTCGGTAAAGCTTCGAGCCCTCCATAAAGAGGTGCCCAAAAAGAGAGTGCTAGTGAGGGCTGACGGCAGGGTGGAGTACGAGAAGGTACTAAAGGTGCTGGCGGCTGCTCGGGAGGCGGGATTTGTCCAGGTAGGCCTGGTTACCGCCCCATATAGAGAGGGGAAGAGGTGAGCAGGGCTCGTTGGTTTCTTTCTTTCTTTCTTGCCTTCCTCTTTCATATAGGGGTGGTGGCGGGGCTGTTCTTTTGGCATCCTGGTTTGAGGCGGCCCATCATTTATTCTCCATCCTTCTCTGTGGCCCTTTATGCCCAAGTTCCCCGGGAGGCTAGACCGGCGAAGGTCAAGGAAGTGGCTAAACCCCAGCCTAAAGCCCAGCTTCTACCTAAATCCAAGCCTGTTCCTCTGCCCCCAAAGGTTGAAAAACGGGTTTGGAAGGTGAAAGAGAAGAAGGCTGTCAAAGAGGCTAAGAAATCCAAGGCCACCCGGAGGGTGAAGAAAACCGCCAAGAAGGGTAAGAAAAGGGTGACCAAGGCCTCTAGAGCCAGAAGGAGGAGGGCCTCTAAGAAGGCGGTAGCTGCCCGGGAGAAGGCCCTTTTGGCCAAGGCCCTTGCCCAGGTGAGCAAGGAGGTCTCCTTGGGGGGGGGTGGAATAGGCAGGGAGGCTATAGAGCTGCGGTATAAGGCTTACTATGATGAGATCTGGCGCAGGGTGAAGGCCAGTTGGATCTTGCCCGAAGAGGTGGTGGCTTCCGGTGAAGATCTTCTGGCAGTGGTCGTGGTGAGGATAGGTATGGATGGGGGGCTCTTGGATATTAAGATGGAAGAGTCTTCGGGCAACAAACTTTTCGATCAGTCCTGCTTGAGGGCGGTGAAGAAGGCGGCGCCATTCCCACCCTTGCCCAAGGATTATCCCCAGAGGTACATGGAGTTGGGATTGAGATTCAGGCCGTGGGAGTGAGGGGGAGACTGAAGGCAACGGGTAAAAGGCGAAGGGCGAAGGGCTAGATGGGTGAGAGGGATTAGTGTGTGAATGGATAGAATAGATAAGTTTTTTACGCCTCTACGCGCATGCACATTCACACATTCACCTTTTTACAAGTCCATCTAAAAGCCCCTTGGTGCTAATGGCGAGAGGATGGGAGGAAGCATGGTTAGGAAGTTGATAGCTTTGGCGTGTTTGATGGGTGTACTCTGTTCAGGGACGACGTCCCTGGCCAGGGTGTACATAGACATAACCTCTCCTGGAGGGACCAGGGTGCCCCTCGCTCTTCTCTACCACGGGCCCATGGAAGTGGAGAAGGTGGCCAGAAGGGATCTGACCCTTTATGGGATATTCAGGCTAATCAACCCCCAGGCTTTTTTGGTGGAGGTTTTCGAGGAAGGAAAGTTTGCTGATTGGAGGACCATAGGAGCTGAAATTCTGGTGGTGGCCGACGGCCAGATTCAAGGGGATGAGGTTCAGGTTACGGCAAGGCTCTTCGATGTGGTTGAGGGCAAAGAGGTGCTGGCCAAAAGATATTCTGTAAGGGTGGGCTGGGAAAGGATGATAGGCCATGCCATGGCAGACGACATTTTTCAGGCTTTCACCGGAGAAAAGGGTATTTTCTCTCATCCTCTGGTCTTGGCTATGGAGGTGGCCAGGGGTGTCCGTGAAGTGGCTGTCATGGACCCTAACGGTCTGTGGCAGGAGCAAATCACCCGTGATGGAAGCATAGCCCTTTCGCCTACCTGGTCTCCTGATGGCAGGAAGGTGGCCTATGTCTCCTTCAAAAGGGGTGATGCCGACATCTTTATTCA
>JAJSAC010000005.1 GCA_024274915.1 Thermodesulfobacteriota bacterium
TGGCTGATAGCTGATGGCTCATGGCTGATAGCAACTGTGAGCTATGAACCATGAACTACGAGCTATGAACTATGAGCTATCATCTCTGCGGTCGGAACGCCCCGCCCCTATCCCTAAGGGTAAAACTGGGGGAAGTCCTGGTCCTGTTTCCTTGACTTTGCCCCTTGTTTTGCGTTATGAAATTCACAAATCCTGTGGATGAAGGTTTTCCATAGATATAAAGGTGCTTTCAATTTCGGCTTTTTGACTTAGTAGGGGTTTTAAGTTTGCTGGGATTTTGCCCGGTGAGGTCATTAACTGGGTTTTGGGATTTGTGTTTTAAGGGGCTTAGTGGATTTAAAGGAGGTAGAGATACCACAATAAATCCGGATCGGGAGGAGGTCATGGGAAAAGAGGTTGGTTTGAGAAGGTTCTTGCTAGGGATGGGGGCCGTTCTCCTCTTTCTTGTCTTCTTTTCATTTTTGAGCATCCCGGGTTGGGCGGGGGAGAAGTTGAGCAATTCCGACTGTGTAAAATGCCATCCGGGAGTGGTCCAGAAGTACCTCCAGAACGGGGGTAAGCACAAAACCAAGGAGACCTGTATGGGCTGCCACAAGGGCCATCCCCCCATGATACCCAAAGAAAAGATCATTCCCAAATGTTCCCAGTGCCATAAAGGAAAGCCCCATTTTGAGCTTAAGAACTGCCTGGGATGTCACACGGATCCCCATACTCCTCTGGCCATCACCTTTGCAGGTGACATAACCAAGCCCTGTCTCACCTGTCATGCTGCCCAGGGTAAAGAGTTGAAGGCCCATCCAAGTGAGCATACCAAACTGGCCTGTACCGAGTGCCATTCGGTTCATAGACAGATTCCTAACTGTCTCGACTGTCACGAGGCTCACCTGCAGGGCCAGAAGATGAAGGACTGTCTGGCCTGCCATCCTGCTCATAGTCCCTTGGTGATCACTTACGGGCAGGACATCCCCAACACCTATTGTGGTGCCTGCCATGGTGAAGTGGCCAAGAAACTGCAGGCCAATAAGACCAAACATCATCAGCTGGCCTGTGTCTATTGCCACAAGCATCAGCACGGTATAGTACCCCAATGTCAGACATGCCATGGGGCACCCCACTCCAAGGAGATATTGGCGAAATTCCCCAAATGTACCACGTGTCATATAGGGGCTCATGGTCTGGTCAAGTAAAAGGGCCAGCGGGATTTTGGGGGGTGTAAAGATGCCGGTGTGGAGAAGCGCCTTAACCTTTCTGCTCCTGGCTTTGGTGGCTTGTGCTCCTCAGGCGCAACAGAGCCTGGCCTCTCCTTCCCTTGAGAAGAAGGAGCCTTCTTACTACACAAAGGAGGTGAAACCTCTCACGCCAGTAGAGTGTGGTAGGTGCCATTACCAGATTTATCAGTCTTTGAGAAATTCAGGAGGTAAGCATAGAGGGGTACTTTGTACCCAGTGTCATAAGGAGTACCACGTTTACAACCCCCAAAAGCGGAACTGGGCCCGGATCATGCCCAGGTGTCAGTCCTGTCACCAGTTGCCCCACGGCAAAGCCATCACTGAATGTGGTGGATGTCACGTAAATCCCCATGCTCCCAAGAGCATCCCCCTGACCACAATAGAAAACAGGTGTGTCCAGTGCCATTCCGGGCCTGTGGCAGAGTTGAAGATGTACCCCAGCAAGCACACGGAAGTTGGTTGTACTGGTTGCCATGAGGGAAGACACGGCTATGTACCCAAGTGTGGCGATTGCCACGAGCCCCACGTCCAGGGCCAGAAGATGGCCGATTGTCTGGGCTGTCATCCCGTTCACTCTCCCACTCGGATATCCTATTCCGTCGCCACGCCCAACAACGTGTGTGGCTCCTGTCATGAGACGGAGTATAATCACCTTAAGGGGAGGATCACCAAACACAGTGCCCTCACCTGTGCCAGGTGCCATCCCCAGCACGGTAAGATTCTGGCCTGCACCAGGTGTCACGGTAGGCCTCACAGTGTGGCCATGCTCAAAAGGTTCCCCAAGTGCATCCAGTGTCACATAGATCCCCATTACCTGCCGGTTAAGAAGGGGGCGAAGTAGATGGCTCGTAGCTGATGGTTCATAGTTCATAGCTTTGGATGAAAGGGGGCCCGGGGAGACCCGGGCCTCTTCTTTGGCTTGTGGTTCATAGCTAGTGTCCAAAGACCATGAGCCATGAGCTATGAACCATGAGCTATCTGCCGTTCTTCTTTTGGAGGGCTGGGAAATCGGGGGCGTAGTTGGGGAGTTTCCCAGGGGCTTCCTTTTCGGATTTTGTCTCCACTTCCAACACCTGGACCCTTTGGTTGAAGGTGTCGGCTACGATCACATTACCCTGATCATCCACCGCAATGTCTGATGGGTAGTTAAACCAGCCGGGTCCCCAACCTCTACCGCCGAATTCGCCCAGGAATTTACCATCCAAGCTGTAGACGTTGGCTGTGTGGCGCATATAGTCTATCACGTAGATTCTGCCCCTCTCGTCATCCACAGCGATGCCCCTGGGGCGGCTCAGTTTTCCCGTGCTGCCCCCTTTCTGCCCGAACTTGAAGAGGAATCTCTCGTCTCTGTCATAGACATACACCCGGCCCATCTCTTCGCTTAAGAGGTAAATTCTACCTTTTTTGTCTATAGTTACATCGTTTATACTGGCCACCCTTGCCATTTTGGGGGATACAATATAGTCCTTTGGGGCTAAAAGACGAAGGAATCGTCCCTTTTCGTCCAGTACTACCAGTCCCCTGAAGTCGATGCCGGCGATATACATTTTGCCGTTCTCTCCTATGGCCATCCTTTGTGGGGTGAATCCATTTGCCTTTTCAAATCCTTCAAAGTAAATATCTCTGATGGGTAGTAAAGCGGCGTCGTAGACGGATATTCGGGGTTTGGGGTGCTTATTACTCACTCCCTGGCAGACGTAGAGACGGCCCAATTTGTCAATGTAGACCCCTATAGGGGTCTCGATTTCCCTACCTTTGCCAAGGGAAAATATGGGGAAGTAGTCTGAAGTGTAAACGATCACCCTTCCGCCACCTATGACGTACAGTTCATCTTCTCCGGGATCGTAAAAGAGGGAAGCGGGGAAGGAGAGCTTCTTGTTTAGATTGTCAAAGCGGATCATGGCAATCACTCTGGTGGTAAATCTGCCCCCTTCCTGAGCTCGAAGGGAGGGAGTGAAGGCAATGGAGACTGCAAGGAACATTGAGGCGACCACGATCTTAAAGGCTCCAGGTTTGCTCATAAACTCTGTTTATTGGACTCTGGCAGAAATGGCAAGGGGGTTGCCTGGAGAGGGAATTTTCCCTAACTTGGCTCCATGGATACTGGGGCTCGGGGATGGGCGGTTGTCAAAAAGGTGCTCTTTCTTTTAGTTACCGTAGTTGTCACCTTTTTGGCTTACATGAACGTTTTCTTCGTCGGCTACATTTGGGATGACAATTTCTTTCTTATCCAGGGGATCAAGAGCTTCCAAAATTTCTCCCTTTTGGGCGGGCAAGGGGTGTATTATCGCCCCTTTGTGGGCGTCACCCTTGGGGTGGATCATTTACTATGGGCCTGGAAACCCTGGGGTTATCATCTGACTAATTTGGTGTTCCACTGCATTAACGTGCTCTTGGTCTTTTGGGTGGTTTCCATTCTTTTGGAGAAGGATGAGCGAAGGGATTGGGTTGCTTTATCTGCTGCCCTCCTTTTTGGCCTTTACCCTTTGAGCACCGAGTCGGTGTGTTGGATATCGGGGAGGACGGATATTCTGGCCTTCACCTTTTTTGCGTTGGCCGTGGCTATTCATATCCTGTACAGGAAAAGGGACAGAGGGTGGCTTCTGGCCCTGTCCGCTCTCTCCTTTCTCCTTTCCCTTTTCTCCAAAGAGGTGGGCTTGGCCTTTATCTTTTTGGTGCCTTTTTTAGATTTTGTGGTTCTCGGGTTTCCGCGTTCGAGGAAGTGGAAAACCCTCCTCTCTTACTGCCCTTACTTGGCTGTACTCCTCCTCTACCTGTACCTGAGGAAGGCTTCCATCCAGCCCGTGGAGGAGAGGTTGGCCGCTTTTGCCTCTGCCAAAGTGGCCTTTGGTGGCAAAGGTAAGCCCCTCCTTGATGGCCTTTCGGCCATTGGGTTTTACGTGAGAAGGGCCCTTTTCCCCTTCCGTCCCAACCTCTTTATAGGGGCCATACCGGGAGGATACGGGATCAACCTTGGTGTTCTCGCTCTATTTCTCCTGGCTCTTGCTTGCTCAACTTTTCTGTCTCTGTTCAAGGGAAGGGGCAGGTGGGTGGCCTTTTCCATGTGGTGGTTCCTGGTGTCCCTTATGCCCGTTTTGCCTCTGGCTGCTACTGGAGTGGCCAAGACCCCCGTTGCCGACCGCTACCTCTACCTTTCTTCCTTCGCGGTGGTTTTTCTTTTGTCCTGGTTGTTTTGGAAGGTGGGGAAGGGATGGAGGGAAGGGATCTCCCTAGGAATGGTGTTCACTTTACTTATCTCCCTTTCTTTCTTTGCCGTAACGTTCAAAAGGTGTGTCACGTGGACGGACAAGCTGGCTCTGTGGAGGGACACAGTCCTCAGGTCTCCCGGATTCGGGACGCCCCTTAATCAGTACGGGGTGGCTCTCATGGAGAGAAAAAGGGTCCAAGAGGCCATGCGCCAGTTTGCTCTGGTGCTGGAGCCTACTACCCAGGCTTCTCCTGAGACCAGGGCCCATGCGGCGGACAATATCGGTTTCATCTTGATGGGCCAGAGGAGGTTCAAGGAGGCCATTCCGTACTTTGAAAGGGCAATAAAACTGGCTCCGTGGGACGTGATAGCCTACCACGATCTGGGGATTCTCTATTTGGAGATGGCCAAGATGACCGACAATTTGGAGTATCTGGGAAAGGCCAGGAGTTATCTGGAAAAGGCCATTCAGGTGAATCCCACCATCATTGATACCCATTATTTTCTCGGAGTGGTATACGCTCACTCCGGTCATGAGAAGAAGGCCCTGAGGGAGTTCAGGAAGGTGGTGGAGATGGATCCCCAGCATCCTTATGCTCCCAGGGCCAGGGCGTGGATGAAGAGGCTCTCCTCAAGAAGGAAGAATCTCCCTGGAGGGGCACGGTAGCCGATTTCTTTCTGGGGTGGGCTTAAAGCCCCACATGCTGGGCAATCTTTTTCACCTGGTCTTTTAGGTCCTGGTGTTCTTCCCTGCGGACAATGACTTCGTGAAGGCGGGCTACGCTGAGAATGATTTCGTTTATCTGCTGGCTTAGCCTTCCAATTTCACCCATGAGCTCGGCTCTGGTGTCGTCAATACGCTGGTTGATTGCTCTAATCTCGGCCTTAAATTCGGCCCTGGTCTCGTCGATGCGGTGGATGAGGTCCATTTGGATGGAATCCACTTTGTTGTTGGTTTTGTCAAAGCGCTGGATGAGGTCCATGTGGATGGAGTCTATCTTGTTGTTGGTTTTGTCTATGCGCTGGTTGGTCTCGTCAATGCGCTGGCTTAGGGTCTTTATTTCGCCCATGAGCTCGGCTCTGGTGTCATCTATGCGTTTGTTGGTCTCATCTATGCGCTGATTGGTCTCGTCTATGCGTTTGTTGGTCTCGTCTATACGCTGGTTGGTCTCATCTATGCGCTGGTTGGTCTCGTCTATGCGTTTGTTGGTCTCATCTATACGCTGGTTGGTCTCATCTATGCGTCTGCTTTGCTCAACGAGTTGAAGGTTAATGTCGTCCAGACGCTTGTTGGTGATCTCGAGGAGGGCTTTTATTTCCCTGTATTCTCCACGGATTTGGCCCAGCTCAGGTAAAACCATTTCCTTGATTATTCTTAGGAGATTATTCTTCGGACCGCTTCCACCATCTCCATCGTTGTCTCCTGTTTATGTCCTATAATGAATATACTTTTACTGTCCTCGTTTGAGAAGGTCAATGGGATAGGTTCCCAGGACTTCCCCCAAAATTCCCTTCTTGGTGAAGGCATCATGTTCAGAATCCTGGATTTTCCCTTTCAGACAAGTGAAAGGGCGGGGCATTCCTCCCTTGCCCATGGCTGATAGCTGATGGCTCATGGCTGATAGCAACTGTGAGCTATGAACCATGAACTACGAGCTATGAACTATGAGCTATCATCTCTGCGGTCGGAACGCCCCGCCCCTATCCCTAA
>JAJSAC010000038.1 GCA_024274915.1 Thermodesulfobacteriota bacterium
CCGAACGCAGAGATGATAGCTCATAGTTCATAGCTCGTAGTTCATGGTTCATAGCTCACAGTTGCTATCAGCCATGAGCCATGAGCCATCAGCTATCAGCCATGGGCAAGGGAGGAATGCCCTGCCCTTTCACTCGTTTGAAGGGAAAAATCCAGGATTCTGAGCGTGGTGCCTTTACCAGGAAGGGAATTTTGGGGGAAGTCCTGGTGAAAGGACCCGGTTTTTGACAGGCACGAAAAAGGCCATTTATAATGAAGTTACAAAAAGAAGGGGGAGGAGTCTATGCTGATCTGGATCTTACTGGCAATACTGGTACTCCTGGCTTTAGGAGCGGTAGCCATCTATAACCGCATGGTAAAACTGAGGGTGATGACTGACCAGGCCTGGTCTGACGTGGACGTTCAGCTAAAGCGCCGCCATGACCTCATTCCCAACCTGGTAGAAACGGTGAAGGGCTATGCTGCCCACGAGAAGACCACCCTGGAGAACGTGGTGAAGGCACGAAACGCTGCCGTTTCCGCTGGCCCCCCCGAGGAGAGGGCCCAGGCGGAGAACATGCTCACCCGGGCCCTGCGCCAGCTCTTCGCCCTGGCGGAAAACTACCCCGACCTCAAGGCCAGCACCAACTTCCTCTCTCTCCAGGAAGAACTGGCCAAGGTTGAAGGGTCAATTCAACAGGCCCGCCGCTATTACAACGCCGTGGTGAGGGACTACAACACCACCATATCTGTTCTCCCCAATTCACTGGTAGCCCGGCAGTTCGGCTTCACTCTCAAACCCTTCTTCGAAATCGAAGAGGGGGAAAGGAGCACGCCGGAAGTGAGATTCTGAGGAGGTAACCTTTGAAAAAGGCCGCCTTGGTTCTGATCTTTATCGGGCTCATCACAACACCCCTCCGAGCCTGGATCATCAAAGACTACCAGGTTGAGATTAGGGTAGAGGAGTCGGGGGACCTCCAGGTAACGGAGAGGATTGTGGTGGATTTTGGTGGCGAGCGCCGCCACGGCATATACCGCGATATCCCCCTGGTCTTCAAAGACCCCCTGGGTGAAAGGCACAGGATCAAGATAAAAGGGGTCTTCGTCACTGACGATAGGGCCCGACCCCGAAAAGTGAGGCTCTCCCACCGTGGGAATTGGCTGAAGATTAGGATAGGCCAAGCCAACAGGCTGGTGAGGGGCGTCCAGTCCTATATAATAGATTACCGTGTGAAATACGCCCTGTACCATATCAACGACGTAGATGAGCTATACTGGAACGCCATAGGTACTGGCTGGGCTGTCCCTATCAAGAACGCCAGTGCCACGGTGGTCCTTCCCTTCCAAGGCCAAAACCTCCAGGTGGCCTGCTACACGGGAAGGAGGGAAAGCAGGGAACAGGACTGCGCCTGGGAGAGGAGGGAATCGGAAATCGCCTTCGCCCTCACCCGTCCCCTCTATCCCCACGAAGGCCTTACCGTGGCCGTGGGTTGGCCTCCGGGATTGGTGAAAATAGTGAAGGGACCAGGCATACTCGGTTCCCCATGGTTTTATGCCTTCCTCTACTTGGCAGTCCTCCTCGCCCTCCTCTACTGGCTCTGGCGGACCAGGGGTAGGGACATAGGTGGACGAGGAGTGATCCAGGTCCAATACCACCCCCCCGAAGACATGACGCCCCTTGAGGCAGGCACCCTCATAGACGAGCGCATGGACATGAGGGATGTGGTGGCAGAAATCGTGGATCTGGCCAGGAGGGGGTATCTAACCATAGAAGAAGTGGAAGAAGACCGGCTCCTCTTTGGCAAAAAAAGGGACTACATCTTCCACAGGCAAAAGGGGGGAGAGGGAAGCCTCCACAACTCCCCCTATGACATCACTCTCCTCTC
This sequence comes from Thermodesulfobacteriota bacterium, assembly GCA_024274915.1. GTDB lineage: Bacteria > Thermosulfidibacterota > Thermosulfidibacteria > Thermosulfidibacterales > B14-G1 > B14-G1. The sequence continues at coordinate 1,865 of JAJSAC010000038.1, forward strand.
AGCCCTCTTCCCCCTGGGAGACACCCAGCGCCTCTCGGGCTTGAAAAAGAAATTCTACGAACATCTTCCCACCATCAGGGACAGCGTCTTCTCTTTGCTTAGGAGGAAAGGCTATTTCCTCCACAACCCTGCTACAGTGCGCAACACCTACCGGACCATCGGGGTGATAATAGCCATACTCACCGTCATAGGCCTCTCTTTTGTGGGTCGCTTCATGGGCACGCCCCCAGCGCCTATAATGGTAGCTGGCATGGGCACTGCGGCCCTATTGATAGCCTTTGGCCAGATCATGCCCAGGAAAACGGCCAAGGGAAGGCTAACCTGGGAACATCTCAAGGGCTACGAAGAGTTCATATCTCGAGTGGAGAAGCCTGTTATAGAAAAGCTCTTCTCCCCCCAAGAGATTCCCAAGGTCTTTGAAGAGGCCCTTCCCTACGCCATCGCCTTTGGCGAGGCAGAGAGATGGGCCGCCGCCTTTGAAGGCCTATTCCAAGAGCCGCCTCGGTGGTACCGAACCTATGGTCCCTACTCCCCCATCTACTTGGGCCATTCCATGGACCACTTCGCCCAGCAAGCATCCACCACCTTGGCTTCCGCTCCCCGTTCCTCAGGTTCTGGTGGTGGCGGTTTCTCCGGAGGTGGCGGAGGGGGAGGGGGAGGTGGCGCCTGGTAGTTAGCCACATATAGCGGAGGGAAAAAGTGGGCCTCAAACCCAAACTCCATACCCAGATCCTTTTGGGCATGGCTGCGGGGGCCGCCGTTGGGCTCTTTTTAGGAGGGAAAGCCACCCTGGTGGCCCCTCTGGGGAAACTTTTCATCTCCCTCCTCAAGATGCTCATCATGCCCCTCATCCTAGCCTCCCTAGTGATGGGAATGGTCAACATAGGAGATGTCAAAAACCTAGGCCGCATAGGAGGCAAAACCTTCGTCTACTACCTCAGTACCACCCTGGCAGCAACGTTCATTGGGCTAGCCATGGTAAACCTTCTCCGCCCAGGCGTGGGCATGATCCAGGGGGTGGGGGCAAAAACACCCCTGGCCCACCACGCCACACCCTCTCTCCTCTCCATCCTTATGGAAATAGTCCCCAGTAACATCTTTAAGGCCTTGGCCGAAGATAGGGTGCTCCCTACCATCTTCTTTTCAATCCTTTTGGGAAGCGCCCTGGCTATCACAAAAGAGAAAAGCAAGCCTCTGATCTCCCTCTTCGACGCCTTCAATGGAGTCATGATGAAGATCACAGAATGGATCATGGCCTTGGCCCCTCTGGGAGTCTTCGCCCTTATGGCCACCACTGTAGGAAAGATGGGGCTCTCGGTGTTCAAGCCCCTGGCCATCTACATGCTCACCGTCCTGGTCGGTTTAGGCATTCACGCTTTTCTGGTACTCCCCGGTTTGCTCCGCTTCCTAGGCCGATTTTCTCCATGGACCTTTTTTAAGGCCATGCTTTCCGCCCTGGCCACCGCCTTCTCCACAGCCAGCAGTGCCGCCACCCTACCGGTCACCATGGAATGCCTGGAGAAGAATGCAAAAGTCCCCAGTGAAGTGGTGAGCTTTGTTGTGCCCCTAGGGGCCACAGTCAACATGGACGGCACAGCGCTGTATGAGGCAGTAGCAGCCATCTTTATAGCCCAGGCCTATGGGATCACCCTCACCCTCCCCCAACAGCTTATGGTCTCTCTCACCGCCACTCTGGCTTCCATAGGAGCTGCAGCCATACCCGGAGCAGGCCTAGTCACCATGGTCATCGTCTTAAAAGCGGTGAACCTACCCATAGAGGGTATTGGCATGATATTGGCTGTAGACCGGATCCTCGACATGTGCAGGACCACGGTGAATGTCTGGGGCGACGCCTGCGGATCCGCAATCATCGCTCGTATAGAGGGATTGTTTCCTGTAAAAAAGACCACAAAGGAGGTGTATAGTGAGAGGGCCTGAAGAGACGGCACAAAGGGTGAAAAACTATCTAGGCAAGCACGACCGTTTGATCGGCCTTTTAGGAGCCCAAATCGAGGAGGTGAAGCCAGGCTACGCCAAGGTAGCCCTAACCGTAGAAGACAAGCACCTAAACGCTGCCAATGTATGCCATGGTGGAGTTCTATTCACCCTGGCAGACCTGGCCTTTGCCCTGGCCAGCAATAGCCACGGACAGACAGCCCTGGCCTTGGAAGTGAGTTTCAGCTTCCTCAAGGCCGCCGTGGTAGGCGATCAGATAGTGGCCCAGGCCCGGGAGGTCCACCTGGGAAGACGAACAGCCACTTATTTGATAGAAATCACCCGCCAGGGAGACGAAAAAGTGGCCCTCATGAAGGGCACCGTCTTCAGATTCGAAAGGCCCTTTCCGCCAACGGAATAAAAAGGCACTGATGGCCGGAACAGAGATGGACTAAGTCAGGCCCGGGCCCAGTCCTCTAACCTCAGCCCCTCTATCCTTTTGAAATGCTGGACGTTATTGGAAACCAGCACCAGATTGTAACATAGGGCCGTGGCAGCCAGGATCAGATCGAAATCGTCCAGGGGCAAACCCTTCTTCTCCAGGCTCGCCTTGAGATCACCGAAGGTCTCCGCCACCTCGGGACCAGGTGGTATCACCTTGAAGGCCCCCTCTATGGCTCTCACCTTGGCCAGATTGGCCTTAACTTTCCGGGACTTGTGGGCACCATAATAGAGCTCCATCAAGGTGACGGAACTGATTATCATGGCATGGTCACGATGGGTCCAGAGTTGCTCCAGGACTGGGGGCACCCCCTTCAGGGCATAAATGATTATGTTGGTGTCAAGGAGGTACATCCCACCCGCCTTTGAGCTTGCGGGAGGACCTTCTAGCCGCCTTTATCTCTTCTACGATCTCCTGGGCAGACCTCTCGTCCTCCCAGGATCCGGCAAGCTCCAGCAAAAGCTCTGCCGGTCTCTTTGCGCCTTCCAGGCCTCTTTCCTTGGCTAGGTACTCCTTCAGCATAAGGGTCACCTGCTGGGACAAAGACCTCCCCTTCTCCCGGGCTAGCTCTTTGAGAAGCTCGTAGAGATCGTCGTCAATGCCTTTCACCTGGAGATTGGCCATCTCTCTCCTTTTCATGAACCATGGATGTTAATTCATGAACAATTTATCCCCTCACCAGGGAAAAAACAACACCTGTACTAGATGGCACGTTCTGCTATGTAAGCCTTCACCCTATCCACACTGGCGGGCAAGACTTGGAAACGGCACTCCTTGCCCTCCAATTCCGCAATGCGGGGAGGTTTAGGGGGCTCTTTGCCTATGGCCCCCTTCACGGCCTCGGGGAACTTGGCAGGATGGGCAGTGGCCAGACAGATCATGGGCATATCCTCCTCTTTCATGGCCAAACCAGCCGTCACTCCCACAGCGGTATGGGGATCGAGGATGTAGCCCGTCTCCAGGTAAAAGGCCTTTATGGTCTCCAGGGTCCTGGGCTGGGCCACGGCCAGGGAGGCAAAGTCCTCCCTCACCATCTCCAACTCCTCCCGGGAAAAGGTGAGACGCCCAGTGCCCTTGAACTCCTCCATGGCCTTTTTCACCCTGGCAGGGTCCTCGCCCCACAGGTAATAGAGGTAACGCTCAAAGTTGCTGGCCACCTGGATGTCCATGCTGGGACTGATAGTAGACACCACCTGACCCAAGGAGTAGTCCCCCCGGCTGATGAAGCGGTAGAGGATGTCGTTCTCATTGGTGGCCAGGACCAGCCGCCCTATGGCCCCTTCAGGCAGCATCCTCTTGGCCACAAAACCGGCGAAGATGTTGCCGAAATTGCCCGTGGGTACGGTGAAAACAACCTTCTGAACGCCCGCTTCCCGGAGACGTAAGTAGCCCCAGACGTAGTAAACCACCTGGGCTAAAACCCGAGCCCAGTTGATGGAGTTGACAGCTCCCAGTCTATAGCACTCTTTAAACTCCAAATCGCTGAAGATCTCCTTCACAATAGCCTGGCAGTCGTCGAAGGTCCCCTTTATAGCCAGGTTATGCACTTCGGGATCTGTTACGGTGGTCATTTGGAGCTCTTGAATGGGAGAAACCCGGCCGTGGGGATACAGGATAAAAATGGCCATGTTCCTTCTCCCCTTCACGCCGTAAATGGCCGCACTCCCTGTATCCCCCGAGGTAGCCCCTAAAACATTCATCCTGTCTCCCGCCTCAGCCAGAAGGTACTCGAAGAGGTTTCCCAAAAACTGGAGGGCAATGTCTTTGAAGGCCAATGTGGGCCCATGGAAAAGCTCCATAATATAGATACCTCCCAACTCCACCAGAGGAACCACCTGGGGATGATCGAAGGTGGCATAAGCCCTATCCACTAGATCTCTCAAATCCTCTTTGGACACATCCCCGGCAAATAGGAACATCACCTCCAGAGCCAACCGGGGATAGGAAAGCCCCTGCCAAATCTCCAAGGTCTCCTGGGAAACTTGGGGAATCTCCCCGGGCAGCAGCAAGCCCCCATCGGTGGCCAATCCCATCATCACCGCCTGGCTGAAAGGTATGGGCTCTATCCCTCCCCGGGTACTGATATACTCCATTATCTCCATCCTCCTTCTTTTTGTGATTTAAATCTATACGCTCTTGAACGAAAATGAAACGTCTGCTACAAGGCTCCATGGGGAAAATCCGCATCATAAAAATTGGGAGAAACTCAAGTTTTCCTTTGAAGCACCCCTTGACAAAGGAGAGATACTGTATAGAAATAATCCCTAGTTAATTGATAGGGATTATAGGGATAAGAGGAGGATACACCGAAAATGAAGGGAATTTACCTAGACAACAACGCTACAACTAGGGTGGACCCCAGGATCTGGACAAAGGTCATCCCTTACCTGGATGAACTTTACTATAATCCTTCCGCCCAGTACACACCGTCCCACCAAGTGAAGGAAGCCGTGGAAGAAGCCAGGAGAGAACTAGCCCAGCTCATCGGCGCTAACCCATCAGAAATCGTCTTCACCTCAGGGGGAAGTGAATCCAACAACACGGCCATCAAAGGTGTGGCCCTAGCCCTTATAGATAAGGGCAACCACATCATCACCACAGCCATCGAGCACCATGCTGTATTGGAGCCCTGCCACTTCCTCCAAAAGCATCTGGGTTTCGACGTCACTTATCTGCCCGTAGACAGATATGGCCTGGTAGATCCCGACGAAGTGAGGAAAGCTATCAGAAAGGAGACCATTCTCATCACCATTATGCACGCCAACAACGAAATCGGCACCGTTGAACCCATAGAAGAAATAGGAAAAATCGCGAAAGAGGCGAGCGTTTACTTTCACACCGATGCCGTCCAGAGCGTGGGGAAACTGGAAGTGAACGTGAACAAACTAGGGGTAGACCTTCTCTCCCTATCGGGTCACAAGTTCCACGGGCCCAAGGGGACGGGGGCCCTCTACATACGAAAAGGCACTAAACTACATCCCCTCATTCACGGCGGAGGGCAAGAGGGGAAAAGGAGGGCGGGGACGGAGAACGTCCCCGGCATAATGGCCCTGGGAGAAGCTGCCAGGCTTGCCCAAGTGGAGAGGGAAGAGCGTTACGCCCACACCAAAAACCTCAGGGACAAGCTGGAAAGGGGCGTCCTAGAAAACATCCCCCAGGTGCTGTTAAACGGGCACCCTCAAAAGAGACTCCCCAACACCCTTTCCGTCTGCTTCCTGGGTATTGAAGGGGAAAGCATCCTCATGGACCTGAACTTCCAAGGGATCTGGGCCTCTTCAGGATCTGCTTGCTCCTCGGGCTCCTTAGAACCCTCCCATGTCCTACTGGCCATAGGACTTTCCCATGAACAGGCCCATGGCAGCGTCAGATTTAGCGTGGGAAAGTTCAACACGGAAGAGGAAATCGAGAGGGTCGTGGACCTTCTCCCTTCCACCATAGAGAGGCTACGAGAAATGTCTCCCCTATGGCAAGAAGGCGAGGTTCAGCTGACCTGATGGATCCTCTGAAAAGCCAAGGAAACCCACTCTCAATTTCAACAAGGAGATAGGGGAAATGTTGTATAAAGAAATAGAGCTAGAGATAGCAGAAAGAAAAGCCTGGGCCCTTAGACGACAGCTGGGCATTCCCAACAACCGTCAATTGTGGGTCCTGGCCTGCATGGACGAACGCCTACCTGTGGAGGAAGCACTAGGAATCAAAGAAGGAGATGCCCACATCTTCCGAAACGCAGGAGGGGTGGTAACAGATGACGCCATTCGCTCCGCCATGCTGAGCACCAATTTCTTCAGGACCAAAGAGATCATAGTCATCAATCACACGGAATGTGGCATGATGACCGCCTGCGGAGACTTCATACGGAAGGCCCTGGAGGATAAAGGAATAGACGTGTACAACCTCCAGATCGACCCTGCACTGCCCGAACTCCAACTGGAGCAAGGTGCTTTTCCCAAGTGGATCAAGACCTTTTCCGATGTAGACGAGGCCTGCATAGAGCAGGTGGAGCTCCTTCGGAACTGCCCGTTGATTCCCAAAGACGTCATCATCCACGGTTACATCTGGGAAGTGGAAAGCCGAACTCTCCGCCGTCCCTATGAACGGCTGAGCGAAAGGGTTAACACAGCCGAGGCCATGAGTTCCGACAGGGACCCCTATCACCTCCTCCAGCCTTGCTCAACGGAGGAGGCCAAAATGGGGGAGAAAAAGGCGGTCAAGGCCACCCCATAACAACACGGGCTAGGGAGAGGGTGGCCTTTCACCACCCTCTCTTTTTATTTTAAGAAAACTTAGGAGGGGAAAATGGGAGTTATTAAAACCATAGAGGAAATCAACGAAAAGATAGCAAAGGGTAAGGCGGTGGTGGTCACCGCAGAAGAGATGATTTCTATCGTAAGAGAAAAGGGAGAAGCCAGGGCCGCTCAAGAGGTGGATGTGGTTACCACGGGAACCTTCGCCCCAATGTGCTCCAGCTCCGCCATCCTCAATCTGGGCCACACCAAACCCAGGATTAAGCTGGGAGGTGGAACCTGTTACATCAACGGTGTGCCTGCCTATACTGGCCTTGCCGCCGTTGACGTCATCATAGGGGCAACTGCCCTGCCCCCTCAGGATCCCAGAAACCGACCCCATCCCGGGGAATTCCCTTACGGCGGAGGGCATGTGATTGAGGATCTGGTAGCTGGCAAAGACTTGGTCCTGGAAGGCACAGGATATGGTACCGACTGCTATCCTAGAAGGGAGATCAAGACCCTCTTCAACATCCAGGAGATAAACGAGGCCGTCTTGTACAATCCCCGAAACTGTTACCAAAACTACAATGTGGCAGTAAACCTGGGGGACAAAACCATTTACACCTATATGGGGGTCTTAAAACCCCACTTGGGCAACGCCAACTACTGCTCTGCCGGAGAGCTAAGTCCACTCCTCAACGATCCCCTCTACCGAACCATCGGCATAGGCACCCGCATCTTCCTGGGAGGGGGAGTGGGCTACGTGGTCTTTTACGGTACCCAGCACAACCCCTCGGTGCCCCGGAACGACAGAGGTGTGCCCACCCGGCCGGCTGGAACCCTGGCCGTCATGGGAGATCTCAAGGGCATGGAGACCCGATATATCAAGGGAGTGAGTGTCTACGGATACGGCACCAGCCTAAGCGTGGGAATCGGCATCCCCATACCCATCCTAGACGAAGAGATGGCCCACTTCACCTCTGTATCCAACGAGGAGATATTGGCTCCCGTGGTAGACTACAGCAAAACCTATCCTGAGAGGGAGCCTCAGGTCGTCACCGAAGTGAGCTATGCTCAACTCCGCTCAGGAGAGATCGAGGTCAACGGCAAGCAGGTGAAAACTGGGGCCATCTCCAGTTTAGCCGCTGCCAGGGAGATCGCAGAAACCCTCAAGGGATGGATAGAAGAAGGAAAGTTCCTCCTGGGCCAGCCTGTAGAAAAACTCCCTGGCACAGAGAGCGGTGTGAAACTGAAAGCCCTGAATGAGAGGCGGTAATGTATACAGAGAAAGTGATTGAGCTCTTCAGAAATCCCAAGAACATGGGGAAAATAGAAAATCCCAGCGGTGTGGGCAAGGTGGGTAACCCCAAATGCGGCGACATCATGTGGATCTACATAAAGGTAAACAATGGAATAATCCAGGACTGCAAATTCGAGACCTTCGGATGCGTAGCAGCCATTGCCACCTCCAGCATAGTCACCCAACTGGTGATAGGCAAAACTATTGAGGAGGCCCTCAAAGTGACCAACAAGGACGTGGTCCAGGAACTGGGGGGCCTCCCCCCCATCAAACACCACTGTTCCCTTTTGGCAGAAGAGGGAATAAAGAAGGCCATAGAAGACTACCTGTCTCGAAAGGGAGAAGAATAGCATGGGATACTACAATGATGTGTTGGAGTTGGTGGGGAACACCCCCCTTGTAAAGATCAACCACATGGGCACGGGGAGAAACCTTATCCTTGCCAAGTTGGAGATGTACAATCCCCTCTCCTCTGTTAAGGATAGGATCGCCTTGTCCATGGTAAAAGCCGCCGAAGAGGAGGGTAAACTGAAACCCGGTGGAACGGTGATCGAACCCACCTCCGGGAACACGGGCATCGGCTTGGCCTTCGTCTGCGCCGTAAAAGGCTACCGGCTTGTTCTCACCATGCCTGACACCATGAGCATAGAGCGACGGCGCATACTAGAGCTTCTGGGAGCAGAGGTGGTGCTCACTCCCGGCGAGGAAGGTATGAAAGGCGCCGTGGATAAGGCCCTGGAAATTGCTGAGGGAGAAGGGGCCGTCCTCCTCCAGCAGTTCGAAAACCCTGCCAATCCCCGTATCCACGCTCAAACCACGGCCCAGGAGATCATCCGGGACACGGAAGGCAAGGTGGACGCTTTTGTGGCCGGGGTGGGCACAGGAGGCACCATCACAGGGGTAGGCAAAGTATTGAAAAAGTTGAATCCTTCAGTGGAACTGGTAGCCGTGGAGCCTGCCGAAAGCCCAGTCCTCGAGGGAGGAGAACCCGGACCCCACGGCATCCAGGGCATCGGAGCAGGATTCATCCCTGGAGTGCTGGACATGACCCTCATAGACGGCGTCATCTCCGTGACCACGGAACAGGCCAAAATCAGGGCCAGGGAACTGGCAAAAAAGGAGGGGCTCTTCGTGGGCATCTCTTCTGGAGCTGCCATGGAAGGAGCCTTGATATTGGACAGGGAAATGGATGGTAAGGTGATCGTTACCCTATTCCCGGACACGGGAGAGAGGTATCTTACCCTTTTGTAAAAATTGAAAGGAGGCGAAAATGGCATCAGCAAAGGTTATTTTGAGGTTTCCTAAGGAAGTGGTGGACAAGCCCATCACCTCCACGGTGGTGAAGAAGTACAATCTGGACTTCAACATCCTCAAGGCCTACATCACCCCTGAAGAAGAGGGCCTGTTGGTCTTAGAACTCATGGGCGACGAGGAAAATATCCGCCAGGCCGTGGAGCTTGTGAAAGTCATGGGGGTTTCCGTCCATTATCTCAACGGTAACATCGTCCGAGACGACGACCGGTGCGTCCATTGCGGGGCCTGTGTGGGGGTGTGTTCCACAGGCGCCCTCTCTCTGGATTCTGATTACAAGGTGGTCTTCGACTCCAGCAAGTGTGTGGTCTGCGGCTTCTGCATAAAGGCGTGCATCTATAAGGCCATCACCATGGAACTTCTAGCTCCAGAAGATCAAACCTTCTTCAAGACCTCTTCCACATCCCTGGGTATCACTCCGGAAACGGAATAAAAGCGGCTATCCCTACAGACGCTCCCTTCCTCCAGCATGACGAGCTGCTCCCTGGTGACAGGAAACCAGGGAAACCTATCCAGTAATCTGGCCATGAACTTTAAAGGCCCGTCGGGCAGGGGGAAGAAGACCACCCTCCTGCCCCACGCCCGGGCCATGGTTTCCAGCAACTCTCTCAGGGTGTAAACTCGGGGCCCGCAAAGATCCCAAGTCTCACCCCTCAGCTCCTTCCGCTCTAGGGCAAGAACAAAGGCCCTGACCACGTCGGCCACAGCCACGGGCTGGACCCTGTATCTCCCACCTCCCACCAGCCCAATCACACCAAGGGCCATGAGTCTCTTCATATCCATGAGGAACTGGGACCCCGGACCCAGAATAAGAGAGGGCCGAAAGACGGCATAATCCAGGCCACTCTTCCTCACCAGCTCTTCGGCAGCAAACTTGGTCCGGTGGTACCTGGCCCTGGAGTCGGGTCGGGCCCCCAGGGCACTCATGTGAAGGAGGACAGAAACCCCAGCCTCCCGGGCGGCCTGGATCACATTCTCGGCGGCCTCCACGTGGAGACGCTGGAAGGTGATGCCCCGGGAAGGAAACTCCCGAATGATACCCACCAGATGAATCATTCCCTGGCAACCCTCCACGGCCCTCTCCAGGGAGCCAGGGTCCAGTACATCTCCCCTCACCCCCTCTACACCTGGCGGGAGTTCAACCTCTCTCCTTACCAGGGCCACCACCTCATGGCCCGCCCTCACCAGAGCAGGCAAAAGGTGGAACCCAACAAAACCCATGGCACCGGTGACAAAGACTCGCACGAGGCCCTACCCCCTACCCTGCCTTTCTCCTCTGCCCTCCCAGATAGACCATGAGGGCGGTGATGGCCGCCGGGGTGACACCGGAGATGCGGGATGCCTGGCCCAGGGAGCGGGGCTGGATTTCCCTAAGCAGCTGGCGCACTTCGTGGGAGAGACTGGGTACTTGATCGTAGTCCAGGTCTGGAGGAATGAGGATGCGTTCCAGGTGCTGAAACCTCTTCACCTCCCTCTCCTGGCGCTCCAGGTAACCCTCGTACTTGCAGAGGATCTCCACCTGCCGCACCACCCCCTCGGGCAGGTTTCTGGGCTGGCCGTCCAGTTTTTCTACGTCTTTGTAAGTGATCTCAGGCCGTCTGAGGAGCTGGGCCAGGGAAGCAGGTGACTCCAGGGGAGAAGAACCCACGGACTCCAGGTATGCGTTCACCCGGGGAGAGGGTTTGAGAAAGACCTTCCTGAGACGCCCCATCTCTTCTTCTGTGAGACGACGGCGCTCCTGCATCTCCTCCAGGGATTCCCTGCCTATGAGACCCAACTCATACCCTTTCTCCATGAGGCGCAAATCGGCGTTGTCCTCCCTCAAAATCAGGCGATACTCGGCCCGGGAGGTGAACATGCGATAGGGCTCCCTGACGCCCTTGGTCACCAAGTCGTCCACCATGACAGCCATGTAGGCCTGGGAGCGGTCCAGGATGAAAGGGGGCCTTCCCTGGACCTTGAGGGCCGCGTTGATCCCCGCCCACAAACCCTGGGCCGCCGCCTCCTCATAACCCGAGGTACCGTTCACCTGACCCGCCAAGTAGAGGCCCTCCACCAGCTTGGTCTCCAGGGTGGGCCAGAGCTGGGTGGGCTGGACAAAGTCGTATTCAATGGCGTAAGCGGGGCGCATGATCTCTGCCTCCTCCAGGCCCGGAACGGATTGGACCAGCTGGACCTGAATCTCGTAGGGCAGGGAGTTGCCCAGTCCGCTGGCGTAGACCTCTTCCGTGTCCAGACCTTCAGGCTCCAAAATGACGTGGTGATACTCCTTCTCTGGAAACTTCATCACCTTGTCTTCCAGGGAAGGGCAGTAGCGAGCGGGCACCCCCTTGATGGCACCGCTGTAGAGGGGGGAAAGGTGGATGTGATCCCGAACGATACGGTGAGTGGCCTGGGTGGTGCGCCCCATGTGGCAGGGCACCTGGGGCAGGGTGATTTCCTGGGTGAAGAGGGAGAATGGACGAGGCTCCGGATCCCCCTCCAGAGGGTCAAAAAGGGAAACGTCAATGGTGGAGCCCTTCAGCCGGGGAGGCGTTCCCGTCTTCATGCGGCCCATGCGAAAGCCCAGGTCCGCCAAGCTCTTAGCCAGGCCATCGGCAGGAAACTCCCCCGCCCGACCGGCAGGAATGCGTCTGTCACCGATATGGATGAGCCCCCCCAGGAAGGTGCCCGTGGTGATAACCACCGTCTTGCCCATGAACTCCACCCCCAAGTGGTCCCGCGCCCCCACCACCCAGCCCCTCCCTTTAGCCTCTTCCACCAGGAGTTCCTCCACCATGGCCTCCTTGATGTCCAGGTTCTCCTGGTTTTCAAGAACGGTCTTCATGGCCACCCTGTAGCGGACCTTGTCGTTCTGGGTTCTGGTACCCCACACAGCGGGGCCCTTGCTGGTGTTGAGGGTGCGATACTGGATAGCAGTCTGGTCCGCCACCCGGGCCATCTGGCCCCCCAGGGCGTCTATCTCCTTCACCAGGTGGCCCTTTCCCACACCACCCACAGAAGGAGAGCAGGGCATGTGGGCCACAGTGTCCAGAAAGATGGTGATGAGAAGGGTGCTGCAACCCATGCGGGCCGCTGCCAGGGCTGCCTCACAACCGGCGTGCCCTCCCCCCACCACTATGACATCATAGCTCTTGGGATACACCGCCATACAGCCACCCTCTTCCCCCAAAGGCATGGGAACAATATATTCTCTCTCGGTTCACATCACAACGAACTGGCAATATACTTCAATCATGGAAACCACCAAACGTTACAGGGACCTAAACAGCCATCTCCGGGAGCGATTCGGCTGCCGGGTCCAGCGCATCACCCTGGACGCCGGTCTCACCTGCCCCAACCGGGACGGCACCAGAGGTACGGGAGGGTGCATCTACTGCAACCCCCGAGGCTCAGGCACGGGCAAGGCCTCTACCATGTCCATCACCCAGCAGGTCCAGGTGGCCCGGGAACGCCTGGCCCGCCGATACAAGGCCAAAAAGCTCATCGCCTATTTCCAGTCCTTCTCCAACACCTACGCCCCCGTGGAAAAACTGGAAGCCATGTACAGGGAGGCCCTGGCCCAGCCGGACATAGTGGGCCTGGCCATCGGCACCCGGCCCGACTGCGTCCCCCCTCCCGTCCTAGACCTCCTGGAAGAGCTCAGCGGGGAGACCTACCTGTGGGTGGAATACGGCCTTCAGTCCATCCACGACACCACCCTGAAACTCATCAACCGGGGCCACACCGTGGAGGACTTTGTCCGGACCGTAGAAGAGACCCGCCGCCGGGGCATAGAAGTGGTGGTCCACGTCATCCTGGGTCTCCCCGGAGAGGGCAGGGAAGAGATGCTGGCCACGGCCAGGGCCTTGGGAGAGATGGACATCCAGGGAGTGAAGCTCCACCTCCTCTACGTCATCAAGGACACTCCCCTGGCCCGCCTCTACCAGGAAGGTCAATACCGCTGCCTCACCCGGGAGGAGTACGCGGACGTGGTGGGTGAATTCCTGGCCCTCCTCCCTCCCCACGTGGTCATCCACCGCCTCACGGGAGACCCCCACCCCCATGAACTCCTGGCCCCTACCTGGGCCCTGGAAAAACAGAGAAACCTTGAGGCCATCCACAGAAGCTTGGCAGAACGGGATCTATGGCAGGGAAAATGGTGGAAACCCAGCTATTAAAAAATCCTTATCCCCACGGGGGGCAAAGCCCCATAGAAAGCCCCTGGGAGTTGCCAAAGACCTGCCCCCGACCTGCTGCACTTCTGGTAATCGCCCATGCAATCTATAAAAATGGTGAGGAGTATCGTGCACCCAAGAATTAGCGGATTGACATTAACGACCAAGCTCACCTGCCGCTATGAAGCGCAGCGGAATTGCGGTCAGGTAGAGTGAATTGTTATGTGGTTTTAGATTTGTCCGCTTTTTAGCTTTAAATTTTCTCACTATCCTTCCCACGGCCTAATAGTAAACTGCCATCCATAAGAACATATCTTTATGTCAGACAGTTTCTGGAACTCTTCGCAGAAGGCAGGCATTACCCCCTTGCACACTATAATTCCATATACATCCTTTTTTGTTTGCTTCTTTATCCAATTCATGTATCTTCTTATTTGTTTTATAGCCTCTCTTCCAACTTTATTAAGTTTTAATTCCACGATTGTTGAATTCCCATTCTCATCCTCAAAAAGCATATCAATTCTGCCAACTGGAGTGTCGAGTTGTCTCTTTTTTAATGTTAGAGAATTCCTTATTAAAGCTGGATTTTTCTCGATAAAGCCTTCTATATCTCTCTCAATAACCTCTGTTACCTCATCGGTAGAAAGAATTA
>JAJSAC010000039.1 GCA_024274915.1 Thermodesulfobacteriota bacterium
CTACTGGAGAAGGAGGTCCTTTCGTCTGACGAGCTGGACAGGATCCTCTCCCAATTTGAGCTTAAAAAGAGCACCCGTTTCGGGGATGAGGAGCAGGATGCCGCTTGATGGCTTGGGAAGGGCTCCCCTCATCAGAAGGGCTCCCCTCATCATGGGTGTCCTCAATGTGACCCCCGATTCCTTCTCTGATGGGGGGAGGTATGTCCAGATTTCCGCTGCTCTGGAGCGGGCCAGGGAGATGGTGGAGGAAGGGGCCGATATTATAGACGTGGGGGGAGAGTCCACTCGCCCTGGGGCCCAACCCGTCCCCTTGGAGGAGGAGATAAAGAGGGTGGTACCCGTTGTGAAGGCCATAAGGGCCGAGCTGGACGTTTCCATCTCGGTGGACACCTACAAATCAGAGGTGGCCAAGGCTGCCCTGGAAGCCGGGGCCGTTATGGTGAATGACGTGTCGGGGCTCCGCTTCTCACCCGATATGGTGGATGTGGTGGCAGAGTATCAAGCCCACGTGGTGGTGATGCATATGAAGGGGACACCCAGGAACATGCAGGAGAACCCCAGTTACCGGGACGTGGTGGGGGAGGTGAGGGACTTTTTCACAGAGAGACTGGAGTTTCTTCAGTCTCGGGGGGTGGATTTGGAGAGGGTCCTATTGGACCCCGGTATAGGTTTTGGCAAAAGGGTGAAGGATAACCTGGCCCTTATCCGGGGCATTCCCCGATTCATGGACCTGGGGAGGCCCATTCTGGTGGGGCCCAGCAGGAAGTCCTTTATTGGAGAGGTTCTAGGGTTACCTGTGGAGGAGCGCCTAGAAGGGACCCTGGCGGCGGTCTCTATAGCCATATTTTTGGGGGCCGCAGTGGTGAGGGTCCATGACGTCCGCCAAGCCAGGAGGGTGGTGGACATGGCCTGGGCCTTGAGGGGAACCTATGACGGGAGACAGGAGACGGGGGACCGGGCAGCCTTATCTACCGTCTCCCGTCCTCTGTCTTCTGTCCGTATAAACCAGAAGGACCAGCCATGAAGGAGGTTTTGCCCTACATAACCCGTTCCTTCTATTCCATGCGGTGGCAGGATGTCCTGGACATCTTTGTGGTGGCCTTTGTCATTTACCATTTCATCCTTATGCTCAAAGGCACCCGGGCCTTCAGGATGTTGGTGGGGTTAGTGGTCATTGTGCTGGTCACCATCCTATCCCAGTGGCTCAAGCTCCAGACTCTCAACTGGCTCTTTTCCAACTTCTGGCAGATGGGTATCATTATTCTGGTCATCCTCTTCCAACCTGAGTTGCGGAAGGCCCTGGCCCAGGTGGGCACCACCCCCTTCTATCTGGGAGCCACCCTCAGGGAGGAAATGGTTCTCAGGGAGATTGTGGATGCTGCCCACTATTTGGCCACCAAGAAGATAGGGGCCCTTGTAGTCCTGGAAAGGGAGATGGGTCTCAAGAACTACATTGACTCGGGAATAAGGATAAACGCCGATGTGACCAAGGAGTTGCTCATTTCCATATTTCTGCCCTACTCACCCCTTCATGATGGCGCCGTCATTGTGCGTTACGACAAGGTGGTGGCTGCAGGATGCCTCCTGCCCCTGTCCACGGATCCCAGGATAAGCAAGGTCTTGGGCACCAGGCACAGGGCGGCCTTAGGCCTATCAGAAGAGACGGATGCCGTGGTTGTGGTGGTCTCCGAAGAGCGAGGGTCCATTTCTGTTGCCATAGGAGGGAAGCTTACCCGGGAATTGGACAGGGAGAGTCTGTTCCGTGTACTGGCCAATCTTTTCCTCAAAAACACCAGAGGCAGGAGGCCCTTGTGGGCATGGGGGGAGAAGTAGGTTAAAGGTGAAAAGGGAAGAGGGAGAGGCTATGGGCGAGGACCATTGGGGCGAAAGGTTGACGAGGAATGCAGGGATGAAGATAGGGGTAGTATCTAAACCCAGGAAGCCTGCCCATGAAGTGGTGAAGGGGTTGATGGCTTGGTTGGAGGAGAGGGGCCACGAGGCGGTTCTGGATGAGGATACGGCGGCCTTGGTGGGGCTGGACTCCCCCCATAAAAAGTCTGAGGTTCCTTCCCTGTCGGATCTGGTGGTGGTTCTGGGAGGGGATGGTACCCTCCTCTCCGTAGCGCGCTTGGTGGGGGAGCGGGACGTACCCATCTTGGCTGTGAACCTGGGGTCTCTGGGTTTTCTCACGGAGGTCACCTTGGATGAACTCTTTCCCGTGCTGGAAAAGGTGTTGGAGGGAGACTACACCCTGGACGAAAGGACCATGCTGGAAGCTTACGTACATAGACAGGGGGAGAGGATAGCCCAGTACCGGGTCCTTAATGATGTGGTGATCCACAAGGGCACCCTGGCCAGGATCATCGATTTAGAGACTTACATAGACGATTACTACCTCACCACCTATCGGGCTGACGGACTCATCATTTCCACTCCAACAGGGTCCACGGCCTACTCTTTGGCAGCGGGGGGGCCTATCATCCATCCGTCTCTCCCTGCCATTATCCTGAATCCCATATGTCCTTTCACCCTTAGTCAGAGACCTTTAGTAGTACCTGATGACCTGGGACAGGTGACGGTGACCCTTCTCACGGAGAATGAGGACGTCTTTCTCACCTTGGACGGTCAACTGGGGTTTGCTCTGAGGTTTAAAGATAAGGTGGAGGTTAGAAAGGCTCCTTACACCATCAAGCTGATTAGAAGTCCTTATAGGAACTACTTCGAGGTGTTGAGGGCCAAGCTCAAGTGGGGTGAATGATTTTCACGGGAGGTCCCTGTTATGGGTTCTATCCCCTTGATGTGTGGAAGGGTCTGGGATGGGGCTCTTTCACGCCTCGTGGAGGCCACTAAGGCGCTCTTTGGTCTCTTCTATCTCAAAGGGAGGGACACCTGGGTGTGTGTGGCTCAGTATGGGCTTCCCTTCTCCTCCAGTTTGGACCTGCCTTGGGGTGTCTTGGAAAAGGTGACAGGGGGTGAACCGAGGCCCCTTTTGATAGAGAAAGATCTGGAAGGGGATCTTCCCTTTTCCTTTGCGGGGTCCCTTCTTTTCCTTCCTTTGGTGGTAGGAGGAGAGATCTGGGCCGCTGTCTTTGTGGGCAGGGGAAGGGAGCAATCCCCCTTTTCCGAGGAAGATCTGGAGAGGGCTGTTCTCCTTCTCTGGGGGATGGAGCCCTTTTTGAGGGATGGTCTGTCAGGAGGGAAGGAGCAGGGGGACGCGGGGTTGTACCACCAGATCTTGGCCTTTGCCTCGGTCATTTTGGAGCTCAGGGATCCCTATACATTTGGCCATTCTGAAAGGGTGGCCCTCCTCTCGGAGCTTTTGGCCTCTCAGCTTCCCTTAAACAGGGAGGAGAGGGAGATCATTTACAGGTCGGCCCTTCTCCATGATATGGGCAAAGTGGTCCTTCCCGACTACCTCCTCCTGAAACCTGGTCCCCTCACCCCTGGAGAGTGGGAGGCAATGAGGGAGCATCCTGTGATAGGGGAGAAGGTTCTGTTCACCATCAAGGAATGTCATCCCTGTGCCCTTCTGGTACGCCATCATCATGAGCGATGGGACGGCAATGGGTATCCTGACGGCCTGAAGGGAGAGGAAATTCCCCTGGGGGCCAGGGTGATAGCCCTGGCCGATGGCTTGGATGCCATGTCTTCGGAGAGGCCTTACAGAGAGGCCTTGCCCACTGAGGGGATAAGGATAGAGCTGGAGCGGGGTGGAGGTACCCAGTGGGATCCCCATCTGGTCTCCTTGACATTATCCAATTTGGAAGAATTCCTGGGCGTGGTGGTCACTTGGAAGGGGAAACTGGAGGATGTGGCCAAGGAGATGGACGAGCTGAGGAAGAGGCTGAGCCGTATACCCCTCCTGGCCACGGCCATGGCCCAGCTTCCCGTCTGGATCCCCCAGCTGGGTCCCCCTGAAAGGGGACTGGAGGAGATGGTTGCCGCTGTGGAGGGGCTCCTGGGCGAAGAGTTTAGGGTATGGCTTCTCAAGGGTTCCCAGGTGGTGTGGGGCAGGGAAGAGTTGCCCACGGGTTACTGGGAGAATGCCTCTTACAGAGTGATTCCCATAAGGGGTGACTACAAACTGGTAGTGAAGCTGGGCGTGGAGTGGGCAGAGGAGATGTCCCTCCTCCACTATGCCCTGGCCAGTCTCATGGCCCAAAGATTGGAACACGGCCTGGTGTTGAAAGAGCTGGAAGAGTGCCGCCTCATGTCTCAGGGGGGGGCTTCCTGAACCTTGCCCCAGCCCCCTCCTCCCGGGGTTTCTATCCGGATACGGTCACCGGGCTCCAGCCTCCCGTGGAACTTGCCGGGCATTTCCATCACGGCCCCGTCTCTCCTGAGGATGAGGTTTTTGCCGGTGGACCCGGGCTCTCCCCCCATGAGGCCGTAGGGAGGGATTTTTCGCCTCTCGGATAGGACCGTTACCTCCATCTCCGTCAGGGCCTCCATCTCTCTGATGAGACCCTCTCCCCCTGGGTGGAGGCCCTTACCCCCCGAACCTTTGCGGAGGGAGTAACGAGTCACCATGAGGGGATAGGTGTACTCCAGGGCTTCAATGGGGGTGTTGAGGGTGTTGGTCATGTGGGAGTGGACGGAGCTTACTCCCGGCCCCTTGGCCCAGGCTCCCGTGCCCCCTCCTAAGGTCTCGTAGTAAGCGAAGGGTCGGCCTGTGCTAGGGTGGAAGCCGCCCATGGCCAGGTTGTTCATGGTACCCTGGCTGGCGGCGGGGATTTTGTCTGGTAGGGCGGAGGCCAGGGCGCCCAGGACCACGTCTACTATCCTCTGGGAGGTCTCCACGTTGCCTCCGGCCACGGCAGCGGGGAAGGTGGCTTCCACTATGCTACCCTCTAGCGTCACCACCTCTATGGGCTTTAGCAGACCTGCGTTCACGGGCACGTCTTCCTCCATGAGGCAGCGGAAGGTGTAGAGGACAGCGGAAAGAGTGATAGCGTAAACGGAGTTTATGGAACCTCTAACCTGGGCAGAGGAGGCTGTGAAGTCCAGGATAGCCCGGTCACCTTCTATGGTGAGGGTCACTTCTATGGGTACGGGAGAGGGTTCTATGCCGTCGTCTTCCATGAAGTCCCGGAAGGAATAGGTGCCGTTGGGTATGGCCCGGATGGTCTCCCTGGTGATGCGCTCCGTGTATGCCATGAGTTCCGTGCAGTAGAAGGAGACCTTATCCAATCTGTGGAGGGCCGCCAGTTCCTGGAGTCGCCGGATGCCCGTGGTGTTGGCCATGATCTGGGCGGAAAAGTCTCCCTCCCTCTCCTGAGGGGTTCTCACATTAGCCAGGATGAAGGAGAGGACCTTGTTGTCCACTTTGCCCTTTTCTACCAGTTTCGTGGGGGGGATGATGATACCTTCCTGGAAGATGGAGGTGGAGAGGGGCATGGAGCCGGCGGACATGCCTCCCACGTCGGCGTGGTGGGCCCTGTTGGCCACGTAGAATCGGGGACTTTCTCCGTCTACGAAGACGGGGGCTACCAGGGTGATGTCGGGCAGGTGGGTGCCTCCCCTGAAGGGGTCGTTGAGCATCACCATGTCCCCCTCGTCCATGGGGATCTCTAAGGCGGCTTTAACCGACAAGGGCATGGAGCCCAGGTGAACGGGAATGTGGGCTGCCTGGGCCACCAGGTTTCCCCGGGCGTCGAAGACGGCGCAGGAGTAGTCCCGCCGCTCCTTGATGTTGGGGGAGAAGGACGTGCGTTGGAGGGTGACACCCATCTCTTCGGCTATGGAGGAGAGCCGGTTTTTAAAGACTTCTAGGAGAATAGGGCTGGTATTCATCCCTCTACCTCCAGAATGATATTGCCCAGGTGGTCTACCTGTCCCCGGGCGAAAGGGGGAATGACCAGTGTGGCGGAATACTCCACTACCAGGGCTGGGCCTTCTAGCAGATTGTTGGCCAGAAGCTTTTCTCTGCTAAACACGGGGACCTCCTCCTCCACCCCCTGGAAGATGGACCTGACGGTGTCTATGTGCGCTTCTTGGGGAGGTGTGGAGTTCCCTTCCTTTATGGGGGCGAGTTGGGGCTTGGGAGGAATACCCCTGGCCCGGAGCCTCACATTCACCATCTCTGTGGGCCTCTCGGGGCTGCTGTACCCGTAGAGCCTTTTGTGAGCCCGGTGAAACTCCTTCAGGGGGTCTTTTGTGAGGGGGACGGTGATCTCAAAAGACTGGCCCTTGTATCTCATATCCAGGGCCGGTTCCAAGACTATCTCTTCTCTGGACACCCCCTCATCTTCCATATCTCTTAAGGCCTGCTTTTTCAGGGAAGTCAAGGCCCCTTGGGTTTTCTCCTGCCAACCGGGGATAGTGGTGTCCACCATGACGGTGACGGAGTAGTCCTTCACAATGTCCGCCAGGAGCATGCCTAGAGCCGATAGGGTTCCCGGATCCCGAGGCACCAAGATCCTGGGGATATTGAGGGCCCTGGCCAGGAAGGCGGCATGGAGCCCTCCCGCCCCTCCAAATGAGACCAGGACGAACTCCCCGGGGTCGAATCCCCGCTCCACGGAGATGACCCTTATGGCCCTCTCCATGGTGGCATTGGCCACGGACAGGATGCCCTCTGCCAGTTCCACTTCCGACATGCCCGTGGAGGTTGCCATTTCCCTGAAAGGTTCCTCTAGTCTTCCCCTGGCCAGCTTCATCCTGCCCCCGAGGAAGTGCTGGGGGACCAGCCGACCCAGCATGAGGTGGGCGTCGGTGACGGTGATTTCCTGTCCCTTGCCGTAACAGATGGGACCAGGGTCTGCTCCCGCCGATCGGGGTCCCACCCGTAGGGAACCGCCCCTGTCTATGTAGGCAATGGAGCCTCCTCCTGCTCCAACGGTGTGGATTTCAATCATGGGGACCTTGACGGGAAAACCCGCTACCCGGGCCTCGGTAGTCATGGCCAGTTTTCCGTCCATGAGGGAGACGTCAGTAGAGGTGCCACCCATGTCAAAGGTGATCACCTTTTCAAATCCCGCTGCCCTGGCCACTTCCAATCCGCCTACGGCGCCCCCTGCCGGGCCCGACAGAATAGTCCTCACAGGCTCCTGGGCCGCCTTTGTAGCGGATATGGAGCCGCCGTTGGACTGCATGATTCTCATGATGTCATTAGAGCCCAGGTGGGACTGAATGTGGGAGATGTAGTTTTTCATGATGGGCAGGACGTAGGCGTTTATCACCGTGGTGGAGGTTCTCTCGTACTCCCGGAACTCAGAAAGGATTTGGTGGGATAGGGAGACCGGTATACCCATCCCTTCCAGGATTCTTCCCACGGCCAGCTCGTGTTGGGGGTGGGCGAAGGAGAAGAGGAGGGAGACGGCTACAGATTCCACGCCTTTCTCCAACAGTTCCTGTCCCACTTTTACCACTTCCTCTTCCTCTATCTCCTCTAGCACTTTGCCCTCAGGCAGGACCCTTCCCTTTATCCCCACCCTCAGTTCCTCGGAAACCAGGGGTGGAGAAGGCTGCCATGTGAGGGCGTAGAGGAGAGGGCGATTTTGGCGGCCTATCTCCAGGATGTCTTCCATTCCCCTGTTGGTGATGAGAGCGGTTTTGGCCCCTCTCCGTTCCAGGAGGGCGTTGGTGGCTACTGTGGAGCCATGGATGATGCTTTTGATCTCTTCTCCCGCCACCTCTTCCAGCCCTGCAAGAACCGCTAGGGCCGGGTTGTGGGGAGTGGACAGGAGCTTGTAGATGCCCCACTTTTCTCCTGCTTTGAAGACCAGATCCGTAAAGGTGCCTCCTGTATCCACCCCTATGGTTATTCTTTCTTTCACCCCTTTACCTTTCACCCTTCACCCCTTACCCCTTATACTCCTCACTCCTTACCTTTCCTCTAAAAATATCCCGTGGACTGAGGGTGGAATGATGGCCAGATCCCGAGCCATCTCCAGGAGCCTCATCACCGCCTTCCTTCCTTCATCCCCCAGGCGGTAGGTGTACTCGTTGACGTAGAGATCTATGTGGCTTTGGATCACTTGGTCATCCATCTCCTGGGCATGTTCTTTGATGTAGGGCCACGCCTCCTTTGGATGGTTTCTGGTGTACTTTATGCTTTCCAGGATGGCCTGCTGGATAGTTTCTATAGTCTCTGGACCCAGGGATCTCTTGGCCACAATCCCTCCCAGGGGGATGGGCAGCCCTGTCTCCTTCTCCCACCCCTCTCCCAGATCTGCTAGACACCTCAGTCCGTAGGATGGGTAGGTGAATCTCCCTTCGTGGATGATGAGTCCCACTTTCTCCCTTCCTGAAGCCACGGCAGGCATGATCTCGTCATACCGCATCACTACCAGCTCTTCCACTTGGGGGAATAGAATTCTCAGGAGTAGGGTGGCTGTGGTGTGAATGCCGGGCACCACCACCCTTTTTACCTCTCCTAAGGTGATCTGTTGAGATCTGGTGACCAAAAGGGGGCCACATCCCCTTCCTAGGGCGGCTCCAGTCTCCAGGAGGATGTAAGAGTCCAAGATGTAGCTCAAGGTGTGGAAGGAGACCTTGCTCACGTCCAAGGCTCTTCGCATGACTAAGGAGTTGAGCTCTTCCACATCTCTGATCGCCGGATCCAGCGCCAGTCCCGGTATTCTGACCCTCTTTTGGGCCAGGGCGTTGAATATAAAGGTGTCATTGGGACAGGGCGAAAAACCCAACGTCAGCTTTCTCTTCACGGGTTCACCTCCTTGGCGCCGGATTTTACAGGCATTGGCAGAACATAGGAAGACCTATTGCTCGGGGAGGGTTCGGAATGTAATAAACTCTGCCAATGTCAATTCTCCAGAGAGAAGACAGTAAGAGGTTGGCGGAGCTAGTAGTGGCAGTGGTACTTGACAGGTACTATCGTATCCTTTCTGTATAAGGCCTTGAGCCTTTTTGGGGGGGTGAGAGAGGAAGATGGAAGATTACCGGGTGAGAAGCATAGTGAAAACAATCAGCTGGAGGGTTCTGGCTACCCTTGCCACCATGTTGATAGTCTTTGCTTTCACGGGGAGGGCCAAGCTCTCTGTGGGAGTAGGCCTTGTGGAAGCTGTATCCAAGATGGTCCTCTATTATCTGCACGAGCGGGCTTGGGGCAAGGTATCTTGGGGCAAATTGAGACACCCCTTGGCTGATCTGGTCTTAAAGAAGGAGCTTACGCCAGAGGACAAGGAGCTTATTCATCAGAGGCTTAGAGAGCTCGGCTATATGTAGAAGGGGGGCCTAATGGAGAAGAGGAAGGCTCTGGTGGTGGGTATAGATGGTGTCCCCTGCACCTTGGTGAGGGAGTTTGTGGAAAGGGGCTATATGCCCAATTTCCAAGCCATGCTGGGCGACGGTTATAGGTTATACCAGATGGATGCTTCCCTGCCCGATATCTCTTCTGTGTCTTGGACAACCTTCTTAACAGGAGTGAACCCGGCAGAGCACAGTATCTATGGGTTCATCCATTTAGACAGGAGGGACTACAGTCTCCGCTTTCCCAATTCGGGTAATGTGTTGGCCCCCACCTTTTTCCAGGTTTTGGGGCTGGACCCGGGGGGGAAAGAGTCTTCCCTGGCCCGGCGGTATCTTCCCAGACTTAAAGAGGCCAGGACCTCCATTGTGATCAACGTTCCCCACACCTATCCTGCTTATCCCATGAACGGGGTGCTTATCTCGGGCTTTGTGGCCCTGGATCTGGCCCGGGCTGTCTACCCTCCCGTATTGGTTTCCACCCTGAAGAGAATGGGGTACGTGATAGATGTGGACCCCAGCAAAGGTCATCGGGACAAGGAAGGTTTTTTAGAAGACCTCTTCCATGCTTTGGATAGGAGGCAGGAGGCCTTCGATCTATTCTTCAAAGGTGGATGGGACCTCTTTGTAGCTTGCATAACTGAGACGGATCGGTTGCACCACTTCTTTTTTGATGCTGCTTTGCACGAAGCCCATTCCTACCACGGGGCTTTCATCGATTTTTACAAAAGGCTGGACGATCTTGTAGGCCATCTCTACGACATGTTTCGTTCCCAGTATGGAGAGGGGGGCCTATTCATGGTCCTGTCCGATCATGGGTTTGCCACCCTGAAGAGGGAGGTGAATGTCAACAGGATCCTAGAAGAAGGGGGATTTTTGAAGTTGAAAGAGGAAGGGGAGCGGTACGAGAGGATTGCCTCGGGGACTAGAGCCTTTGCCATGGATCCCTGCCGCATTTACCTCCATTACAAAGACCGGTATCCCCTGGGCGAGGTGGAGGAAGGGGAGGCCGATGGGCTCTTGGAGAAGTTGACTGACCTCTTTCAAAACCTGAAGGATGAGGAGGGAAGCCCGGTCATCAGGGCCATTTACAGGAGAGGGGAGATATACCAGGGGCCCTTCATGAACGATGCCCCCGACCTTCTCTGTCTCCCTGTGGACGGTTACGATTTGAAGGGCAGGGTCGGTGCAGAGACGGTGTTCACCGATAGCGTCTTTGCAGGTATGCACAATCAGTACGACGCCATGCTCCTACTGCCGGAGGAGAAGGGTTTCAGTGGTAAGCCCCAGATAGGAGATCTGGCAGCCTTGTTGTTAGACCACTTTTGTGAGGAGGATCTTTGATGGATTACCTGGATCAGTTGGAGAGCAAGAGCATCTATATCATCAGGGAGGCTTACTATAGATTCAGGGACATTGCCATGCTTTGGTCTGTGGGTAAGGACTCCACCACCCTTCTTTGGTTGTGTCGCAAGGCCTTCTTTGGGGACATCCCTTTCCCCGTTATCCATATAGATACGGGCTATAAGTTCCCCGAGATGTACGAGTTCAGGGATAGACTGGCCAAAGAGTGGGGGTTGAATCTAATAGTTGGTAGAAATGAGGAAAAACTGAAGGATGGCATGGGGCCCTTTAAAGGGAGCAAGCTGGAGTGTTGTACAGAACTGAAGACCAACGCCCTCAAGCAGGTCATAGCCGGGTACGGGCTCAAGGCCATCTTGTTGGGTATTAGGAGGGACGAGCACGGTATCAGGGCTAAAGAGAGATACTTCTCTCCTAGAGATACCCAGTTCAAATGGAACTACGAGGACCAGCCCGCTGAAATCTGGGACCAGTACAAGTCCAAGGTGGAGGAGGAGGAACACTTCAGGATTCATCCCCTCCTTCATTTCACCGAGTTGGACGTGTGGGAGTACGTGAAGAGGGAGAATATCCCTATAGTGGAGCTCTACTTCTCTAAAGAGGGCAAGAGGTTTAGGAGCATTGGGTGTGTCCCCTGTTGTAGCCCCGTGAAGTCTGACGCCAGAAGTGTAGATGAGATCATAGAAGAGCTAAGAGTCTCTAAGACCCCCGAGAGGGCAGGAAGGGCCCAAGACAAGGAAGACACTTACACCATGCAGAAGCTCAGAGCCCTGGGCTATATGTGAGGGGGAGACCTGGAGATAAGGAGGGAACATTGAGGGAGGACAGCCTTAAGTTTGTTATCGTAGGCCACGTGGACCACGGCAAAAGCACCTTAATAGGGAGGCTGTTGTACGATACCAATAGTCTGCCCGAGGAGAAGTTTGAGGAAATAAAGGCCACGTCGAAGGTTCTGGGGAGGGAAGTGGAGTTTGCTTTCCTCATGGACGCCCTCAAGGAGGAGAGGGAGAGGGGAATCACCATTGACACCGCTCAGATCTTCTTCAGGACTCCCCAGAGGACCTACGTCATCATAGACGCCCCTGGACACAAGGAGTTCATCAAAAATATGATCACGGGGGCCAGCCAGGCCGAAGCGGCCATATTGATAGTGGATGTTGACGAGGGTGTGAGAGAACAGACCAGGCGCCACGGTTATCTCCTCTCCATGTTGGGTCTGAACCAGGTTTGTGTAGTGATCAACAAGATGGACCTAGTGGATTACTCCCGGGAACGGTTTGAGGAGGTTAAAGGAGATATCATTGCCTATCTGGATGGCTTGGGCATCGCTCCATCCTTTGTGATCCCTATTTCGGCTTTGAAGGGTGACAACGTGGCCTCTCTGTCGCCCAACTTGGAGTGGTACTCCGGTCCCACTGTTTTAAAGGCTTTGGCGACCTTTGATGGCGCAAAAATAGAGGAGAGGCCTTTTCGATTTCCCGTTCAGGATGTCTATCTGATGGGGGACAGAAAGGTCCTGGTGGGGAGGGTGGAGTCGGGAGAGGTTAAGAAGGGCCAAAAGGTGGTGGTGGCTGGCAGAGGGGAGAAAACTTCTGTGGCCTCCATAGAGAAGTTCCCGGTGGAGAATCCCGAGAAGGCTCAGTACGGCGAGTCCATAGGTCTTTGCCTGGAGCGTCAGGAGGGGATAGGCAGGGGGGAGGTTATTGCCTCGGAGCCTTTGCCCAGGACTACTGGCACCGTGAGGGGCAGCGTCTTCTGGATGGAGAACCTGCCGTACAAGAAAGGTGATAAGGTGGTCTTCAGATGTGTCACCCAGGAGGTAAAGGGTGAGATCCATGAAATCCTTAGAAAATACGATCCTGCCTCCATGGAGAAGAAGGAGGAGGGGGCCCAGGAGATCCTGCCTGCTGAGGTGGCCGAGGTGATCATAAGGCTGGACAGGCCTGTCTTGGTGGATCCATTCTCCTTCATCTCCGAGATGGGCAGGTTTGTCATTGAGATGAACGGCATTCCTGTGGCAGGGGGGATCGTTTCTAGGGAATGATTTGGGTTGGGAGTCGTTATGGGTGTGCACAGGGGGATATGGGATGGGAAAGGGAAGTGGGCGGGGTGTTGAATAATTGGGAGTGGGGGAAATGAAGCTCTGTTTGGTGTGTTCCTCCGGAGGTCATCTTATGCAAATGCAGTTCCTCCGGAAGCTGTGGGAGGGGTATGACAGGTTCTGGGTCACCTTTCCTAAAAAAGATGCGAAAGCTTTGCTGGGGAGTGAAAGGCGGTACTGGGCCTACTTCCCTACCAACAGAAACCTTAAAAACTTTTTTAGGAACCTTTTTTTGGCTATTAGGGTCCTGGTGAAGGAGCGCCCTGATGCTGTCCTGACCACGGGGGCCGCTGTAGGGGTTCCCTTCATATACGTGGGGAGGATGCTAGGTATTACCACCGTGTACGTGGAGTCCCTCACCAGGGTGAAGGAGCTTTCCCTCTCGGGTAAGTTGGTCTATCCCTTTGTTGACCATTTGCTGGTCCAGTGGCCTGAAGTGGCGGGTAGGTACCCCAGGGCTAGGTGTAGGGGGAGGGTGGTGTGATCTTCGTCACCGTGGGAACGGAGAAATTTCCCTTTGACAGGCTGGTGAGGTGTGTGGACTTGGCTGTAGGGGAGGGGAAGATAATGGAAGAGGTCTTTATTCAAAAAGGACACTCCTCTTACGTTCCCCAATACGCGAAATACACCGAGTTCTTGGGGTTTCCCCGGATGATGGATATGCTGCAAAGGTCTAGGGTCGTTGTTTCCCATGCAGGAGTAGGTTCTTTTCTTTTGTGTATTCAACTGGGGAAGGTGCCTATCCTTGTTCCAAGAAGGGCGACATTGGGGGAACATCTGGACGATCATCAGTTGGAGTTCGCTAAAGTGATCGAGTTGCTGAACAAGGCTATAGTGACTTACGACGAGAAGCAAGTTTTGGAGAAGTTGCATTGGTATCCCAAGTTGGCAGCAAAGGTCGCTCTCTCTCTTTCTCCAGGGAGGAAGAGGTTATTGTCTCACTTGGAGGCTATACTATAATAGAAAAACGGCAGGTGGACTCCTCCACCTGCCGTCAATGAGCACGAAAAAGGTTATTCTGCTTCCTCCATCTCCTGGGCTTCAACGACAGCTACGGCTACAAGATTGAAGATCTCTTCTGGTGTGGAGCCTCTTTGCAGCACGTGGGCTGATCTTTTGAGACCTTGGAGGATGGGTCCGATGACCTTAGCACAGCCTAACCTGTGGACCAGTTTGTAGGCAATGTTGCCAGCATCCAGGGTGGGGAAGATGAGCACATTGGCCCTCTCCTTGAGACTGGAGAAGGGATAAGTCCCTTTCAAGATTTCAGGAACCACGGCGGTGTCGGCTTGCATTTCACCGTCTATGGTGAGGAAAGGTTCCCTCTCTTTCACAATCTCTGTGGCTTTTCGCACCTTCTCGGCGGTGGGGTGATCCACTGAGCCGAAGTTGGAGTAGGAGAGCATGGCCACTTTGGGTTCCACGCCAAACTTGCGGGCAGTTTCGGCCGTGCAGATGGCCACCTCTGCCAGATCTTCAGCTGTTGGATCTATGTTCACGGTGGTATCGGCGAAGAACATGAGATCATCCTTGAGAACCACAATGTAGACACCGGAGGCTTTGGATATCCCTTTCTTGGTCTTGAGCACCTTGAGAATGTGGGAGAGAACAGTGGAGTAGTGCTGGTCCTGGCCACCGATGAAGACGTCAGCGTCGCCCATGTGGAGCATCATAGCGCCTAGGGTGTTGGGGCCCCTGGCGACGAGTCTCCTGGCCTCGGCCAGGGTGACACCTTTTCTCTTCCTCATGGAATAGAGTTGTTGGGCGTAAAGTTCAGCCTTATCGAAGCGCAGGGGATCAATGATTTCGATACCCTTGAGTTCCAGTTTGAGTGCTGTGGCCTTCTCCTTGATCTCTTCTTTGTTCCCGATGAGAATGGGCTTTCCGATTTTCTCATCCAGGATGACCTGGGATACCCTGAGAATGTCGGGATGGCTCCCCTCGGGGAAGACGATCCTCTTGGGTTTCCTCTTGGCCCTGTTGATGAAAGCCCTGACCACTTCGCCCATTTTGCCTCTGAGGCGGGCCTCCAGGTACTCTTTGTATTTTTCGAAATCTTCTATCTTTATCCTGGCCACCCCCGAATCTATAGCGGCCTTGGCAACGGCAGTGGCTTCCCAGAGGGTTACTCTGTGGTCCAGGGGTTTGGGAATGATGTACTCGGGGCCGAACTCCAGCTTGTCCAGGTTGTAGGCCCTGAGCACGTATTCTGGTACATCCCCAGCTTTGGCCAAGTCAGCCAAGGCTTTGGCCGCTGCCACTTTCATCTCTTCGTTTATGGCCCTGGCTCTCACATCCAGGGCTCCCCTGAATATATGGGGGAATCCCAGCACATTGTTCACTTGGTTGGGATAGTCAGACCTTCCGGTGGCTATTATTGCGTCTTTGCGAACCTCCAGGACCTCTTCGGGGGTGATCTCGGGATCTGGGTTGGCGCAGGCGAAGATGATGGGCTTTGGGGCCATGCTTTTGACCATCTCTTGGGTGACGGCACCTTTTACGGAAACTCCTATGAATACATCGGCCCCTTTCATGGCTTCTTCCAAGGTTCTTAGACCGGTTTCGACGGCGAACTCTTCTTTATAGGGATTCATGCCTGCTGTACGGCCCTTGTATATGACCCCCTTGCTGTCGCACATGATGATGTTCTCTTTCTTGACGCCGACAAGGAGGATCATCTTGGCGCAGGCTATACCTGCGGCCCCGGCTCCGTTGACCACCACTTTGACGTCTTCTGCTTTTTTGCCTACCAGTTCCAGTGCGTTTATGAGGCCGGCTGTTGTGATGATGGCTGTACCGTGCTGGTCATCGTGGAATACAGGTATGTCCATGATTTCCTTGAGCCTTTCTTCGATATAGAAGCACTCGGGAGCCTTGATATCTTCTAGGTTTATACCGCCGAAGGTAGGTTCCAGGAGTTTAACCACCCTGATGATCTCGTCGGGGTCTTCGGTGTCAATCTCAATATCGAAGACATCAACGTCTGCAAAGGTTTTGAAGAGGACTCCCTTACCTTCCATCACTGGCTTCCCGGAGAGGGCGCCTATATTACCCAGGCCCAACACGGCAGTTCCGTTGCTGACCACTGCCACTAGATTACCTTTGGCAGTGTAAACAAAGGCTTTGTCTGGATCTTCCGCTATCTCCAAACAAGGATATGCTACTCCTGGTGTATAGGCTAGTGACAAATCCCTTTGAGTCTCACAGGGCTTGGTTATAGTGATTTCAATCTTTCCTGGTCGCCCTATGGAGTGGTACTCTAGTGCTTCTTCTTTCCGGATCTTGCCAGTCATGGCTTAGTCCCTCCTAAAAATAAAGTACGCGTCCTTATACAAGAACGCGCCCCCCAATAGCCCTATTTTGCTCCTGTATTATTTGATTTATTGTTATCGGACTATATATGATCTGGCCAGGGCTTTGCAACAAGCATGTAGGGAGTTACACTATAACAAACTTAATTATAAAAGAGATGGATGAGATCGCCCAATATTCTGATACAATAGTGAAGCCTGGCCTTAAGAGAATAAAAGTTTTTCTTACGAAGTTGGGTAATCCCCAAAAGAAGTTTGCTACCATTCTCGTTGGAGGTACCAACGGGAAGGGCTCTACTGTTTCTTATTTGTATCACATGCTTAATGCCATAGGAATCAAGGTGGGAGGCTATCTGTCACCCCATCTCACTAGCCTCAATGAGAGAATCTTGATTCCTGGGTCTTCCCCTTGGGAACTGAAGTCCCTCATGAAGGAACTGGAGTCTAAGGCCCTTCATTGGGGAATGGATTTGAGCCCTTTTGAGCTCCTCACGTCTGCAGTGTTTGTTCTTTTCAACAATTATAGTATTGATCTAGCCATTATGGAGGTAGGCATGGGAGGGAGGTGGGATGCTACCAACGTGTCCCATCCCGTGGCGTCTATCATCGTCTCTTTGGGCTTGGATCACACTCAATACTTGGGCCACACCCTTTCCGCCATCGCCCTGGAAAAACTTCCCATAGGTCGTAAGGGGAGACCCCTCCTTCTAGGAAACATTCCCCTGGGGGGGCTCAGGGCCTTTAGGGAAGGTAACGGAGCTCTCGGAGCCGTGCTTCAGGAGTGGCAAAGGGATTTCTTTGTTTTGGAGCATAAAGAGCAAGGTTTCTGTTATGTGGGAGATCAGGTGGTATCCCCATTGGTTCTCAAGCTGGAAGGGCGTCACCAGTGGATCAACGCTTCCCTTGCCCTGAGGACCATGGAGGTTTTGGGTTTTCCCCTTACAAGGCAGGCCTTAGATGCCCTTCAAAGGGTTTGGCTTCCTGCCCGGATGCAGGTGAAGGAGGTTGGAGGGGTTCCCGTTGTGTTTGACGTGGCCCATAACCCTCTGGCCCTAAGAGTGCTCTTGGAGAGTCTCCCGTTGCGCTTTCCAGAAAGGCCTCTATGGGTTTTTTTTCAGCTTCTAAAGGATAAACCCTGGCAAGAAGCTTTGAAGCTCCTTCTGGGTGGATTTGAAAGGGCTTTTTTTGTTGACCTCCCACGTGGAGGCAGGGAAGTCCCCGGTTCTTGGATAATGGCCTTTGACCAAGTGGAGTTTGTTAAGGGTAGGGATGAGTGGGATCTCCTTTTTCAAGAGGCCAGGGATAGAGGAGCGGTTGTTGTTTTCACTGGTTCTTTTGGAATGGTAAGGGAGGGCATGAGATGGGTGGATGGAGCAGAGTGAGCCTTGGGGGAGAAGGGTTTCTGTTGAGGGAGGTCCAGGGTGTGTTTTTTATTCACAGTATGGGGAGCAGGGATTACAGGGCGAGGGAGAACAGGGAGGAGCTTTCGGAACTACTCGGCCTTTCCAAGATAGTGAGGGTTAGGCAAGTCCACAGTTCTGTAATTTTGGATGCCCAGTACGTGGGGGAGGACGAAGAAGGTGACGGGTTGTTCCTCTCGCGGCAGGCTGTAGGGACAGGGATAGCCGTACTTACAGCTGATTGTCTGCCCGTGTTGATCGTTGCTCCCCAGCATTTCCTTCTTCTCCACGTGGGGTGGAGGGGCCTTAAGGAGGGAATAGTCCAGGAAGGGTTGAATAGATTAAATTCGTTATATAGTGACATTAAAAACATTAAAATATTGTTTGGCCCATTCATAAAACAGTGTTGCTATCAGGTAAGGATGGATATGGTTGGTAAGCTGAGGGAAAGGTTACCTCCACAAGTGATAGAGGCGGGGGTGGTTGAGAGGGATGGGAAGCTCTTCTTCTCCCTCGGTACAGCTGTAACCAAGCTCTTGGAATTAGCGGGAGTGAAGGCCATACCTGAAGATCCTGGGTTTTGTACCAGTTGTTCAGGTCTGTTTCCCTCCTATCGAAGGGGGGGAGAGGGGGTTCCTCGGATGATAAATCTGGCCTGGAGGAGTATATGACCACTCTGGAAAGGAAGAGACGTCTACTGGAGGTGCTGGAGAAGCGCCAGAAAGATCTGACCATTGTCCTGGAACGTCTCAGGAATCCTCACAATATAAGTGCCATCCTTAGGAGCTGTGATGCCGTGGGTATTCAGTATGTCCACATAGTCGAGGAAGGTAGAGCAGTGGCCTTGTCGAGAAGTGTAAGCAGGGGGAGCGCCCAATGGCTGGACATATCTTTTTATGCTGATTCACTGAACTGTCTCCGGTTTCTTAAGGATCAAGATTTCAAGATATATGTGACAACGGTGAGCTCCAGTGTCAGGGACTTTAGAGAAGTGGACTACACATGCCCGTGTGCCATCGTGGTTGGGAGTGAATTGGAAGGTGTATCCCGAGAAGCCCTTGAAGAGGCAGATGAGTGTATTGTGGTGCCTATGGTGGGGTTTGTTCAAAGTTTTAATGTGTCCGTGGCCACCGCTATCATTTTGTATGAAGCCTTTAAGCAGAGGGAGAAGGCTGGTATGTATTCTTCATGTCGTTTCCCACTTGAGGAGAAGGAGAGGATTTTGAGTCGGTGGCTCAGATTCTGATACCAAAAATTAAAGCGATACTTTAAGGCAACATGGTGGTAAAATAGATGGAGGATAAGGGCTTAATTCTAAGGTTATGGGTGCCCAGATCCCAGGTTGCCTTATTGGTAGCCATGGTAGAGTCCTACGAGTCCTTGGGGGTTGTTAGGGTAATTGATGCCAAGAGAGCCCTGGCAGAAATTTATGTGTCTCCCTCTTTTTTGGACATCCTGGTAACCCTTTTGGAAGAACTTCCGAAGGAAGGCATCACTGTCAACATATTAGAAATCAAAAAACAGGGCCGTGAATCCCCAGAACCCACCTGATATCCCCATAACCTGAAGACAAGCTTTAACCAAGAGTTAACAGCTTAAACCCAGGCTATTCAGCAGGTTGCCGCCCATCATCCCCTTCCGGTTTTTGATTGATAATATATATTATGTTAAATTTTGATAGAAAACCCTTAGAATTCCAACTCCTAATTTGTGCTCTCTGTCTTCTCTTACCCAAATAAGAATGTGCTCTCTCTTGCAAGCAAAAAATTGTTATTTAATTCTTAATCGATGACTAATATAAACTATATTTGAAAAAGAGTAACTTCTTAATATCCCTGAATTTCAGCAATTATCCCCACAACTCTATTGTGGCTTCATACTGGGGCTCTGGCGAATGCCGATTTTACCCCTTAAAATCCCCCATCCCGACTTTTTCGATTCTCCCATAGTTGGTGTCCTCTTCATGATCCAAAATCCCCTTACGGGGCAAATATGAATCTCTCTTTCCCCCCTCCCCTGCTCATGGTTTATAGCTCATAGTTGCCATCAACCATGAGCCATCAGCTATCGCCATTTGCCTTGACAAGGAGATTGACCTGGTCTAAATTTCCCCTGCGTGCCGAAGTGGCGGAACTGGTAGACGCGCTATCTTGAGGGGGTAGTGGGCGTAAGCCCGTGCGGGTTCGAGTCCCGCCTTCGGCACCAGAGAAGGTCGGGGCGTGGCGCAGTCTGGTAGCGCACTGGCATGGGGGGTCAGTGGTCGGCCGTTCAAATCGGCTCGCCCCGACCATATTTGGTCGTCCCTTATAATGGGTCCTTCCGGAGGTTCTGGTGGTTATTCTTTTGTCTAATGATGACGGTGTGTATGCTCAGGGATTGATGACGCTTAAAAAAGCATTGGAAGAAGTGGCAGAGGTTTACATAGTAGCCCCCGATCGTGAGAAGAGCGCTGTCAGCCATGCTGTTACCCTTCACCGCCCCCTGAGGGTTGAGCGGATAAAGGAGCGGGTCTACGCCGTAGATGGAACTCCCACCGATTGTGTCATTCTGGCGGTGAACAAGCTCTTGGACAAAAGGCCGGACTTGCTGGTTTCAGGCATCAATCAAGGGGGGAACATGGGTGATGATGTCACCTACTCGGGCACCGTTTCAGCAGCTATGGAGGGAACCATTCTCGGCATACCTTCTATTGCTGTATCTTTGGTGGTGGGGGAACACAGGAATTATGAAAATGCCGCCTCCTTTGTCAAAAAGCTGGTGGGATGGATGAACACATCTCCCCTCCCCCCAGAGACTTTTCTGAACATCAATGTTCCAGATAGAGAAGAATATGGCCACATTAAAGGAGTGATGTGGACCCGCCAGGGGAAAAGGGTTTATAGCGATTCCATCTACGAGTTGGTAGATCCTAGGGGAAAGAAGTACTACTGGATTGGGGGTGTACCCCTTGAGGATGTGGATAACGGGGAGGATACTGACATAGCAGCTGTGAGCAGGGGGTTCATCTCCATCACACCCATTCACCTTGATTTCACTGACTATAGGGCCTTAGATAGACTCAGGAAGAAAGGGAGTCTCTCTCTATGACCAGGTGAGGACGTGGGCCTCTGGAAGAAAAGGGAACCTGATTACGACAGGGCCCGGCAGAGGATGGTAGAGCTCATCGAAAGCCGGGGCATTAAAAATCCCCTGGTACTCCACGCCATGGCCAAGATTCCCCGTCATCTCTTTGTCCCTCCCCACCTCAGGGATGAGGCTTATGCTGACTATCCTTTGGCCATTGGGGAGGGACAGACCATTTCCCAGCCCTATATTGTGGCTCTAATGACAGAAGGCCTGGAGCTCTCTCCTGGGTCCAAGGTTTTGGAGATTGGTACGGGTTCTGGGTATCAAGCAGCCATTTTGGCGGAGATTTCTAAAGAGGTTTACTCGATAGAGCGCCTGTCTTCCCTGGCGGAAAGGGCCGAGGAGCTTTTGAGGCAGCTGGGGTATGACAATGTGTACATAAAGGTTGGGGATGGGACCATGGGTTGGCCTGAGCACGCCCCTTATGATGCCATCATAGTGACCGCCGCTGCTCCTTCTGTTCCCCCTCCCCTCTTGGAACAACTAAAGGTGGGAGGAAGGATGGTTATCCCTGTAGGGGGTGCCTTCTCCCAGGACCTGTTGAAAATTGTGAAAACCGATTCCCAGGGGAACTATACCACCCGTTCCTTGGGTGGTTGTGTTTTTGTGAAGCTTTACGGTAAATTTGGTTGGAAGAAGGAAGAGTAGTCGGGGCGTAGCGCAGCCTGGTAGCGCACCAGCTTCGGGAGCTGGGTGTCGGCCGTTCGAATCGGCTCGCCCCGACCATTAATTTGAAGGGGAGGGATATGGCCAAGGCTGCAGTGGGCGTTATAGGTGCCTCCCATTGTAACTCCCAGGAGTACGAGAGGGCCTACCAGCTTGGTCGCGGTATTGCTCGTTTAGGTGCTGCTTTAGTGTGCGGAGGATCGGGCGGAGTCATGGAGGCGGCTTCCAAGGGGGCTCGGGAAGAGGGTGGTTTAGTGATAGGAATCGTTCCCCAGTCCAGTCCTGGGGAGGCCAATCCTTATGTCACCGTGGCTGTGGCAACAGGTATGGGCCATGCTAGGAATTCCATCATTGTGAACACTGCCCAGGCACTGGTGGCGGTAGGTGGAGAGTACGGTACCCTCTCAGAAATAGCATTGGCCCTCAAAGGGGGTAAGGTAGTGTTGGGTTTGGACACCTGGGATATACCTGGAGTAGTAAGGGTCTCTTCTGTGGAAGAGGCGCTCAAAACCTTGGAGGGATTGCTGAGGTGAGCTACACCAGAAGGGCACTGGTGGTGGCCGTCTTAGCCCTCCTTTTTTTCCCTTCCTTTTCCCAAGGAAAAAGAAGGCCCCATGGGAGTGGCAGTTATACTATGTACATAGTGAGAAGGGGTGACACCCTCTCTTCTGTTGCCCGGAGATACCATGTATCTTGGAAGAGGCTGGCCAGGATAAACGGTATTTCCCCTCCTTATAGGATTTTCAGGGGGCAGAGGCTCAGAGTGCCTCTGCCGAGAGGGAGCTACCGGTTGTACCGAGTGAAGAGGGGAGACTTCCTGAAAAAGGTCGCCTGGCGCTACAAGGTGTCCTGGAGGACACTGGCAAGGTTGAACGGCATAGAGAGTCCCTATACGATCTACCGGGGACAGTATCTAAAAATTCCCAGGTCTAGTATCTCTATTGCCAGAGGTAGAAAGGGGATGAGAGGCATGGGCACTCCGGAAAAGGGCTTTGCGAGGGTCGAAGGGTTTTCTCCCCCCGTCTCCACTGAGGCCAAAAGAGGGATTAACATGGGGCTGGACTACTTCCTCTCCAAAGGGGAAAAGATCGTCTCCTCTGCTCCTGGAAAGGTGGTTTATGCCTCTCTAGACATGAGGGGACTGGGTTCCGTCCTCATTCTGGAACACTCCGGTGGATACGAGACAGTGTATGCAGGCAAGGCCATCTACTGGATGACAGGGGAAGGAGAAAGGGTGGAAGCGAGGAAGGTGTTGGGGGAGGCTATAGAGAAAACGGTGCTCCACTTCGAGATAAGAAAGGCCGGGAGACCTCTCCCGGCTGCTAGATTGGTTAGCAGGAGAATAAAAGGGGGTAAGAAATGAGAGTAGCGGTTGTAGGAGCTGGCTACGTAGGGGTGGTGACAGCAGCCGGATTTGCCGAGTTTGGTAATGAAGTGGTCTGCGTAGACAAGGTTCCAGAGAAGGTGGAAATGCTTAGTAAGGGGGAGATCCCCTTTTACGAGCCTGGGTTGCAGGAATTGGTGGGAAAGAACCTTAAGGAGGGCCGTCTAGTCTTCACCACCGACGCTCCCCAGGCTATTCTAGACTCTCTGGTGATTTTCATAGCGGTGGGAACGCCTCCTCGGGGGGACGGCTCCGCCGATCTCTCCTATGTAGAGGAAGTTGCCAAGGAGATTGCCAGGAATCTCAACGAGTACAAGGTCGTGGTTACCAAAAGCACTGTGCCTGTGGGTACCAGTCAGCGAATAAAAGAGATTATCAATATCAGCAAGAACAACAACACAGGCTTTGACGTGGCTTCCAATCCAGAGTTTCTGAGGGAGGGTTCTGCCGTTTACGACTTCATGCATCCCGATAGGGTGGTAATTGGTACGGATAGTGATGCTGCCAAGGCCATCTTAAGGGATCTTTACCGGCCCCTTTACTTAAGGGAGACCCCCTTCGTTTTCACTGATCTTAAGACTTCGGAGCTCATCAAATATGCTTCCAACTCTTTTTTGGCCATGAAGATCTCCTTTATCAACGAGATAGCCAACCTCTGTGATGCCTTGGGGGCCGATGTACACGTAGTGGCCAAGGGAATGGGTCTGGATGGGCGTATCGGCTCTAAGTTCCTCCATCCCGGCCCCGGCTATGGAGGGTCCTGCTTTCCTAAGGATACCTTGGCCCTATTGAGAATGGCCCAGGACGCTGGTTATCACTTCCATCTAGTGGATGCCACAGTTCAGGTGAATCAGAAACAGCAGGAGAGGGCTGTGGAGAAAGTGTGCCAAGCCGTAGGTGGAGACCTCGAGGGAGTGGTTATAGGTTTTCTGGGGCTTTCGTTCAAACCAAACACCGACGACATCCGAGAGTCTCCAGCCCTCTACGTGGCCAAGAGGCTTATAGAAGAGGGAGCATCTCTCAGGGTTTTCGATCCTGCTGCCATGAAGAACGCGTCTCAGGTACTGGGGGATGGGTGTATCTATTGTAGAGATTCTTATCACGCTGCCGAGGGTGCCAAGGCTCTAGTGGTTGCCACAGAGTGGAATCAGTTTAGGAACCTGGATCTTGTCAAAGTGAAAGAGGTGATGAATGGGGGGATCATAGTGGATCTGAGAAACGTGTACGAGCCAGATAAAGCCAGGTCCCTGGGCTTCCGTTATGTAGGCATGGGGAGGAGATGAGATGCCAATTGCTTCCAAGTTGATCGTCGCCCTGGCCAAAACCCTGGATTTAGTCTTAAGGCTTTACATCTGGGTCATAATTATAGGGGCAATCATCTCTTGGGTGAGTCCCAGTCCTTATAACCCTGTGGTAAGAACTATTAATCGCTTAACTGAGCCTGTTCTTAGACCTATAAGAAAAATTATTCCCCCCTTAGGAGGAATAGATTTCAGTCCCGTGGTAGCCATTTTCCTGATCTATCTCATCCAGAGTCTGGTGGTTCCCCTCCTCTACCGCATTGCCCTGGCAACCATGTGATGCCTCGGTGAAAGATGGGTCCTTGGTATCGAGAGGGAAAAGGAGGGGTGATCATCAAAGTGAAGGTCTCTCCCAGGTCTTCCAGGCCCGGGGTTCAAGGTGTTGAAGGGGAATACCTTAAGGTAAAGCTCAAGTCTCCCCCCGTGGAGGGTAAGGCCAACAGTGAACTGGTGGAGGTGCTGGCCAAAGCCTTGGGGATTTCCAAGACTCAGATGGAAATTGTTAAAGGGTTCAAGGGTAGAATAAAGGAAGTGATGGTCTCGGGACTCGAACCGGAGGAGCTGAAGGATCTGGCATGATAACACCTTTTGAGTTCAACAATGATGATACATTGATCCTTCTGGACCAGAGAAGGCTTCCATGGGAGGAGAAGTATGTGGCTTGCAGGACAGCAGAGGGGGTGGCCCGTGCCATAAGGGAGATGGTGGTAAGGGGTGCACCGGCCATAGGGATTGCGGCGGCCCTAGGCCTATACTTGGGTGTGAAGGATTACCAGGGAGAAGAGGAGGGTTTCTTCCGCCTTCTGGAAGAAAAGAAGAAGTTATTGTCCACTACCAGGCCCACAGCGGTCAATCTTTTTTGGGCTCTGAATCGTATGGAAAGGGTGGCCTTGGATTCGCCTTTGCCCGTGAAGAAAATAAAGGAAAGGCTTCGGGTTGAAGCCTTGAAGATTTGGGAGGAAGACGTGGAGGCCAATAAGAGAATAGGGTTGACGGGGGCCTCCCTCTTTTCTAGAGCTTGCAGGGTTCTTACCCACTGTAATGCCGGTGCTCTGGCCACGGGTGGGTACGGTACAGCCCTGGGGGTGATCAGGGCCCTTCACGAGAGGGGCATGGTGGAGATGGTACTGGTGGACGAGACCCGTCCCCTTCTCCAGGGAAGCCGTCTTACTGCTTGGGAGCTTTGTCAGGAAGGTATTCCCCACATACTCATAACCGACAACATGGCGGGCCACTTCATGGCAAGGGGAATGGTGGATGCCGTGATTGTAGGGGCTGATAGAATAGCCTCCAACGGGGACGTGGCCAACAAGATAGGCACCTTTTCCTTGGCAGTTTTGGCCCACCGCCATAGGATCCCCTTCTATGTGGCTGCTCCCCTTTCTACCCTGGATCTTGATCTTTCCTCAGGAGAGGAAATTCCCATAGAGGAAAGGTGTGAGGATGAGGTGACAACTCTGGCAGGCAAGAGACTCTGTCCCAAAGAGACCCAAGCCTTCAATCCCGCTTTTGACGTTACCCCGGGAGAGCTGGTGACTGCTATTGTCACTGAGAAAGGGGTGGCCCAATCCCCCTACCCCACCTCTCTCAAAAATCTGGTGGAGAAAAGATCGTGATGTGGGTCATCGGTGTGGACCTAGGAGGTACGGCCATAAAGGCTGCCATTGTGAATGAATGGGGTGGAAGGGAAGAGATTAGGGAGATCCCTACCCAGGCCCATCTGGGGCGGGATCACGTATTGGAGAACAGGCTTCTTCCCCTCATAGAGGGCTTGATAAAGACGGCGGAGAAAAGGGGGATGGCGCTAGGGGGGGTGGGTGTGGCCGTGGCCAGTCCTTTGGACCCTTGGAAGGGTGTGGTTTACTACCCTCCCAACCTTCCAGGGTGGGGGGTCTTCCCCCTCTTAGCTTTTTTGAAAAAGCGAATCTCCCTTCCTGTCTACGTGGATAACGACGCCAATCTCTTCGCCCTGGGGGAATGGAGATGGGGAGCCGGAGAGGGAGAAACTCCCCTCCTCTGCCTCACCCTGGGAACGGGAGTGGGGGGAGGGATCGTCTACCAGGGGGGCACCATATGGCATGGGGCCCACGGTGTTGGCGGTGAACTGGGCCATATCACCATAGATATGGAAGGGCCTCTCTGTAGATGCGGAAACAAAGGCTGTCTAGAGACTTTGGCCTCAGCTTCGGCTCTGGAAAGGTGGGTGAGAGAAGCCCAGGAGAGGGGACGTCCTACCCTTCTCGCTCCCGGTGCTAAAGCCAAAGAGATCGCCCAAGCTGCCCGGCAAGGTGATTCCTTGGCCTTGGAGGCTTTTCAGTGGGTGGGAAGGAACCTAGGTGTGGGTATGGCTGCCTTGGCCAACGCTTTTGACCCTCAGGTTATTGTGTTAGGTGGTGGACTATCAAAAGCTGGTATGCTACTATTATCACCAGCCGTGTCAGAATTTAAACGTAGAGTTCTCCCCTTGCAAAGGGAGAGGGGGGAGGTACGTTTAGCTTTGTTAGGGAATATGGGAGGAGTGTTGGGGGCGGCTCTGCTAGCCTTGGGCTTAGGTGTCGAAAACCAAGAGAGGTGAGGGAGGAGAAGGATGAAGGTGACTTTGAGCGTTATCAAAGCAGACATTGGAGGCTACGTGGGTCACAGTCACATGCACCCCGAAGTGCTGGACGTGGCCAGTGAAAGTTTGGACGGTGCCAAGGCCGATGGCCTGATTTTAGATTTTAGGGTCCTTTACTGTGGGGACGACTTGGAGCTCATTATGACCCATACCCGGGGAGAGGAGGATCCAGATATTCACAAGCTGGCCTGGGACACTTTTATCAGGTGTACGGAAGTGGCCAAGAGACTGAAGCTCTATGGAGCAGGCCAGGATCTCCTGGCAGATGCCTTCAGTGGCAACGTTAAAGGCATGGGGCCCGGAGTGGCTGAGATGGAAGTCGAGGAGAGGAAGAGCGAGCCCGTGATCGTCTTTATGGCTGACAAGACTTCTCCTGGAGCCTGGAATTTGCCCCTATTCCGCATTTTTGCCGACCCTTTTTGCACCGCTGGCTTGGTTATTGATCCCAGCATGCACGACGGCTTTGCCTTCGATGTTCTGGATGTGAAGGAGAACGTGAAGATAGAGATGAGTTGTCCCGAGGAGATGTATGACCTTTTGGTTTTCTTGGGAGCTTCTGCCCGTTACATGATCCGGACAGTGCGTAGAAAAAGCGATGGTGAGGTTGCTGCCAGGGCTTCTGTTCAAAGGCTCAACATTATGGCTGGGAGATACGTGGGCAAGGACGATCCTGTGCTCATAGTTAGAGCTCAAAGTGGCTTCCCCGCTGTGGGGGAGATTCTAGAGCCCTTCTCATTCCCCCACTTGGTGGAAGGGTGGATGAGAGGTTCTCACCATGGACCTTTTATGCCGGTTTCCTTCAAATACGCCACCCCCAGCCGCTTTGATGGTCCTCCCAGGGTGATAGCCGCAGGGTTCCAGCTCACCAACGGCATGCTATTAGGTCCTGTGGACATGTTTGACGATCCCAGCTTCGATTACGCACGCCAAAAGGCCTTGGAGATAACAGAGTACATGAGGCGGCATGGTCCCTTCGAGCCCCATAGGTTAGGCCTGGAAGAGATGGAGTATACCACCATGCCCCAGGTGATGAAGAAGCTCCAGGATCGCTTCAAGAAACTGTGATATGAAAGGATTTTTTGTCCAAGGGTGGCCCTATTACGGGACCACCCTTCTGTTTTTTAATATCTCATGAGAAAAAGGTTCCCTTTATTAAAGATCTTCTGGGCGCTGATCCTTATAGCTGGAGGGGTGAGTCTTTTCTCTCTTCTTTCTGACCCATGGATCAAAGGTTCCCCGTCCCTTCCTGCCAAGGCAATTTCTAGTGTCTCCTCCTTCTTGCTTCACTGGGGAGGCTGGGGGGCCTATCCCTTCTCCGCTTTCTTACTAGTTCTAGGGGCATTCCTCCTTTTAAGACTCGGACCATGGATCATCCCAATATGGTCATCCTTGGCCCTGGTCGGTCTCATTATAGACCTTGTGTCTTATCTCCTAGGTCATCCAGAGGCTTCTGGAAGAATGGGAGAATGGTTGGGAACCAAAATAAAGGATTATCTGGGCCTCTACGGTTTATGGACTCTGGTGGCTGCTTTCACCTTGGGGCTTATCGTAGTTCTCAAGGGGGACAGGGTGTTCATAAAGGGGCTTAGGGGTGCCACCCGTACCTGGGGCCTCCTCTGGGGTAGATCCGATGAGCCGGGCTTGGAACAAGAGGAAAAGGGAGAGAAAACGGCAGCGATGGTCCCTCAGCTTGAAGGGGAAGGTGAGGAAGAGCCACTTGGGTCTCGCCCCCGTTCCAAGCGAAAAGAGCTCCCCACCTTAGAGGTGGTTCTTTCCAAGAAGGGAGAAGATGGGATACAAGGAGACCCCGGAGCCACCGATGCCCAGGGAGGGCATGGAGATCTGCCTTTCTCCTCCCCTCCCCAGGGGACCGAAATTGAGATAAGAGAAGCACCTCCGCCTTCCAAGAGAGAGTACCGGGGGGGAGGGAGAGTGGGAAGGTACAAAATTCCTCCCCTAGATCTTCTCGATCCCCCACTTCCTACAAAGGAAAAGGCTGACAAGGCTATTTTAGAACAGAAGGCTGCCCTTCTAGAGGAGAAGCTGGGCAACTACGGTGTTACGGGCAAGGTGGTTAGCATTCATTACGGCCCTGTGGTCACCATGTTCGAGTTTCAGCCTTCTCCCGGAGTGAAGGTGAGCAGGATAGCCAACCTCTCCGATGATATAGCCATGGCTATGAAGGCATTAGGGGTGAGGATTGTGGCTCCCATCCCTGGTAAAGACGTGGTAGGCATAGAGATACCTAACGACCATAGGGAACCTGTCTATTTCCGCGAGATTGTGGGATCGGAAAAGTTTAAGAGGTCTTCTTCGCCTCTCACCATGGCCCTAGGTAAGGATATCTTTGGAAGGCCGTTCGTGGCTGATTTAAAAAGGATGCCCCATCTCTTGGTGGCTGGAGCTACAGGCTCAGGGAAGAGTGTGGGGCTCAATACCATTATCTGTTCCATCCTTTACAAGGCCACCCCCCAGAAGGTGAAGTTTATTATGGTGGACCCCAAGATGCTGGAGTTCTCTGTATATAACGGAGTGCCCCACCTCATCACACCTGTCATCACCGACCCCAGGAAAGCGGCTTCAGCTCTGGGATGGGCCGTCACTGAAATGGAGAGACGTTACGCCCTCCTCACCCAATGGGGAGTTAGAAATATCGAGGGGTACAACCGGGTGACCGAAGATCCTTTGCCTTACATCGTAGTGGTGATCGACGAACTGGCAGACCTTATGATGGTGGCTGCAAAGGATGTGGAGACCCTTATAGCCCGTCTGGCCCAAAAGGCTCGGGCGGCAGGTATCCACCTGGCTGTGGCTACCCAGAGACCTTCCGTGGACGTCATCACCGGTCTCATCAAAGCCAACTTCCCCAGCCGCATTTCTTTCAAGGTTTCCTCCAAGGTAGACTCCAGAACCATCCTTGATACCATGGGTGCTGAGAAGCTCTTGGGCCTGGGAGACATGCTCTTTCTACCTCCTGGGACCTCGGATCTGGTGAGGCTTCACGGAGCTTACATCTCTGATCAGGAGATCCTGAGGGTGGCTGGCTTCTGGAAAGACCAGGAGGAGCCCCAGTTCAATGAGGAGATTATCTCCCGTTCCTTGGTGGACGGGGGTTGGGAAAACATGGTGGGTGACACGGATGACGAGCTCTATCCTCAGGCGGTAGAATTGGTGGTTAGGACAGGCCATGCCTCGGCTTCCATGATCCAGCGGTATCTCAAAATCGGCTACAACCGGGCGGCCAGGCTTATTGAACGTATGGAAAAGGAAGGAGTAGTGGGCCCTGCCCAGGGGAGCAAGCCTCGAGAGGTCTTACTCACTCCCCAGGACCTCAACGAAGAGTGAATAAGCACTAGAATCCCAGGGGGGTAAAGTCCATTTCAGGGGATAGGCCAACCACCGTCTCTGTGATGAGATCTACAGCTCCTTCTACGTCTTTTAAGGAGACAACTTCCACGGGGGTGTGCATGTATCTGTTAGGTATGGAGACCAGGGCAGTGGCTACCCCTCCCCGGGTGATTTGAATGGCGTTGGCATCTGTGCCTGTGGCCCTGGGCTCTCCCGTTAGCTGATAGTTAATGCCTTTTCCCCGGGCCTTCTCCTCCATAAACCTGGAGAGAACAGGGTTTATATTGGCACCTCTGTGGAGGATGGGGCCTTTACCCAGCTTAACATCCCCTACCCTCTTCTTTTCTACTTCGGGGAAGTCCGTGGCAAAACCCACATCCACAGCAATGCCCACTTGGGGGTCAATGGAAAAAGTACTGGTCCTGGCTCCACGAAGTCCCAGTTCTTCTTGTACTGTGGCCACCGCATAAAAGGAGACTCGGAGCTCTCTGGTAGCCAGCTTTTTTAAGGTCTCCAATACTACAAAGACCCCTATTCTGTCGTCGAACCCTCGCGCTACCACGAGGTCGTTGAGGAGGGGGGTTAGGTTGCCCTCGATCACCACTGGATCTCCAGGAGAAACGAGTTTCCGTGCTTCCTCGCCACTGGAGGCCCCTATGTCTATCCATAGTTGGTGAATTTTCAAAGGCTTCCCCCTATCCTTTTCCTCCATGAGATGGATGGGTTTTTTTCCAATGACACCGGGAATGTCTCCCTGGGAGGTGATGATCTTTACCCTCTGGCCGTCCAATATCCCAGGATCTACCCCCCCGATGGCCGAGAAGTAGATAAATCCCTGTTCGTCTATGTACTTCACCATGAGCCCTATCTCATCGCAGTGACCCGCTGCCATAACCCTTAGAGGGGCCTGGGGATTGAGGATACCCATCACATTGCCGTGGTAATCTACCTTTACTTCCTGGGCTACCTTTTCCATCTCTTCTTTGATAATTTCCCTAATCTTGCTCTCAAATCCCGAAGGTGATGGAGTCTCCACCAGTCGCTTCAGCAGTTCTAAGTCTAAAGCCATTTCCGCCTCCTTCATAGTATT
Source organism: Thermodesulfobacteriota bacterium (assembly GCA_024274915.1). GTDB lineage: Bacteria > Thermosulfidibacterota > Thermosulfidibacteria > Thermosulfidibacterales > B14-G1 > B14-G1. The sequence continues at coordinate 30,914 of JAJSAC010000039.1, forward strand.
GGATGGGTAAAATAAAAAGTGGCCCCTTTCCCCGGGGAGCCTTCAGCCCAGATGCTACCACCCAATTTTTCCACGGCCTTTTTGGCTATAGTGAGTCCCAGCCCCGTACCCTTCTTACTGGGATGAAGGCGAACAAAGGGTTCAAAGATCTCCTGGGCCTTTTCGGGGGGGAAACCCTCCCCGTAGTCCTTAACGGAAAATAGAAATTCGCCTTTTCTCCTGACATAGCCGACTTCTACTATAGGAGGGTTGCCTTTTATCCCGTATTTAAAAGCGTTTCTCAGCAGATTCCTGAAGATGAGCTCCAAAAGGAAGGGATCGCTTTTGAGTACTGGGGGGAGCTTTATCGCTATGTCCATGGTAATCCCCACTTCTCGAGCAAGATCTCTCCAGATACCTTCCACCAGGAGATATGGCGAGATCCTCTCCAGCTCCACTTCCTTGTTATCCATGAGGGAGTAAGCGGTGAGGTGTTTAAGGGTGGACTCCAGCCTGTTCACGGCCCACTTCAGTTCTTCCATGGGGAAGTCGTCTAGGGAAGGTTGGGCCACCACCCTTTTCAGATAGACGATGGGGCCGCGAAGTTCGTGGGCCGCCGAGTAGGCAAAGCTCTCCAGCTCTTTGTTGCGTCGGGAGAGGTCTTCCAGGAGCCGCTCTTTCTCAGTGATATCTATGGCCACTCCCAGTATCCCCCTACCCTTGCCAGGGTGTGCTGCTATGGGAACTGTGCTCACCATCATGGGAACGGGGCTCCCCTCTTTGTCTGCCATGGTGATGTGGTGTATTTCTGGTCCTCCTTCTCCCTTCATTTGGAGGTTCAGTCTTTCTATGATCGTTGCCTGGGAAGAAGGGTGAACTAGTTGGTAGAAGGGCTTTCCCACCAGTCCCCGGGCTTCCCTTAGGGGGTATCCTAGGGTCAAGGCCAAAGAGCCATTGATAAAGGAGATACGGCCCTTGGGATCCAACTGGAAAAGGCAAAGGAGAGGACTGGAGGCTATTCTCCTGTATCTCTCTTTGATGACACGTGTTTCCAAGGCCCCGTGGATGGACTGGGCCAGGGAAGAGGCGTAGATCTCTATAGCCCCCCTTCGCTTTTTTAACAGGTCTTCCGAGCCTTCTAAGAGGAGGAGACCTACAGCTTTGCCTTGCCATAGAAGGGGAAAAAGGCCCCTGCCTTCCCAAAATGTTTCCTCTTTAGCAGATAAAACCTTGTAGGCCAGGGACTTGATCTCTTCTCCAATGGGCCTCAAAAAGGAGACTTGATCATCCTCAACTAGTGATAATAGCATGCCTCGACATTCCACCAGCTCTTTACAGTCCTTCTCCACCTGTTTCTCTATCTCTGGGAACTCTTCTAACATGAGAAGGTTTTTCCCCTTCCTCTCAGCCTTCACCAGAAGGCTGAGGCCCTTCAAGCGGGAGATGTGTTTTTCACATCTGGCCATACAACCACCGGTGGCCACACCCAGGATTTCCAGTGTCTTTAGGAGGTCTCCGTCGGGGCGAGAACTTCCTTTTAGGATAAGGACCCCCTTAAGAGTTCTTCTGGTTTTGACAGGAATTATCGCAAAAAAGTGGTCTTTTCTTACCACGGTCCTGACGCTTTCCCCCCCTTCCAATGAAAAGAGCAGAGACGAGATGGAGGACTCCTGTTGGGCTTCTATGGGGGGATAGCTGTCTGTCAATTGCCACTTTCCCTCATCAAAGATGGAAAAAAACCATCCTGACAGGAATCCGTAACTTTCGACTGTCCTTCTGAGAAGGACTGAAAGGATTTCCCGGGGAGATGAAAGCTCCTGAATATGGGCTAAGATGGAGACGAGGTTCTCCTCCCTTCTTACTCTAGCACTGTGGTAGTTGTCCCCCATCTTCAAACTTTATACTTACCAAAATCCTCTGGGTCTAGACTTTCCAGCCACTCTCTTAAGAGATCGCTTTCTTGAGTGAGATCGAAGCTTTTGGCCCTGGCAATCACATCTTGTTTCACGTAGATGGGAGCATTGGTCCTCAGGGCCAGCGCTATGGCATCGCTGGGCCTGGAATCTATCTGCACCTCCCGTCCTTCTGGGGTAGAAAGGTAGATGGTAGCGTAAAAGGTGTTCTCCACCAGGTTGTCCACGACGATCTTCTTCACCTCGGTGGAAAGGGATTCCAGGATACCTTTAATGAGGTCATGGGTCATGGGTCTAGGAGTGACCACCTTTTCCAACTCCATGGCTATGGCGTTGGCTTCGAAGAGCCCAATCCAGATGGGTAAAGCCTTCTTCTCTTCCATATCCTTTAGTATCACAATTGGTGAATTGGTGACGGGGTCGAGAATGATCTTGGCCACCTTCATGCGAATCATAGACTCTCACCTCCTTCTGCCAGGGTGCCCAAAAGCTGGTACATTCTGGTCTCCCCTATTCTCACTTTTTTTACGGTTCCAAGATGTTTCCTCTCTCCGGGGACAGACACAATCTTGTTGGTTCTCGTCCTTCCCTCCAACATGCCGTCCTTCCAGTCATAGAAGAGGACATCTAGTACTTTTCCTTGGTAAGTCCTGCTCACCTCTTCCGTTATTCTGTCTTGAAGCTGGAGGAGATGGGTGAGCCTTCTGCCTTTCTCTGAAGTGGGAACATCGTCTTCCCATTGGGCAGCCCGGGTGCCCTTTCTCACCGAGTAACAAAAGGCGAAGACGCCCTCATACCGGACCCTTTCCACCAGATCCAGGGTGAGTTGGAAGTCTTTTTCCCTTTCTCCTGGAAAACCCACTATAAAGTCGGAGGTTAGGGCCACTTCTGGGATGTACTCCCTTATCATGGCCACCTTCTCCAAGTATTCTTCCCTGGTGTAGCCCCTACCCATTCTCTCCAATACTGTAGTGGAGCCAGACTGGGCGGGGAGATGGATGTACTCGCATATTTTGGGTAGAGCGGTTACGGTTCTTATCAGCTTCTCAGAGAAATCCCGGGGGTGGGAGGTGATGAAGCGGATCCAGCGGATACCTTCCACCTCGTGGACCTTCTCTAGCAGGCCGGAGAAGTCTATCCCTTCGTCGAGGTTCTTGCCATAAGAGTTTACGTTTTGACCCAAGAGGGTCACCTCTAGATAGCCCTGATCGGCAAGTCTTTTGACTTCTTCTACAATTTCGATGCTGGGTCTGCTCACTTCTCTGCCCCTGGTGAAAGGTACTACGCAATAGGCACAGAAGTTGTCACAGCCTTCCATCACAGTCACATAGGCGCGGTAAGGATCTTGGCGGCGAACGGGCATCTTCAAGGAGGTGATGCAAGAACCATTTAAGTGAGTCTTCACCACTCGCCGTCCCAGCTTCACCTCTTCCAACACTTGGGGCAGGGAGTAGATGTTTCTGGGGCCCACAACGAAGTCTACGAAAGGCATTTTGTCCAAAAGGTTTTTCCCTTCTTTCTGAGCTACACAGCCACAAACCCCGATGACTACTCCCATTTTCTTTAATTTTTTGAGCCGACCCAGCTCGCTGTAGACCTTGTGCTCTGCCTTTTCCCTCACGGCACAAGTGTTCAGGATTACCAGTTGAGCTTCTTCTTCAGAGGAGACAGGGTAATAGCCCATGGTGGTCAGAACACCCAGAAGCTTCTCCGAGTCGTGGACGTTCATTTGACAGCCGTATGTTCTGACGAAGACTTTCATGCCGAGGTTAAAGATAGGTTTGGCCGGAGACTAAGTCAAGAAAACTGGATTGCCCTCGGGTCCTACCCTACTCCCAGCATCTCTTTGATGAAAGGAGAGGGCCTCTCCTGGAATCTGGACTGGGGGTTTGGGTATCGGTAGTAGGTGAGAAAGAGGACCTCTGTGGCTCGAGTGATGGCGGTGTAACACAGTCGCCGCTCCTCTTCCATCTCTTCGGGAACACCTAGGACACGGGTCAAGGGAAATTCACCCTCTACCAGCCCCACGACAAATACCACCGGGAACTCGAGCCCCTTGGCTCCGTAGACAGAAAGAAGTCTTATGCCTTCTTCTCCCCCAGCCAACCCTGCGTCTTTTAGAAATCTAATGTACCTCAGAAAGTTGGCCGTGGTAGGGCTCCTGGCCGATTCCTCGAACTCTCTGGCCTTTTTCAGGAGGGCCTCCATGGCCTCCATCCTGGCGACCAAGAGGGGGGCTTCAATCCGGAACATGAACCTGTTCAGAGCCTCTATGCCCAGCTCCAGGGCTTGGGAAGGCTTTACATTGGGATCCAAGGTATCCAAGAGTCCTTCCAGTCTCTCTAAGGCTCCTTCTCTCTTTCCTACCAATGGAGAAATCCCCTTTAAAACCCTCTTTTTTAAGATGGATCCTTTACCCCTGGCCAGGAAGGCCAAGAGATCTAAGAGGGCTTTTACCTCCTCTCGATCCAGGATGGCTCTGCCTCCCTCTTGGGTAAAGGGGATCTTCCGCTTTTTTAACACCTGCTCCATGAGCCTTCCCCTGGTCTTCACTCTGTAGAGGATGGCAAAGTCACTGTAACTGTAGCTCCTTTTCATCCTTAGGATCTCTATCATATCAGCCACGTACTCGGCCTCCTCTCTGGGGGTCTTCAGGGGCTGAATAAATAACATAGCCTTATCTTCTTCCCGGTAGGTCCAGTAAAGCTTGGGGAGCCTATCTCTGTTTTTTGTTATGAGGGAGATGGCCATCTCCCGAAACTCGGGGGGAAGTCGAAAGGTTTGGGTAAGCCCATGGTGGACAAACCCCTGCTTCTTTACTTCTTTCAGATAGGAGGGTTGAGCTCCCCTCCACTGGTAGATGGACTGGTCGTCGTCTCCCACAAGGAAGAGACTTCCCCCCTGAGCAAGGACCCTGACCAGGGCAATCTGGGCACCGTTCAGATCCTGGACCTCGTCCACCAGAACGTGCCGGAGCCTTTCCCAGTAAAAAGAAGCCACTTCTTCCTTTTCTAAGAGCCTCAGAGCAAAGTAAACGAGGTCTTCGTAGCCCAAGGTGTTCCTTTCCCTCACCAGGCGGAGGTAGTGTTCCTCGAAGGCTTCCAGCATTTCTCTCCATTTTCCTGTGGCCTGGGAGACCATCTGAACCCAGGGGGCACCCTGGACCCTTGCCCGGCGGTAGACCTTTACGATCTCCTGGAAAGCCTTCTCTCCTCCCGCCTTCACCGCTGCTTCCTCTACAAGTCTTTCCTGCTGAGGGGGGAGAGCCAGGGTGAATTCAGTGGGCAAAGAAAAGAGATGACCGAAGCGGGAAACTATCCGTAAGGCTATTTGGTAAAAGTTACCTAGCCATATGGCTCTGTAATCTCCTCCTATAGCTTCTTCCAGGCGGGTCTCCATCTCTCTCCAGCTTCTGAAAGAGAAAGTGAAAAGGGCTATACTTTCGGGGGCTTCCCCCTCCTTTAAGAGCCGAATGGCTCTGGCCAATAGAAGTGTGGTTTTTCCTGTGCCTGGGCCTCCTGTGACCAGGATTCGAGGAGATGGATCCTCCACGGCTTGACGCTGTTCTCCAGTAAGGGGCGGCAATCCCTTGTGTTTCCCCAAGGGACGGACCACCAGAGTCAACCCCCCTTTTTCATACCCCAAAAGTTCTTCCATGAAGGCCCTGCATGAGGGATACCTCTCTTCTGGTTTCGGAGATAGGGCCCTGAGGATGGCGTGGGCCAGCTCCTGGGGCAAGAGGGAAAGGAGGTTCTCTTCCCTTAGGCCCCTGATGGTTTTCTCCCTCGCCTCCTCCAGGGTGTTGCCTAGAAAGGGATTGATCCCTGTGAGCATCTCCAGAACGACCACAGCAGCGCTCCATTGATCCGAGGCCGGTGTAAAGATTCCTTTCCAGTTTTCCGGAGCCATGTAAGCAGGGGTGCCTCCCATACTCATGCTCAGATCCTCCTGGGCCAAGCGGGAGAGGCCGAAGTCCAGGACCTTCACCCTTACCTCTGGGGTGATCATGATGTTTTCAGGCTTTATATCCCTATGGACTACTCCCCTTTCGTGGGCATGATCCAGGGCTTCCAAAAGCTGAGTGGACGTCTCCAGGGTCTTCCCTTTTTCCATTCTCCCTTTGGACAGTACTTCTCTGAGGCTTTCTCCCTTCACTACTTCAGTGACGATCAACAACCTGCCTTTTATTAAGTCTACGGTATACAAGCGAACTATGGCGGGATGGTCCAGGCGAGCAAGATTCTGAACTTCTTCGAGATAGGGGGTGGCATCACCTTGGAATCGCACCACCTTTACAGCCACTTCTCTCTGAGTGAGGGGATCCAGGGCCAAATACACGTCGCCAAAACGGCCCCCTCCCAACCATCCTTTTACCTCGTATCTTCCCAGGCAAGCGAAAGGCATGTCATCAGGCGGGGTGGATGGAGGCATGGATCAGGCAGTCTCCCGTGGTAAGGGTCCTCCCTACCACCCTTGTACTTTCTAAGAGCCACTCCTCTCCTCTTCCTCTGGAAGCCAGTCTTCGCGCAGGCGTTGCCTGTAGTATCTCCTTCCACATCTCTTCTATTCTCTCCCAGGTCGTGCTCCCCTTCCTCCCCCTTATCCGCTCTTCCAAAGCGTCAAGGGCATAGCCCTTCGACAAACCAGGCCACTCTCCTGCAAAGAGAGAAGGGTTGGCCAAAATATCGCAGCACAGGAAACCTCTAGGGGTGAAAGCCATCACCCCTGTCACATTTTCTCCCGGTGTCCAGCCCCCGTAGAGATCCTCCAGGATCCCTTCCTGATAAACAAAGGAATGGTGGAGACTTCCCGTGACCGAGGGAACTTTTAATGAGGTTAACTTCCTCTCCACTTCCCTCCACACTTCCTGCTGGTCCGCCTTTCCCTTGCCTTTGATGGATAAGGTGATGAGGCTTCTCAAGCGAGGGTGTGCCACGTAGCCTCCGTTGAACAGAGGTTCGCTACCGGCCCACCTTCCCTCCTCTATGCAAACCACGGGTAACTCCACCTCTTCGCTGGCAGGAATCACTACTGAAGAGATGACCATTCTGTCCTGTTGAGCCCCAAGCAACTCTTCTCCTTCTAGGACAAAGAGATCCTCCGGGGAGGGGTTCTCCACCAGAACCTTTTCCACCGTGCCCAGCTCCTTTACGTAGGCCTTGTCCTCTTCCAGAGCCAAATGGAGGAGTTCCAGGTTATCGTCACCTGGTGAGCCTTCCAGGGGAACTATCATGAGGTTTCCCAGGAGCACGGGATCTTTGAGATCCAGGTTCTCTATGAGATCTCTCCATTTCATTGGCTTAGTCATTAGACAACAGGGCTGCGGAAATGATCAAGGGGTCTTGGCCCAGGACTTCCCCCATTTTTGGTCTTATGGGTCAGGGCGAGGCGTTCCGACCGCAGAGATGATAGCTCATAGCTCGTAGTTCATGGTTCATAGCTCATAGTTGCTATCAGCCATGAGCCATCAGCTATCAG
>JAJSAC010000040.1 GCA_024274915.1 Thermodesulfobacteriota bacterium
CCATGGCTGATAGCTGATGGCTCATGGCTGATAGCAACTGTGAGCTATGAACCATGAACTACGAGCTATGAACTATGAGCTATCATCTCTGCGCTCGGAACGCCCCGCCCTGACCCATAAGAGTAAAAGTGGGGGAAGTCCTGGGGTTAATGGGTTGAGTTGTTGGTTAAAAATCAGTGCGGTCCCATATACCCTTTCCTCTGTTCGCCTTTCCCTCACCGGAAGGCGTTTATCCCCGTGAGGTAGCGGCCGATGATGAGGCTGTGGATCTTGTCTGTGCCTTCGTAGGTGGTGGTGGTCTCCATGTTACACAGGTGGCGGATGACGTGGTACTCCAGGCTGACGCCGTTGCCTCCCAGGAGTTCTCGCGCTTTCCTGGCCACTTGGGCGGCTGTCATGGTGCAGGTCTTTTTGGCCATGGAGACCATAACGTGGCTGGCCCTTCCCTCATCGAACAGTCTCCCCAATCTGTAAACCAGGAGCTGACACTTGGTGACCTCGGTGAACATGTCCGCCAAATCCCTCTGGACCAGCTGGAAGGAGGCCAGGGGTTTTCCAAACTGGACCCTATCTTTGGTGTAGTTGAGGGCCTTCTCGAAACAAAAGGCGGCGGCTCCCACGGCTCCCCAGGCGATGCCGTATCGGGCTCTGTTGAGGCAGGAGAAGGGGGCCTTCATGCCCACGGTGCTACCGGGCAAGAGGTTTTCGTCGGGGACAAAGCAGTCCTCCAGGACGATTTCTCCCGTGGGAGAAAAGCGTAGGGACATCTTCTTCTTGATCTCGGGAGTTTCAAAGCCTGGGGTATCCCTCTCCACGATGAATCCCCTCACCCCTTCCTCTGTCTTGGCCCATACTACGGCGATTTGGGCTATGGGAGCATTGGTGATCCATATTTTGTTGCCGTTTAGGACCCAGCCTCCGTCTACTTTCTTGGCTGTGGTTCTCATGCTGGCGGGGTCGGACCCGGCGTCGGGCTCCGTGAGGCCAAAGCAGCCGATGGTCTCTCCCGTACACATCTTGGGCAGGTATTTCTCCTTTTGCTCCTCCGAGCCATAGGTGTAGATGGGGTACATGCAGAGAGAGTTCTGGACGGACACCAGGCTTCTAAGGCCGCTGTCGCACCACTCCAATTCCTGGCAGGCCAGGCCGTAGGAGAAGTAGCTGGCCCCCGCTCCTCCGTACTCTGGCGGAGTGGTGATACCCAGAAGACCTAACTGGGCGATTTTGGGGATGAGTTCCGTGGGGAAGGTGCCCTTGTCGTAGTGGTCCCCTATGATGGGCAGGACCTCCTTTTCCACGAATTTCCTGGTGGTGTCCCGGATGATCTTCTCCTCTTCGGCCAGGAACTCTTCCATGATCATGAAGTCCACACCTTTGATCATAGTTGCCCCCTTGCTTCAGAGCCCTTTATGAGGGGTCTGGATTCGTTGAAGATACAGGAATGTTACCCAGGGCTTCAAGGGAGAGCAATTAGGATTGGGGAGTCCTTTAACCCTTCAGCTTCACGATGGTGGCGCCGCTGCCTCCCTCTTCCTGGGGGGCTTCCCTGAAGGACTCTACCAGGGGGGAGGTGTGCAGGTGCTCCCTCACGGCCTTTTTGAGGATGCCTGTTCCCACTCCGTGAACTATTCTCACCTCTTTGAACCCCGCTAGGTAGGCGTCGTCCAAAAACTTGTCTATCATGGGCAGGGCTTCTTCTACCCTTTTGCCCAATAGGTTTAACTCCATGGGCACCGATTCCCTTCCCGAGAAGTGAAAGATCGTTCCCCCTCTCCTTTCTCTAGTTTCCCTAGTTTCCTTTTTTCCTTTACCTTTACCTCTACCTTTACCTGTCTCTACCACCGTCAGGTGCTTTATGGGCACCACCATGCTCATCTTCCCCGTGTCTATTTGAGCTTTGTCACCCTCCACGGATAGTACCTTCCCTTCCAGTCCAAGGCCCCTCACTTTTACCTTGTCTCCTGGAGAGGGCTGTTCTCCCTCGGAGGACGGCTCTAGTCTGGAGATCTCGCTTTCAAGTTCTTTTATTTTCCTTTGGACCTCTGCCAGCTCTCCCTTCTTCAGTTCCTTGGAGAGGCGTTTCACTTCCCGGTGGAGGAGGGAGAGGAGCTTTTTGCTCTGGCCCAGCTTCTCTTCTTCCTCTTTGATGATGAACTCCCACCTTTCCCTCAGTCTCCTTATCTCTTCCTCCGCCTCTCTCTCTTTTCTTTCCAGTTCTATACCCATGCGGTGAACTTTCTGGGTCTCGGCTTCCAGCTGGGCTATCACCCTTTCTATCTCCCATCGTTCCTTTTCCTGGAGCTCCCTGGCCCTTTGGACGATGGTGGGCGGGATGCCCAACCTCTCGGCGATGATGAAGGCGTTGCTCTTGCCCGGTACTCCTACCAGGAGCCGGTAAGTGGGGGAGAGGGTGTTGGAGTCGAACTCTACTGAGGCGTTCTCCATGCCGGGGGTGGCGTGGGCGAAGAGCTTCAGTTCGTTGTGGTGGGTGGACACCAGGCACCAGGCCCCCCGATGGTGGAGGTTCTCCAGGATGGCCATACCCAGGGGGGCCCCTTCCCACGGATCCGTTCCTGCCCCCAGTTCGTCCAGGATCACCAGGGAGTTGCCGTGGGCCGTCTCCAGGATCTCTCGGATGTTTTTCATGTGGGACGAGAAGGTGGAGAGGTTCTGCTGGATGCTCTGTTCGTCGCCGATGTCCGCCATGATTCGTTGGAAGACGGGGAACTGGGAGTCGGGATGGGCCGTGGCCGGGATGCCGCTCTGGATCATGAGGGCCAGGAGTCCCATGGTTTTGAGGGCCACGGTTTTGCCTCCCGTGTTGGGTCCTGTGATGACCAGGGTGTGGCAGGGCCTGGAGCCCTTGGCCTCTGGACCTTTTGCCAGGGTGATGTCCAGGGGGACGGTTCCTTTCAGTCCCTTCTCCTTTATCAACAGAGGATGGCGGCCTGCCAGGATGGTCCATACGGGTTTATCGGTCACCTGGGGGATGGAAGCTCCGTACTCCAGGGCGAAGCGAGCCCTGGCCCCCAGGGAGTCCAGATGGGCCAGGATGGCCTGGTTCCTCTTGAGGGACCCTGAGTGTTTCATCGCCAGATGGGTGCATTCCTTAAGGATTCGTTCTATCTCCTGTTCTTCTTCCCTTTCTGCCCTCACCAGTCGGTTGTTCAGTGCCACCACCGAGAAGGGCTCGATATATAATGTGGACCCCGTGGCCGACTGGTCTTGGACCAGTCCTTTGATCTTCCCGGAGAATTGGGCTTTGACGGGGAGGACGTATCTGCCGTTTCTCACCGTGATGTTTCCTTCCTGGAAAGCCTGGGCGAGGCTGGGTGTGGCGAGGAGATGTTGGAGCTTTTCCCGGATCTCCCTGCGCAGGACCTCTCTTTTCTGTCTTATCTGGGCCAGGGTACTGCTGGCTCCGTCCAGGATCTCCCCGTAGGGACTCACCGCCCTGTCCAGGGTTTCCCGGAGGTCCTCCAGGACATGGAGCTTGGCAGCATGGGTTGCAAGAAGGGGGCTCTTCTCCTTCTTCCCCAGCCCCTCTTTTACCCGGGTCGCCAGAAGGAGCTGACTTTTCACCTTCAGAAGCTCATGGGGAGATAGGGCAGCCCCATGGGGTCGGGCCTTTTCCAGGAGGGGATGGATGTCCTCCAATTCTCCCAGGGGAGGGAAGTCCCCCTCTTCTTCAAGGGCGATGGTCTCTTTCACCTCCTCCAGATTTTTCTTGATTTCTCCTCTATGGGCGGAGGGCCTGAGGCTCAGAACCTCCTTCATCCCCGGTTCTGAGGCGGCATTTTGGGCCACCAACTCCAAAAGGGAGAAGAAATCCAGGATCTTTAAGGTGTGTTGGGGAAACATGGGTGAAAGGCTCAAGGGATCTCCACGGGATTTATAACTCCCCGGTCAACCTCTTCCTCACCAGTTCGTTCACCAGTTTTCCGTCGGCCCTGCCTTTCACTTTGGGCATCACTTCCCTCATCACCTTGCCCATCTCCTTGGGAGATGAGGCCCCCGTGGCGGCTATGGCCTCGTCTATGATCTGGAGGACCTCTTCCCGGCTCAGCTCCTCGGGGAGGTAGGCCTTTAAGATTTCCATCTCGGCCTTCTCTTTTTCCGCCAGGTCTTGACGTCCCCCTTTTTCGTACTGGGAAATGGAGTCCTGGCGTTGCTTCACGGCTTTCTGGACAAGGGCCAGGATGTCTTCGTCCTTCAGTTCACCTTTCGCGTCGATTTCCCTATTTTTTATTTCCGAAACCAACAGCCTCAGGGTGGAGAGTTTCAGCTGATCCCTGGCCTTCATGGCCTCCTTCATATTCTGCATAATTTTATCTTTCAGGGACATGGACCGCCTCCTTAATTAGTGATTTCTCGGGCATCACTATCAAAAAGACCCCGGATGGGCAACTCAACCCGAGGGTTCCGAAGACCGGGGATGGACGACCGAAGACGGAGGACGGGGGACCGGGAACGGAGGACGGTAGAATTGCCCTTCGCCCTCAGCCATGAGCCATGAGCCATGAGCATTTCCCGTCTCCTGTCCCCTGTCCCCTGTCCCCTGTCTCCGGTCTCCGGTCCTTTATAACTTGACACCCATCCCCTGGGGGCATAATCTCTAGCCCATCTTCCCTGGAGGTGGCGGTTTGAAGAGGGGAATGGGGCTGTTTCTGGTTCTATCCATGGTCCTGCTGGGAGTTAAGGTGGGGGGAGAGACTTTGAGGCCCCAGCTACCCAGGGGTCCTTACTCTTTCGACATAAAGGCTTCGGCTGAAAAGCTGGTGCAGAAATTGGAGGAGAGGTTCAAGATTCCGCCGGCCACTGTGGTGATGTTGAAGGGGGGGGACGTTCTGCTCAAGGCCCAAGGGGAGATTCCCATTGGTTTAGAGGTGGTGGTCTATGAGCCCGGGAGGCCCGTGGTGGACAAGGAGACGGGCAGGACCTATCCTGGCTTCGACACCCCCGTTGCCTTGGTCCAGGTGACCCGGCGGGAGGGGAAGTTCTATCTGGCCCGGGTGGTGAAGGCCTGGGGGAAGGTGAGAAAGGGATATAAAGTGGAGCCGCCCCAGGTGGTGTATGTGAAGGTCGCTCCTCCCAAGGTGAAGGAGGATGTCAAGGTAGATCCCAAGGAGTTGGGCACTATTCTGGATTTTGCTTTGGGGGAGTCTCTCTTTTTCCGTCCCTTGGCCTCCAGCGAATCTCTGCCTCCCCATGCTTACGGTATAGTGCTTCACCCGGTGGTCACGTCCGGGGGGGCCCTGCCCGTGCTGGGGTGTTACGTGGGTTCCCTGGTGACCCGGCGCCCCCTCTTTGCCCTTCAGGAGACCATGAAACTGGTGAGGACGGCCTCTTATGCGGAGATCATAAAAAAGAGGACCCTCATGGAGACGGGGGAATGGGAGGGTTACCAGTCGGCCCTGGCTTCCAGGGTGTTCAAGGAAAAGTTTTATTCTGTGGCCGTGGGCGATGTGGATGGGGATGGAAGGCAAGAGATAGTGCTTTTGGGGGCCAGGAGCCTGAATGTCTATAAATTGAAGGGCAAGGAGTTTGACAAGAGATACGTGTACAGGCTTCCCACCTGGGGGGCGTACGCCCACAGGTATCTCTGGGTTGACGTGGCCGACATAAACGGCAACGGGAGGCCGGAGATTTTTATCACCTCTGTGGTGGAGGATGTGATTGCCGGTTATATCAGGCCCCATCTCTCCTCCATGGTGCTGGAGTTGAGGGGCGGTAAATTCAAGGTACTCCAGAAGAGAATGCCCTACTATCTCATGGTGGTCCGCCCTGACGTGGGGGAAAAAGTTCCCGTGCTGCTGGCCCAGAAGATGGGAGAGTATGAGCCTTTTGAAGGTGCTGTTCTCCAATTGGTGTGGAGGGGAGGTAAGTATGTCAAGGCTTCCAAGCCCGTGTATCCCTTCATCTCCAAACTGGACCACCTGTACGGCCTGACATGGGACGACTTCAATCTCGATGGCAAGCTGGAGGTGGCCCTTCTGGACAAGGACAACTATCTCACCATTTACAACACCAAGGGGCAGCCCCTTTGGGAGAGTCCCGATAGCCTGGGAGTGGTCCAATACGACTTTTTTTATCAGACGCCGAGATTTCCCAGGATTCCGGCCCAAAAAAGTTTCTCTCCCGAAGAGGTGGCCCTCGCCAGGTATCTCCCCAGGCGCCTGGTTACCGCCTACTTAGAGGGCGAGGGGAAGGTCTCCATCTTCACCGTGATCAACGATATTCCTTCCTTCGTGGTGGCGGGAATAAAGCTGGAGGCCCCCTGGAGGGGGGTGAACGGGAGGGTCATTAAACTGGCTTTTGTGGGCTTTGGAAAGGCCCAGGGGGCTTATTTCGATATTTTGTGGGAGAGCCCTAAATTCAAGGACTTGTATGCCCAGGACTTGGCCCTGGGGGATGTCAATGGAGACGGCGTTTTGGATGTAGTTTTTCTCTCTTATAATAAGAAAGTAGGCAAGATGAGGATTGACATATACCCCGTGCCGGGCGTATAGAAAAACGGGAGTGTATCATTGACATGGCAACGGATGTTTATTATGCTAGGTTCCGAAAATGTAACTTGGGATAACAATCCATGGTGAAAGGGGGTGGGAGAGCAAGGGGGAGGGTAGTTTGGTGAAGGGTAGAGGGTGAAGGTCTTAGGTACTTGTAGAAATTTATTTTTAGGTAAAGGAGGTAGGTAGGTATGAGGAAAGGTTGGTCGTTATTGGTAGCGCTGGTTTTCCTTTTGGGCCTGGCGTGGACTGCCTCTGCTGGAGTACTCTCTGTAAGAATTCCCACCAAGAGCGGTATTGAGGCCAGGTTCGGAATGGTCCAGGTCTGGACCGTCAACTGGGCCAAAAACTATGACTTTTACGATGATGCCTCGGATCCTTCTTGGTATGGTGATCCTGAAGGGTATGTGAGAGACAACTATATGTCCCACATGGTCTACTTCCCCGTGGACTTCGTCAAGGCGGGCCAGTGGAGAGCTCACCTGCTCTTCTCTTACAAAGGGTCCGACTTTGACCAGGGGAAAGACGAGAATTACAGTTACTTCAATGGCGTGGATTACGACCGCTGGCGTGTGGAGCGGGCCTACTTCGAGTTCAAGCTCAAGTTCCTCCCCGTCAACGCCTGGTTGGGCGTGGGCCATGACATCTGGGCCCTGGACAGGCCCGGCGGCGCCCTGGTCTACTTCGACGACGATCCCGGTATCAGGTTCTACGGCAACTACGAGAAGTTCTCCTGGGACTTCAAATTCGCCAGGAAGTCCGAACAGACCGACTCCCAGGCCTTCAAGACGGATTCTAACAGGGATGTCTATGCTTTGCGTCTCGCCTATGACTTTGGCCCCTACTTCAAGCCCGCCGTTTTCGGGGCCTATGACCATAATGGCCAGATGATTCGGGTTCCAGGCTATGGCGTGTGGAACGTCTACTACTTCGGCGCCTATGCCACTGGTAAGGTTGGCCCCTTTATGTACCAGGTGGAGGGTGTCTACCAGGGTGGCAATGTGGATCTTGATACCAAGATGTATCAGCCCGACGGCAGTCGCGAGGATGACTTCAATATCTCTGCCTGGGCTGGCTTGATCAACTTCCAGGTGGACCTGGCCCAGTGGGCCCCAGCTTTGAACAAGTTCGTGGTGGGTATAGGCGGCATCTACTTCTCCGGCGACGACGATCCCAGTGACAACGACCTGGAAGGCTTCGTGGGCGTCACCGGCGGCACCAGGTTCTTCAAGCCCTGGTCCATGGGCACCCTGCCCGTCCACGGCGTCAATTTCCAGCCCGTCATCGGCAACACTATCTACGGCTGGAACCCTCTGAACTGGGGCGTGGGTCCCGGTATCGGTGGCGTTGTTGGTCAGCCTGTTGATGCTCAGGGTCTCGGCGGCCACGGCGACAACCCTGGCCTGTGGGCCATCGTGTTCACCATCGACTGGGTGCCCTACGCCAACTGGAACGTGAAGGCCATGGTGAAGTACCTCCAGTGGGACGAGACCGATTCCATTGAAGCCCAGTTGGGTGACAACTACTCCAACAGCATCTGGAGAACACCTTACAGCGTTGATAGCTCTGAGGCCGATTACAGACCCGACAAGGCCAAGAACATCGACGAGGAGATCGGTTGGGAGACGGATCTCATGGTGAGCTACAAGATCTATCCCAACGTCACCCTCTTCGGCGGTGTTTCCGTCCTGTGGCCCGGTGACGGCATTGACGACATCAACAAGGTCCTCTACAACGACGACGACTCCGATCCCGCCTGGCACGGCCAGCTGGGTGTGAAGTTCGTATTCTGATCCGGCCGAAATTGCACTTTGAGGCCCGGGGTTTATCCCCGGGCCTTTTTATTTGGGCAATGAGTTCATAGTACTACTAGGGGTCAGGTCTTGAATTTGGCAATTTTCCCCCCAATGCGAATTTTTTTTTGAGGGAGCTGTTACACCCTTTCCCCATACAGATCCACCCCGTCGACGTCTTTGATTATGGCTTTGACAAATGTCTTTCCCTCTACCTCTGCCTGTATTTTGACTCTGCCGTCTATCTCCGGGGCCTGGCCGGGGAAACGGCCCCACCCAGGTTCTTCCACCAGCACGGGCACCTCTTTCCCCACCAACTCCAGGTTTCTAGCAAAGTGTAGCTCTTCTTGTAGTGCCAGGACTTGGTTGAGCCTCTCTCTTCTTGTTTCCTCGGGGAGCTGGGGCATCTCCGCCGCCGGTGTGCCCTCTTCCGGTGAGTAGGCGAAGGCGGCTAAACGGAAGAGGGGAGCTTCTCCCAGGAAGTCCATGAGCTCCTGGAACTCGTTCTCTCCTTCCGTGGGGAAGCCCACCATGACCGTGGTTCTGATGAAAATCTCTCCTCTGGCTGTCAGTTTTTCCAGGGCTTCCATGACGGCCCTTTTGCCACCCCGTCGGCCCATGGATTCCAGGACCCTCTCGCTTATGTGCTGGATGGGCATCTCCAGGTAGGGCAGGACTTTTCCCTGGCCCACCCTGTCCGCCAGATCCCGGGTGACCCCGGCGGGATGGGCGTACATGAGCCTGATCCACTGGATGCCTTCTACCTTTTCCAAAAGATCCAGGAGTTTTAAGAGGCCCTGGCTGTGCCCCAAGTCTTCCCCGTAGCGGGTGATGTCTTGGGCTATAAGGTTGAGCTCTACTACCCCTTCTTCCGCCAGCCTTTTGGCTTCTGCCACCAGGTCCCCCATGGATCTGCTCCTCATGGGTCCCCTGATGGAGGGGATGGTACAGTAGACGCAGCGGTTGTCACATCCCTCGGCGATTTTTAAATAGGCCCAGCCCGGTGGTGTGAGGGGCTCTCGGGGGAGGCTGTGGTGGGGGAGGAAGGGCCGGGGGTTGGGAGAGACCTCTGTACCTTTGAGGATGTCCGGGAGTTTTTCCAGGTAGTAAAGGTCTGCCCACAGGTCCACTTCGGGCAGGACTCTCTCTAGCTTCTTGCCGTATCTCTGGGGGAGGCATCCCGCTACCACCAGGAGCTGGTCCTTTTTTTTCTCCTGGGCCAGGGAGAGAATGGTTTCTATGCTCTCTTGTGTGGCTTCTTGGATGAAGGCGCATGTGTTGACCAGGATGACATCCGCCTCGGGTGGAGCGGCTGCAGTGGTGTAACCCTCCTTCTTTAAGAGTCCCAAGATGACCTCGGCATCCACCAGGTTTTTGGGGCATCCCAAGGGTACGAGATAGACCCTTTTCATTTCCCTCCCTCTGTCCTAATTTGATGGGGTAAACTAATACCAAATGGAGGGAGAGTCCACAGGGGAGAGGGGGAGAATGGATCGGCCTTCTACACCAATGATGAAACAGTACCGGAGGATAAAGGCCCAGTATAGGGACGCCCTTCTGTTGTTCAGGCTGGGCGATTTTTATGAGCTATTCTATGAAGACGCCCTAGAGGCCTCCAGGGTTCTCCAGATCACCCTCACCAAGAGGAACCAGGTGCCCATGTGCGGTGTGCCCCATCATGCCCTGGACCAGTATCTGCCCCGGTTGGTGGAGGCGGGTTACAAGGTGGCCATCTGTGAGCAGGTGGAGGATCCTTCCCAGGCCCGGGGGGTGGTGAAGAGGGAAGTGGTGAGGGTGGTCGCCCCCGGTACCCTTCTGGACGAGGAAGGGGAGAAGGAGTACGTGGCTGCCCTGGCCCTGGGTGATAATTGGGGATTGGCCTTCATGGATCTGGGTACGGGTGAATTCCGCTTCTTCGAAGGGGGAGAGGGAGAGGTGGCTGAGGTCTTGGAGAGAGTCGCCCCCTCTTCCCTGGTGGTGGCCGAGGGCACCAAGGACTCGTCAACCATTAAGGCCTTGCTGGAGAAGCTGCCAGGCCTTTTTGTGGACACCCTGGAGGACTGGGCTTTTTCCCTGGAAACGGCCAGGGATCTCCTCAAAGAGCATTTTGGGGTGGCCAGCCTGGCGGGGTTTGGTTGTGATGGGAGGAGGGAAGGGGTGGTGGCTGCGGGGGTTCTCCTTTATTACCTCACCCGCCTCCAGAACAGGCCACTTCGCCACGTGAGGGGTCTCTCTTTTTACACCCTCAGACGCTACCTCTATCTGGACCCTGTAGCCCTGCGCCATCTGGAGTTGATGAAGAACATGCTGGATGGCACCAGGAGGCACACCCTCTTGGACCTTTTGGACAGGACGAGAACGCCCATGGGAAGGCGGCTCCTCACGGAGTGGCTCCTGCATCCCCTCATGGAACCCGGGGAGTTGGAGAGGCGGTGGGACGCCTTGGGAGAGCTTTTGGAGAGACAGGGAGTCTTGGAGACCCTGGAGGGACTGCTGGACTCGGTGCGGGACATGGAGCGTCTGGCCAGCCGGATGGTGTTGGGCCTGGCTACCCCCAGGGATCTCGCTTTACTCAGGGATTCCCTTGGGGTGATGGAGGCCGTTGGCCGGGCTTTGGCTTCCCTTGCCGCCTCCCTGTGGGAGGAGCTGGCCAGGGAATGGGACGCCATGGAGGATGTGGCTGGCCTTTTGGAGGGGGCCTTAGTGGATCAGCCCCCTGTTTCGTGGAAGGAGGGGGGGATTTTCAAGGAAGGGTACCATGGTGAGCTGGACGAGCTTCGCCGGCTGGCTGTGGATGGTGAGAGGCTCTTGAAGGAGATGGAAGTCGAGGAGAGGAGAGCTACAGGTATCCCAAGCCTCAAGATCCGGTACAATAAGGTTTTTGGTTATTACATAGAGGTGACCAGGGCCCATCTGACCAAGGTTCCGGGGCATTACGAGAGGAAGCAAACCCTGGCCAACGCCGAGCGTTACATCACTCCCCAGCTCAAGGAGCTGGAGCACAGGCTTCTGAGCGCTAGGGAGAGGGCCGTGGCCCTGGAGCAGGGACTCTTCCTCGGGCTTCGAGAAGACCTGGCCCGGGAGGTGGCAAGGATCCAAGGGGCTGCCCGGCGGGTGGCTGTGACGGATGTGCTTCTTTCCCTGGCCCGGGTGGCCCTGGAGAGGGGTTACGTTCGGCCTTCCCTGGCCGGGGAGAGGGGGATAAGGATCGTGGATGGACGCCATCCCGTGGTGGAGGCCCAGTTGAAGGAGGAGTTTGTTCCCAACTCGTCCCTCCTGACGTGGGGAGAGGGGATCCACATCATCACGGGGCCCAACATGAGCGGCAAGTCCACCTACATCCGGCAGGTGGCCCTCTTGGTGATCATGGCCCAGATGGGGTCTTTTGTGCCAGCTGGGGCCATGGAGTTTTATCCCGTGGACAGGATTCTCACCAGGATAGGCACGGGGGACCATTTGGCGGGGGGGCGTTCCACCTTTATGGTGGAGATGGAGGAGGTGGCCAACATCCTCCACCACGCCACCGAAAGGAGCCTCATCATCTTAGACGAGGTGGGCAGGGGGACCAGTACCTATGACGGTTTGGCCCTGGCCTGGGCCACGGTGGAATATATTTCAAGGAAAATAAGAGCCTTCACCCTTTTTGCCACCCACTACCACGAGCTCACCAAGCTGGCCTTCCTCCTGCCTGGCGTGAGGAACTACAACGTGGAAGTGAGGGAGTGGAAGGATCAGGTGGTGTTCCTCCACCGGGTGGTGCCCGGATCTACCGATAGGAGTTATGGTATTCACGTGGCCAGGTTGGCGGGCTTGCCCCGGGAGGTGACCCAGCGGGCTGCCGCCATTCTCGACATGTTGGAGAGGGGGAGGATGGAGATCACTCCTTCAATGGAGCAGCCCATGCTCTTCTCCATTCAGGACGACCCCCTGAGGGATGAGCTACGCTACCTGGACTTCTCCCGCCTTTCTCCCATGGAGGCTCTTTTTCTCTTGGAGAGGTGGAAAAAAGAATACCTCTAACTTTGCCTCTGCCTATACCTCTACCTGTTCTCAACGGGTATCAGGAGGACGGGGCGACGGGCCCTGTGGAGTACCTTTTCTGCCGTGGAGCCCAGGAGTACCTTCCCCAGGGGAGGGAAGCTATGGCTGCCAATGACGATGAGGTCTACGTCCTTCTCCTGGGCCGTTTTGAGGATCTCCTCGTGGGGTTTACCCCTGGTTATGATGGTTTCCACCTGGCATCCGTAAAGGTTTTCGGCTTTCATGGCCATGTCCTTCAGAATGAAGGAGTCCCTCTCCTCCAGAGTGGCCAATAACTGCTGGTACTCCCTCAGGGTTTCCCCTGGTAGGGTCCTCCCTATTCTTGTGGCCAGGGATTCGGCCGTCTTCTCCTCCATGGAGTAGAGGAGGTAGAGCTGGGCATTGTACCTCTTGCAAATGCTGGCGGCGTGTTTGATCATTTCCTCGGCCGATTCGGTGAGATTCACGGCACAGAGAACCTTTTCGTACGTGACGGGCATCTCTCTCCTCCTTCATCTCTTTTTCCTGGTGAGGACCAGGAGTTCTTCTAATGGGTAGGTGTTGAGTACGTCTGGAGGCTCTAGCCAGGCCCTCCTGGCTACTCCTACCCCCAGTCTTATCATCCATAGTTGTCCCAGGTGGTGGGCATCGGTTCCCAGAGCCAGTTTGACCCCCATATCCTTGGCCTTCCGGGCGCGGGGGTCGCTGAGGTCCAAGCGGTCTTGGTGGGCGTTGATCTCCAGGGCGGTGCCCGTTGCTGCCGCTGCCTTGAAGACCCGATCCAGGTCCAGGGGATAGGGGTCTCTGGAAAAGATGATGCGTCCCGTGGGGTGCCCTATGCAGTGGACCCAGGGGGATTGGCAGGCGGTGATGATCCTTTCCGTGGCGTCCTGGGTGAAGTGGGAGTGGATGGAGGCCACCACCCAGTCCAGTTCCTTCAGGATGGCCTCGTCCAGATCCAGGGAGCCGTCGGGATGGATATCTACCTCCACCCCCGTCAAGAGGTGGCACCCCACCTTCCGGGCGTTTATTTCTTTGATGGCCTTTACTTGTTCCTCCAGCCTCCTTTCGTCCAGGCCGTGGGCGATCTTCATGGTCTTGGAGTGATCGGTGATGGCTATGTACTCGTAGCCCAGTCGGGCCCCTTCCCTGGCCAACCCTTCCAGGTCTGCTGTGCCGTCGGACCAGTTGGAGTGGACATGAAGGTCGCCCCTGACCTGGCGGTATTCCACCAGGCGGGGTAGCCTTTCTTCCCGGGCGGCTTCTATCTCTCCCCGGTCTTCCCGGAGTTCGGGGGGGATGTACGCCAGTTCCAGGATGGCATAGACCTCTTCTTCTGCGGCTCCCGCCAGTCTCTCTCCCGTCTCGATGGAGAAGACCCCGTACTCGTTGATCTTGAGGCCCCTCTCCTTGGCGATTTCCCGGAGGTGGACGTTGTGCTCCTTGGAGCCGGTGAAGTACTGGAGGGCGGAGCCCCACTCACCATCGTCCACCACCCTCAAATCCACCTGCCGGTCTTCCATAAGGACGGAGGCCTTGGTCTCTCCCCGGGCCAGCACCTCGGTGACCCAAGGCATCTCTACAAATGCCTGGATGATCCTCTTTCTCTTCCCTGTGGCCAGGACGTCCAGGTCCCCCACCGTCTCTTTCATCCGCCTTAAGGAGCCGGCCAGGGAGATACGAGATGCCAGGGGGTAGAGATGCCCCAGGACCTTTTCCCCAATCTGGATGGCCTCTCCCAGGAGCATCCTCTCCTGGCCCCTTAGGAAGATCTCCAATCCCTTCCTTATCTTCTCCACTTTCTTGGGACCCATGCCTGGGAGGGCGGCCAGGGACCCGTCCTTCACCACCTTCTTCAGATCCTCCAGGTTTCTCACTCCCAGGGTCTCATAGGCCAGGCGGAGGGTTTTGGGACCCAGGTTGGGCACGTCCAGGAGGATCATGAGCTCTTCGGGAACTTCTCTCCGTAATTCCTCGTATTTTTTTACGGTGCCCTCTTCAAAGTATTGCTCGATTTTGGATGCGATCTTCTCACCAATACCCGGGATACTCCTTAAGCTGTTTTGACGATAGAGCTCTTCTATGTCCTTGGGAAGGTCCTTGATCACCCTGGCCGCTTTTCTATAGGCGTTGATCCTGTAAATACTGTCTCCCTTGAACTCCAGAAAATCGGCGATTCTATCGAAGATTTTGGCCAGTTGGCGGTTCTTCTCCATCCCCTTTCCCTCCCGGAACCTTTACTAAGTTATCCCCTTTCCCTTTGGCCTGCAATCATGGGGTTTTTGTCCGTTGTTGTAGCTAAATTCACAAAGAGTTGAATTAATTTATTATAGGCTTATAGTTGCCCGGAAGGACTGGAGGACAGGGAAGTATGATTCCTTATGAAAACTTGGATCCCTTTCAGAAGCAGGCCATTAGGAAGCTTCAGGAGGGGATAAATCTCATTGTGGCTGCCCCCACCGGAACGGGCAAAACGGCCATAGTGGATCATATAGCCTGGGAGATCCTGGAGAAAGGGGGCACCATCATCTTCACCGCTCCCCTGAAGGCCCTGTGTAACCAGAAGTTCAGGGAGTTTTCCGCTCTCTTTGGTGAGGATAGGGTGGGTCTCATCACAGGAGACGAGGTGGTGAATGATAGGGCCCCCCTCCTGGTTATGACCACGGAAGTGCTCAGGAACATGCTCCAGGAAGGGACCTTGGAGGACCCCCCTTCTTTGGTGGTTTACGACGAGGTCCATTATCTGGCCGATGTGGACAGGGGGGCGGCCTGGGAGGAGAGCATAGTTCTCCTTCCCCCCGAGACCCAGATCCTCGGGCTTTCCGCTACGGCCCCCAATGCCCATGAGGTGGCTCTATGGATGGAGGTCATCAAGGGGAGGAGGGCGGAAGTGGTCCGGTACGCCAAGAGGGCCGTGCCCCTCAAGCTTCTGGGTATCACCAAGGAGACAGGCCTCCAGCCCCTGAGGCGGGTTCTCAACAGGGTAGAAGCCTACAGGAGGGACGGGAAGAAGGGCGCCATATTCAAGGCCGTCAATCATCTGGAGGTGATCGGTGAGCTTCAGTCCCGGGGGATGTTGCCCGCCCTCTATTTCCTTTTCAACAGGAAGCGGGTAGAAGCTTTTGCCTATGAGCTGGGGAGGTATCACTCTTTCCTCACCAACCCCGAGAAACGCCGGGTGAGGGAGTATATCAATGCCATGGATATCCCTGAAGAGGCCAGGCCTTTTTTCGACAAGATGAGGGGCCTTCTCCTGAGGGGTATAGGCTTCCACCATGCCGGGCTCATGCCCCACATCAAGAGGGCCGTGGAGATTTTGTTTGAGAGGCGGCTCTTGCAGGTGGTCTATTGCACTTCCACCTTTGCCCTGGGGGTGAATATGCCTGCGAGGAGCGTCTGTTTCGATACGGTGGTGAAGTACGACGGCCACGGCTTTCGTCCCCTCACCAACATGGAGTTTTTCCAGAAGGCCGGGAGAGCAGGTAGGAGGGGTATAGACGACGTGGGCTATGTGGTGGTGAGGTTTGACCCCAGGGACCAGGAGGACATTCCCGTTTACAGAGAGAGAAATATTGAGCCCATAGAGAGTTCTTTTAAGCTATCCTACAACTCGGTGGTGAATCTTCTGGCTCGAAGCTCTTTCATGAAGATAGAAGATTTCCTCTCTTCCTCTCTGTGGTCTTTCCAGCATGAGGAGGATAAGCGGCGCCTTTCCCATAGGATAGGGGAAGTTAAGGGCCAGGTGGATGCTCTGCCTACCTATCCCTGCGAGTACCAGGAGGAGCTTTTCTTTAAGAGGAGGAGGGAGCTGGAGGAGGCCCTGGCGGTAAAGAGGGAGAGGCTAGCCAGCCTCCAGGGCAAGTTGAGTGGCGGTGAGAATATATCCCCCAAGAGGCTTAAAAGACTGGATCTGAAGAAGAAGGATCTGGTCCAGTCCATAACCCGATTGGAGTTTCAGTTAAAGGGCTTAAAGCTGGAGCAGTGCGATTTCTGTCCCCATCGCCCCCAATGCCGGGCCACGGAGAGGAAGCGGAGGCATCTCAATAAGAAGCTCCAAAAGCTGGAGAACGATCTGAGGTTTCTCTCGGGCTACCTGGTGAGGGAGTTTGAGGGCAAATGTGCCGTGCTGAAGGAGATGGGATATCTGTCCGAGGACAACACCTTTCGTATCGGAGCCGAAATCCTCCGGAGGCTCCATATAGAAGAGCTGCTGGTGGCCGAGATGATCCTGGAGGGCTTCTTCGATAAGCTGAGTCCCCTGGAGATAGCCGCTCTCCTCATCTGTATTGGTAGGGACCCCGACCGCAACAGGATAAGGCCCAAGGTGTTGGACCGGAATCTGAGACGGGAAGTGGAGGAGCTGGTGGATTACCTGGTGGGACTGGAGGAGCGGAACCTGGGCGGCGGAGAGAGTGGGAAGGTGAACTGGAGCTTTGCCGATGCAGGATTCATGTGGGCTCAGGGTGAGTCTCTATCCTACATAGTGGAGAGTTTTGAAATCTACGAGGGGGACCTTATCTCGGCCCTTCGCCAGGCCCTGGATTTGGCCAAGCAAATAAAAAGGGTTTATATAGAGGTGCCTGGTTTCAGGGAACAGAAGGGTTTTGAGCATGTTGCAGAGACCATTGACAGGCTGGAGAGGCCTATTTTAAGGGAGTTCTCCCTTTGAAATTTTTATCATGAATCCTATATTTTATATAGGCAAATCAAGGAGGTGATATAGGTGTTGAGCAAGAAGAAGGCAAGGAGTTCGGTTCCTCGACGGGGTAGAAGACCCAGGGTAAACGTGGCCTTCAAAGTAAGGGTTTTCACCAATGAGGGAGACCAGTGGGTGGAGGAGCGCTGCTGGAGGTGCGGCAGGGTTCTGAGCCGCCACTATATGGTGCTCTCTACCCCTGTGAAAGAGGAGATCACCTGCCCCAGCTGTAAAGCCATAAACAGGGTGGAGAAGGAAGATTAAGCTTTTTTGAAAGGGGGAAGGTAGCCCTAGAGGCTACTTCCCCCTTTTGTCAATAGCGAGGTCTACGAAGGTCCAGTACGAAGGTCTTTTTATTGCCAAAATCCTTTTCCGGTATTTTGGTGATGAAAACCTTGCCCGTCTTTTTGTCTATGACCACCAGGGTGATGTAGGAGGCCACTCCTTTGTTGAGATTTCCCAGGGGGTTGAGGTAGTAGGTGACCACGCTGTACCGGTCTCCTTCGGATATGCAGGCGGCCACGCTGTTGCTGGCGCTACAGGAAGGGCTTACCACTGCCGTGGTGTTCTGGGCTTTTAGGGTGATGGGTAATGCCAGGATGAGGGCCGAGAGGACCAGAATCAGCGCTATGCCTTTTCTTCCCATGTCTTCCCTCCTTTAAAAGGTTTCTTGGTTAAAGGTAAGGTGAGGGGAGGATGGCGTCAACAGGCGAGGAGCTAAGAGTTCGGTTATGAGCCGTTAGCCATGAGCCATGAGCTAGACGATTTTCATGTTGATGTCCATCCAGGTGGCCTGGTGGACCATGGCCCCGGAGGAGATGTAGTCCACTCCCGTTTCTGCCACCTCCCGGATGTTCTCTAGAGTGATGCCCCCTGAGGCTTCGGTGATGGCCTTTCCTTGGGCCAGAGACACAGCCTCTTTCAGGGTGGCCAGATCCATGTTGTCTAGGAGTACCAAGTCGGCCCCGGCCTCCAGGGCCTCTTCCAATTCTTGGAGGTTTTTCACTTCCACCTCTATGGGACTGGTGAAGGGTATGGCTTTTCTTACCGCTTCTACAGCGGCCTTTATGGAACCCGCCACCTTGATGTGGTTGTCTTTGATCATGGCGCAATCGTAGAGTCCCATACGGTGGTTAACGGCCCCACCCACGGTGACGGCGTACTTTTCTAGGAGACGCATGCCCGGGGTGGTTTTCCTGGTGTCTACCAGTTGGGCTTTGGTGGAGGAGATGGCCTCCACCATCTTTCTGGTGAGGGTGGCCACTCCTGATAGGCGCTGGAGGAGATTGAGGAGGGTCCTCTCTCCTCGGAGGAGGGCCAGGGCCGGGCCCGTCACCCTGGCCAATGGGGTGTTGTCCTCAACTCTGCTCCCTTCCTCCGCCAATGGCTCCACCTCGGTGGTAGGGTCTAGGATGGATAAGAGGAGGGGGATCAAGGGAAGTCCAGCCAATACTCCAGGCTCCTTGGCCTTTATTAGGGCAGTGTGGATCTCTTCTCTGCCGGGCAGGTGGCAGGTGGTGATGTCCCCGTGGCCCAGGTCCTCCAGGAGGTATCCCTGGAGAATTCCTCTCACCACCAAAGGGTCCAGTCCTCTCATGACAGCTCCATCATCCTTCTGATGGCCCTCTCTGCCTCTTTTCGGATCCCTTCCTCTACCTCCACTTGGTAAATGTCCTCTTGGAGGGCCTTGTAGACCCGCTCCAGGGTGGTCATTTTCATCTGATGGCAGAGGGGAACAGGGTCGGGCAGGAGTAGCTCTTTCCCCGGGGCCTTTTTGGCTATCTGGTGGAGGGTGCCCTCCTCTGTGCCCACTATGAAGCTTTTGGCCTGAGACTGGGCGATGAATCGCACCAATTGGGAGGTGGAGCCCACGAAGTCGGCCTTTTCCGTCACCTCCGGCGGACACTCGGGATGGACCACCACCAGGGCCTGGGGGTGTCTCGTCTTCACCCTCTCTATGGATTGGAGGGTGATCGTTTGGTGAACGGGGCAGTAGCCGTCCCACAGAATCACCTTTTTGCCCTTCAGGGATCGGGCGTGGTAGGCCCCCAGGTTTTTGTCTGGCAGGAAGATGATTTCTTCTCCGGGGGTTTTCTCCATCACCTCCCGGGCATTGGCCGAGGTGCAGATGATATCTGCCAGGGCTTTGACTTGGGCGTGGGTGTTGACGTAGGCGACCACCTTGGCCCCGGGATGCTTTTCTCTGGCCTCTTCCACCTCTTTGGGGAGTGCCATATCGGCCAGGATGCATCCGGCCCCGGGGTAGGGCATGAGGACCTTTTTGTCAGGAGCCAGGATTTTGGCAATCTCTGCCATGAAGGTGACCCCGCAGAAGAGGATGGTGCTGTGGGGTGCTGTTGCCGCCTTGTAGCTAAGCTCCAGGGAATCCCCTACAAAGTCGGCTATATCTTGGACTTCTGGACGCTGGTAGTAATGGGCCAGGATTATGGCGTTCTTTTCTTCTTTCAGTCTCTGGATCTCTCTCTGTAATTCCCGGGTTTCCATGTTCATGGCTTTGCCCTCAATCCTTTCTGTAGTGGCATCCCCGGCTCACTTTGTTCCTCTGGGCGGCCCTGGCGATGACCAGTCCAGTCTGGATGCCGTTTCGCAGCTCCAGCAGTCCTCGGTTGAGTTTGGCATTTTTGTAAAATTCCTCCACCTCCCTCCACAAGTGTCGGAGGTCGGTGATGGCCCTTTTCAGTCTCTTTCTGGTGCGCACCAGACCGACGTAGTTCCACATGATGTGACGTAGGGTGATCCAGTCCTGTTTGATGAGGGCGGGATCGGGTTCCTCTACCCCTGTGTCTATCCACTCCGGTATGGGGTAGGGGGGGATATCCCTGGTATAGTCCTCCCAGTTCTGGTTGATCCACCGGGCAGCCCTGACTCCCCACACCAGCCCTTCAAGGAGGGAGGTGCTGGCAAGGCGGTTGGCCCCGTGGAGACCCGTGCACGAAACTTCCCCCACGGCGAAAAGCCTATGGATGCCCGTTCTGCCCCAGAGATCCACCTTTATCCCTCCACAAGAGAAGTGGACAGCGGGGACCACGGGGATGGGTTCCTTGGTTATGTCTATACCAAACTGGAGGCAGGTTTCGTAAATCATGGGGAACCGCTTCTTTATGGCTTCTCCTTCCATATGGGATGCCAGGTCCAGAAGGACGTACTTGTAGCCGTGCTCCACCATCTCCTCGTGGATGGCGCGGGCCACCACGTCTCTGGGGGCCAGGGAACCCATAGGGTGGTACTTGTCCATGAAGGGCTTGCCTTCGGGGGTCTTGAGCACGGCCCCTTCTCCCCTCACCGACTCCGAGATGAGGAACCTCTTGGCGTCTTTGTGGAAGAGGGTGGTAGGGTGAAACTGGATATATTCCATGTTGATGAGCTTGGTCCCTGCCCTGTATGCCATGGCGAACCCATCTCCTGTGGCTCCTTCGGGATTGGTGGTGTGGAGATAAACCTGGCCCAGACCTCCCGCGGCCAGGATGGTGACGGGGGCTATGGCTTTCACCACCCTCTTCTCTTTCACGTTGAAAAGGTAAGCTCCCAGGCAGGATGTAGGGGGATAGACGGCTAGGGGGTCGGGGGAGTGGTGTTCAGGAGTGATGAGGTCTATGGCCAGGTGGCTGGTGAGGATCTGGATGTTGGGTATCTGGGAGATGTATTTTATGAAGGCCACCTCTATGGCCTTGCCGGTGAAGTCGTTAGAGTGAATGATCCTTCTCATAGAGTGGGCAGCCTCTTCTGTGAGGTCGAGTTTCCCATTTTCATTTAGGCTAAAAGGGACTTTTATCTCCTTTATGAGGATCTCTTCCACCAGTTTGGGTCCTTCCTGGGCTAGTACTTGGGCAGCTGGGGGCCATGTGGCTCCAGCCCCGGCCGCTTGGATGTCTTTGACCAGGCTTTCGGGATTATCCTTCTCCCCTTTGTAGATGATGCCTCCCTGGGCGTGATAGGTGTTGGATTCCTCCGGTCGTTCCCCTTTTGTCACTAGAGTGACCTGGTATCCCTTCTTGGCCAGCTCCAAGGCTGCCGAACAGCCTGCCACTCCACTTCCAATGATTAGGACGTCGGTGTCCATGGCCGCTCCTCCTCAGTGTTGATCCCTTATTAGCATAGGGGACTCTCTTTTGCACAGGTATTCTTCGGTTTATTCCCTTTGGGTAGGGGAGGGTTACCGGTGGTGAGGCCCTTGTTGGGCGCCGATGAAGACAGGACCTCCCCCAAAATTCCCTTCCTGGTAAAGGCATCATGTTCAGAATCCTGGATTTTTTCTTTCCAACAAGTGAAAGGGCGGGGCATTCCTCCCTTGCCCATGGCTGATAGCTGATGGCTCATGGCTCATGGCTGATAGCAACTGTGAGCTATGAACCATGAACTACGAGCTATGAACTATGAGCTATCATCTCTGCGCTCGGAACGCCCCGCCCTGCCATCTGAGGGTAGAACTGGGGGAAGTCCTGGATGAAGAAGGTTTTGCTGAGGCCCCTTTTGTGCTAGAGTGGGTTCCTCTGTAGGGAGGTGGAACCATGGTTAAGAAGATTGAGGTGAAGACCTCCAAAAGGGAGGAGATATTGGACATCACTAGGGAGGTGGAGAAGGCCGTGGCCTCCTTGGGAGTGGAAGCAGGGGTCTGTTATATCTATGTGCCCCACACCACGGCTGGGGTCTTCATCAATGAGCACGCCGATC
Organism: Thermodesulfobacteriota bacterium; assembly: GCA_024274915.1. Taxonomy (GTDB): domain Bacteria; phylum Thermosulfidibacterota; class Thermosulfidibacteria; order Thermosulfidibacterales; family B14-G1; genus B14-G1. The sequence continues at coordinate 21,711 of JAJSAC010000040.1, forward strand.
CTTCCGTGGTTCAGGACATCAGGGAGACCTTGGCCAGACTGGTGCCTTACGGTGCCGGTTATCGACACCTGGAAGGCAACGCCGATGCCCATATTAAGGCCACTCTGGTGGGTACCTCTCAGGTGGTCCTGGTGGAGGGGGGTAGGCTGTTGCTGGGTACATGGCAGGGGATATTCTTTGCCGAGTTCGATGGACCCAGAAGGAGGAAGGTCTATATCAAGGTGCTGGAGGGATGATTTTGAAGGAGAAGGACCCTTTCTGGAAAGTGGTGGAGATAATGGAGACTCTCTGCGGTGAGGGAGGGTGCCCCTGGGACAGGGAACAGACCAGAGAATCCCTAAAGCCTTATCTCATAGAAGAGACCTACGAGGTGTTAGAGGCCATTGATAGGGGGGAGCCCGAAAAGCTCAAAGAGGAACTGGGTGACCTCTTGCTTCAGATCGTTTTCCATGCCCAGATAGCCCGGGAGAGGGGCGAGTTTGACATCTCCCAGGTGCTGGAGGATCTTGCCAATAAGCTCGTCCGGCGTCATCCCCATGTCTTTGGGGAGACAAGGGTGAAAGACTCCCAGGAGGTGTTGGAGAAATGGGAGGCCATTAAGGGCAGTGAGAAGAACCACTCTTCTACCCTTTCGGGAGTTCCCTCCTTTCTCCCCGCCCTCCTCCAGGCCCTCAGGGTTCAGGAGAAGGCGGCCAGGGTGGGGTTTGACTGGTCCAGGATAGAGGAGGTGTGGGGGAAGGTGGAAGAGGAGGGGGGGGAGTTTAAGGAGGCCTGCAAGAGGGGGGAGAGGGAGGCCATGGCTTGGGAGTTGGGAGATCTCCTCTTTGCCTTGGTGAACCTCGCCCGTTTTTTGGGTCTGGATCCGGAGGATGCCCTCAGGCAATGTAACAGGCGTTTTATGGAGCGGTTTAACCACATAGAGGAGCGCCTCAGAGCCCAGGGTTTGAGTCCTCACCAGGTGGATCTGGAAACCCTGGACAGGTACTGGGAGGAGGCCAAAAAGGGGGAAAAACCCTCTTAGGGGGTGGGAATGGCCCGATGGTTTCTGTAATAAGAGCGTGTTTTTATCCTGTTTTTAGGGAAAGAGTTGACAAAGGTTGACAGGGGGAGTATTAGGCCACTCATGATGAAAAGGGATTTATACAGGTGGTTCTGGTTTTATTTCGGGAGGTGCCTGCCCAGCAGGCCCTCTGGTTGCCATTTTTAGCGCAAAACCGGGGCCGTGGGCAGGCACAAGCCCACGGCCCCTTCTTTTTCCTCTGTTAGGGCCGTGGGTTACCTGCAACCCCGGCCCTAATTTTTTAGGGGGTGGGTGATGATAGGCAAGACCATTCGCATTGAGCGGATCATGGAGAGGGCCCGGGGTACCACTGTGATCGTGCCCATGGACCATGGTGTGACGGTGGGACCCATCAGGGGACTTACGACCCTGCGGGATACGGTGAACGCAGTGGCCCAGGGAGGGGCCAACGCCGTGGTGATGCACAAAGGCATGGTGGCTGTCGGCCACCGGGGGGAGGGGAAGGATATCGGTCTCATCATCCATCTTTCGGCAGGCACGGCTCTGGCCCAGGATCCCCACTGTAAGGTCTTGGTATGTACCGTAGAGGAGGCCATTAAGCTGGGGGCCGACGCTGTATCCATCCACGTGAACATAGGGGCCCCCGACGAGAAGACCATGCTGAGGGACTTTGGCAGGGTGGCCGAGAGCTGCCTGGAGTGGGGGATGCCCCTCCTGGCCATGGTTTATCCCCGGGGACCCAAGATTAAGAACCAGTACGATGTGGATGTGGTGAAACACGCTGCCCGTCTTGGGGCTGAGCTTGGGGCTGACCTGGTAAAAGTACCTTACACCGGGGACCCTGAGAGTTTCAGGGAGGTGACGGGGGGCTGTCCCATTCCTGTTCTCATAGCTGGTGGTGAAAAGATGGATACGGAAGAAGACGTGCTGGTCATGGTGAGAGGTGCCATGGAGGCCGGAGGGGCCGGGGTTTCCATCGGTCGGAACGTCTTCCAACATCCCCGCCCCGACAGGATGGTCCAGGCCATAGCCATGATCGTCCACCAGGGTGCCACTGTTGAAGAGGCCCTGGAGGTGTTGAGATGAGGGAGGTATGGGTCCGGGTCATTCCCTATGAGAAGGGACTGGTTACCACCGCTTTGGAGGCGGGGGCCCAAGGGATATGGGTGGAAGAGGACCGGGTGACGGATGTAAGGGCCTTGGGCAGGGTCAAGGTGGTGGCCCCCGGAGGGGACCTGGTGCCTGGCGAGGACTTCTCCTTTATCGAGATCTCCTCGGGGGAGGACCAAGAAAAGGCCATGGCCCTGGCCCGGCGAGGGCCTGTGGTGGTGGACACCGCCGATTGGCGGGTGATCCCTCTGGAGAATCTGGTGGCTGCTGCCCCGGGTAGGGTTTGGGCGGTGGTCCGAGGCGAAGATGAAATGTCCCTGGCCCTGGGGGTTCTGGAGAAAGGGGTGGCCGGGGTGGTTGTGGATGTGGATGATCCCCTCCTCTTGAGACGTTTGGTCCTCATGGCTAGGGTGGAGGGAGAGAAGGTGACTTTGGAAGAAGGGGAGATCCTGGAGGTGGTGCCCCTGGGTCTGGGGGACAGGGTGTGTGTGGACACCTGTTCCCTTATGGGCAGGGGCCAAGGAATGTTGGTGGGCAATTCCAGTGCCTTTCTATTTCTTGTCCATGCTGAGAGTGTGGAGAATCCCTATGTTGCTCCCCGTCCCTTTAGGGTGAACGCTGGGGCCGTTCACGCTTATGTGCTGGTGCCTGGGGGTAGGACTCGTTATCTCTCGGAGCTGGAGGCAGGGGACGAGGTCTTGGTGGTGGACCGTGGAGGGGCAGGTCAGCGGGCATTGGTGGGACGCTCTAAGGTGGAGAGGCGTCCCCTGTTGATGGTGAGGGCGAGGGTCGGTGATATAGAGGGCAGTTGTATCCTCCAAAACGCCGAGACTATTCGCCTGGTCTCTCCCCAGGGTGAGCCCTTGTCAGTGGTGGCCCTGGAGCCTGGGGACAGGGTGCTGGTCCGTTTGGAAGGGGGCGGGCGCCATTTTGGTATGAAGGTGGAAGAGACCATCCAGGAGAAGTAAAGTTAGCTCCTATATTCAGCGTTGATACGGATGTATTCGTAGGAGAGGTCGCAGGTCCACATCCAGTACTCTCCCTCTCCCATGCCCAGGTCCAGGGTGATGGTGTATTCCCTTTGACCCATAACCTGGTGGGCCGGGTCTTCCGCAGAGGGCAGTCCCGTGCCCCCCTTCACTATCTGGACTTCCCCTATCCATATTTGGAGGCGTTCAGGCTCCAATATGCAACCTGAAGAACCCAGGGCGGCTGCCAGTCTTCCCCAGTTGGGGTCTTCGCCGTAGAGGGCCGTCTTCACCAGGAGGGAGTTGGCCACTCTCCTGACGGCCATTTCTGCCTCGCTATGGGAAAGGGCGCCTTTGACAACAATCTTCACCACCTTGGTGGCACCCTCTCCATCCCGGACGATCATGTGGGCCAGCTCCTGGCAAACCTCTTTCAGGGCCTGGGTGAAGGCTTCCAGGGTTTTCCCCTCGCCCTCCACCCCTGAAGCGCCGTTGGCCAGAATGAGTACCGTGTCGTTGGTGCTGGTGTCACCATCCACGGAGATGCGGTTGAAGGAGAGGTCTACGGCCTCTTCCAGGCTTCTTTGGAGGTCGTGGGGTTCCATGGCCAGGTCCGTTGTGATGAAGGCCAGCATGGTGGCCATGGTGGGGTGGATCATGCCTGCCCCTTTGGCTGTTCCCCCGATCCTGAAGGAGCCCCGGGATGTGGTCACTTCCCGGGCCGTTTCTTTGGGAAAACTGTCGGTGGTTATGATGGCCCGGGCAAAGGCTTCTCCTCCCTGGGTGCCGATGATGGCGGCCAGGCGTTCTATACCTCCTTGTATGATTTCTATTGGTAGGGGTTCTCCTATGGTCCCCGTGGAGCAGACCAGGACCTCTTCTGGGGGTATCCCCAGGACCTTTGCAGTGGTTTTTACCATGGACCAGGCATCTTTCAGTCCCTTTTCTCCCGTGCAGGCGTTGGCGTTGCCGCTGTTTGCAATTACTGCCCGGGCCGTCCCCCTGGATACCAGTTCCCGGCTAACCACAACAGGTGCCGCTTTGACCAGATTGGTGGTGAAAACCCCGGCAGCCGTGGCCCTTTTGGTGGAGACCAGGAGTCCCAGGTCCGGTTGTTTTTTTTTGATACCGCAGGAGGTGCCACCAGCTTTGAATCCCCGGGGAGCTGTCACCCCGCCCCTTATTTTTTTAGACCCCATGATTCACCCTCTAGACGTATTGGTGATAGTGCTTATACTGCAGAGAGGCGAAAGGGGAAAGGAGTTAAGGAGTAAGGAGGGAGAGGGGATTGATTGATGGGAGGAAGACCAGGCCCGTATTCTTGGGCCATCTCCAGATAGGGGGCGGGGCCCCTGTATCCGTCCAGTCCATGACCAAGACGGACACCCGGAATGGGGAGGCCACCCTGGCTCAGGCAAGGCGATTGGAAGCGGCTGGGTGCCAGGTGATCCGTATGGCCGTGCCCGATGAAGAGGCGGCGGATAGGCTCTCCTTTTACAAGAAGGTTCTCTCCGTTCCCCTGGTGGCGGATATCCACTTCGATCATCGTTTGGCCCTTAAGGCCTTGGAAGCGGGGGTGGACGGGCTTCGCATCAACCCGGGTAACATCGGTCCCCGTTGGAAGGTGGGAGAGGTGGTGGCGGCGGCCCGGGAGAGGAGGGTGCCCATACGGATTGGGGTGAATGCTGGGTCTTTGGAGAAGGATATCCTGGAGCGTTATGGTGGTCCTAATCCCAAGGCCTTGGTGGAGAGTGCCCTGCGCCATGTGGTCTTGTTGGAGGATTTGGGTTATCGGGAGATCAAAGTTTCCCTTAAGGCATCGGGGGTGGAGGAGACGGTGGAGGCCTATAAGGCTTTTTCCCAATTGAGGGATTATCCCCTCCATCTGGGAGTGACGGAGGCTGGAGTGGGAATTCCTGGTGTGGTCAAGTCTGCCGCTGGGATGGCCATACTTCTGGCCCGGGGTATCGGTGATACCCTTCGGGTTTCCCTCACAGGGGATCCAGTTCCTGAAGTGGAGGTGGGTCTGGAGATCTTGAAGGCCCTGGGGCTGAGGAAAGGGGGGATAGAGATCGTCTCATGTCCCACCTGTGGACGGTGCGCCTGGGATCTGGTTGCCATGGTGGAAGAGGCCAGGAAGCGGTTGGCCGGTGTTAAGGCTCCCCTTAAAGTGGCCATTATGGGATGTGAGGTGAACGGCCCCGGGGAGGCCAGGGAAGCCCACGTGGGACTGGCGGGGGGTAAGGGGAGCGCCTTGCTCTTTGCAAAGGGGAGAGTTGTTGCTAAAGTGAACCTGGCCAGTGCCTTAGATGCTCTGGTGGACTTAGTCAAGGAGACGGCGACGGAGGAGGTGGATAGTGAAGATTAAGAAGCTGCTTTTTGCCACAGAGTTTGCCAGTATGGCTCTACCTGAACTTAAGGCCTTCTTTCCTCTGAAGGAGGCAGGGTTGGAGGAGGTGATCCTTCTCCACGTGGTGGAGATAGATAAGGTGGGTTTTGTTCCTTACGGCGGCTTTTTGAAGAATGCCGAGGAAAAGATGGTGGCCGAGGCTCTCTCCCGCTTCAGGGATTGGGGTGGGGTGGTGGAGAAAGAAGGCATAAAGGTGAAGCCCCAGGTGAAGGTAGGGGTGCCTTGGAGGTCAATCCTTCTCACAGCGGAAGAGGAAGGGGCCCACTTGGTGGCCTTGGGTACGGAGAAGGAGGATCCTGAGGCTTTGGCCGTGGGGTCCACCGTTCTCAACATCCTGCGCCACACCGAGATCCCCATCGTCATTGTGAAGAAGGTGGAGGAGGTTGAGGGGACCCTCTTTGACAGGGTGCTGCTGGCCCTGGATTTCTCTCTTCCATCGGAGAAAGCCCTGGGCCTGGTCATGGGAATAGCTTCGGTGGTGAGAAAAGTGGATTTGGTGTACGTCCTTGATAGCAGGGACGTGGCCTCCCTGGATCTCCAGGAGATAGAGTTGAGAACAGAGGACTATCGGGAAAACCTCCAGGCATATGTGCAGGAGCTGGCCCAGCTGGAGGTGGAGGCCCATGCCCACGTCTTTGTGGGAAACGTGGCCCAGGAGATCCTCAGGGGGGTTCAGGATTTCGAGTCTACCCTGGTGGTGATGGGTACCACAG
>JAJSAC010000041.1 GCA_024274915.1 Thermodesulfobacteriota bacterium
GTTCTCAGGATCAGGCTCTATCTTCTGCCTAAGCCTTTGAATGTGGACATCCAAGGTCCTGCTCCAGGGATATATCTCTCTATCCTTCCACAGCTGGGATTTTATGAACTCCCTGGTGAGGACCTTTCCCCCGTGACTCACCAGCAGTTCCAGAAGCTCATACTCTTTTCTTGTGAGCTTAACGGGCTCGCCGTCCAAGTACACCTCCCGCCGCTGAGGAAACACCTGGATCCTTCCTCCGTCCAATACTTCCTGATCATGGGGGACTTTCCTACTCCTCCTCAAACAGGCCCTTATCCTAGCTGCCAACTCCAGATACTCAAAAGGCTTGGTCACATAGTCATCGGCCCCCATCTCAAATCCCCTGAGCTTGTCGGAAACGCTATCCCTTACGGTGAGCATAATGATGGGGACATCCGTCTTCTTCCTAAACTCCCTGCACAAACGGAGGCCATCCGTATCGGGCAGATTGAGATCTAAAATGATCAAATGGGGTCTGGCCTCTTGAACCAGCACCAATCCCTCCTCACCAGTGGCGGCCCCCAAAGCCCGGTAGCCATCCATCTCCAGCTGGTCCTTGAGAACCGTTAAGATATCAGGATCATCCTCCACTATGAGAATAACCGTCTCTTCCACCTTCTACCTCCTTGAGCCCTCGAGGCAAGGAGAAACTGAAAACAATTCCCCTGTGGGTCGGCCTGGATATCCATATCTTCCCCCCGTGGGCCTCTACTATACCCTTGCAGATAGCCAGACCCAAGCCTATTCCTTCTCTGGAAACACCCCGGCCTCCCCTGTAAAACTTTTGGAAGACCTTGTCCCACTCTTCATCGGGGATACCCGGACCATGGTCCTCCACAGATACCACAACCCACCTATCCTCCCTGGTGAGCCTCACCACCACTTGGCCTCCCTTGGGAGAGAACTTAATGGCGTTACCCAACAAATTCACCAGAACCTGGGAGATACGGTCTCCATCAAAAACAACAGGCAAGTATTCTTCACCCCTCTCGAATGAAAGAGTAACCCCCTTGGTCCACGCCAAGGAGGTGGCCATGAAAACAGCCTCCTCCACGGCTCCCACCAGGTTTCCCTCCTCCTTCATCAGCTCCAGCTGACCACTCTCCAGTCTGGCGCAGTCCAGTAGATCGCTGATCATCTTGGATAGCTTTTCCGTGTTCTTACTTATGATCTCCACATGGGGGTCCTTTCCTCTCCCCTTGCGCACCACCAGATCCACAGCCTCTTTAATGGCAGTAATGGGGGTTTTGAGATCATGGGTGATGTTGGAAAAGAACTCAGAACGGAACTTCTCCGTCTCCTTCAGCTCTTCATAGGCCCTGGAGAGCTCCTTGGTTGCCCTCTCCACTTCCACCTCCAACTCCCTCTGGTGTCGCGCCAGCCTGTCCACCATCCAGGACTTCCCCCAGTTCTACCCTCAGATGGCAGGGCGGGGCGTTCCGAGCGCAGAGCCATATTTGAGGCGCCCAGAGACTAAGTTACGAAAAACCAAGTCTTTGGCGATTACAAGCCAGGCTCCCATGCGCCGATTATATGGGCAAGGGAGGAATGCCCCGCCCTTTCACTTATCTGAAAGGTACAGTCTAGGGTTCTGAACGCCATACCTTCACCAAGAAGGGATTTTTGGGGGAAGTCCTGGTCCACCATCTTGTTGAAGCTCTCGGCCAACCTCCCCCATTCGTCTCCCCTATCCTCCAGATCCACCCTCACCCCCAGATCTCCCTCCTCGATCTCCCCAGACGCCACCATAAACCCGTTCAAAGGGTCAAGGATAGAGCGCTTCAAAAGGAAACCCAGGAGGCTAAAGACCACTAAGAGAGAGACTAAAAGATAGAGAAAGAGGTACATCTGGTTCCTCTTCAGTTCCCTAAAGACTCCCAGGGCCGGAAAAGCGATACTTATACACCCCTGAACTCTAGCCCCGCTATACTCCTCATGGCAGTTACTACACTCCCTCTGGAAGGTGATGGGCGCAGCAAAGCGGAAAAGGGGTCCCCCGTGATCCTCAATCACCCGCCATACCTCTCTTCTCCCCCCTTCTGGAGTTCCAATATGGCCTCTTTCTCAAAACCATCGGGGACATGGAAGGGGTTTTTGGTATGGAGGACAGCCACCTTCACTCTATAGGGAAGCCTATCCTGAGCGTAATTGGCCACGTCTTTGGTGAAATGGGATGGGGTGACAAGTTTGTACTTATCCCCCTCCTTCACGTATATGCCCCCTTTAGACGCTATCCAGTGTCTGGAGAGGACGATGTAATGGTAAACACCTTCCGCTTGAGATCGGAGCTGATCCAAGAGAAACTTCTTCTGCTCACTGGTGAGCCATATCATTAAGAGGAGCCAGCAAAAGCCCAGAATGGCAACTATGGAGAAGACTATTCTTTTGCCTAAGACGGAAAACAACCCCTTCTGCCCTCCAGAACCTTGACCTCTTTAGATACAATAAATAACATCATTTTTACAGTCCAGGCCCCATCCTTCGAACTTGTCCGGCCCCCATCCTCTTGAAGAAAGGAGCAGAATGCATATAGCATTAGAAACATGCAAAGACTTAATCACATTAGGACATGCACGAATAAGCAAGTGAAAGGAGGATAAAATGCCTCACATTATCGTGAAATTGTATCCAGGCAGAACAGAAGAACAGAAAAAACGACTGGCCGAAGCCATTGTCAAAGACGTGGTCGCTATTGCAGAATGCGACGAAAAAGCTGTGTCGGTAGCCTTTGAAGAAATCGATCCTTCCCATTGGCTCGAAAAAGTTTACAGGCCCGACATTATCGAAAATGAAGACAAACTCTACAAAAAACCGGGTTACAATCCCTTCCAACACTCCAGTGAAAGCTAAATTTATACTATAAAAGGAAACCGGAAGATGAAAGTCTCTGTAATACTGGCCCATCCAAATAGAAAAAGTTTTAACCATGCAATAGCAGGATCTGTGTTAAATACCCTCCAATACAATGGCCACTATACCTATTTTCATGACTTATATATAGAAAACTTTGATCCCATTCTTCCAGCTGGTGAGATACAGGAAGGGATACAACTTCCCCCCTTCATCAAAAAATACTGTGATGAGTTAGTGGAATCGGACGGAATTGTGATCATCCACCCAAACTGGTGGGGGCAGCCTCCAGCCATTCTTAAGGGTTGGATTGACAGGGTATTTCGTCCAGGCGTTGCCTACGAATTTCTGGAAGGCGACAAAGGGGAAGGAATCCCTAAGGGACTGTTGAAAGCAAGATCGGCCATTATATTTAACACCTCCAACACACCAGCCGAA